>CAKMZE010000049.1:7775-9664 GCA_929200295.1 uncultured Alphaproteobacteria bacterium
CTCTGCAAATGGCGCATCCGCATATGCACGGTTTACTGGGTTCGAGAGCCATGTGCCACTGATCACTGCGATCAAACACAAAGGCACACCGACGCGTATCGTTCCACGAAACCCTGGTGTGAGCATCAGACGCTGCATGCGGTAACGCCAGATTGATGGCGCGGGGTCGTGTGGGCGACGGTGCGGGGTGATCGTGCGGCCTAGCGATTGCATGACGCGTCCTCCACCATCCATCGGCACAGCGTTGGGAAATCATACCCACAATGTGCCGCTTGCTCAGGTGCCAACGATGTCGGGGTCATGCCTGGCTGGGTATTCGTTTCCAAAATCACCAGCCCATCGAGGCCACGCGCCTCGTCCCAGCGAAAATCGGTACGGCTCAACCCGCGACAACCCAATGCCTGATGCGCCCGCAAAGCATAGTCTTTGCAGGCGTCAAAAATCTCCTTTGGTATATCGGCAGGGATCACATGATGCGATCCGCCAACCTCGTATTTCGCGTGATAATCATACCAGCCATCGACGATGATATCGGTGACCGTGAGCGCTGTGTCGCCCATCACCGCTGTGGTCAGCTCGCGACCGGGTGCGTAGGCTTCAACCATCACGGTGTCAGGCATGTCAGAGGCCAATTGCGGCGGGCCGTTTGCCGCCTCACGCACAATATACACCCCAACCGAGGACCCCTCATTAAAGGGTTTCACGACATAGGGCGGTGGTAAAACATGCGCTGCGGATACCTCAGCTGAGGTTGCGATCACGGATTGGCAAAACGGCAATCCTGCGGCTGCATAAACATCCTTGGTGCGTTGCTTATCCATCGTAAGCGCTGAGGCGAGCACACCTGAATGTGTATAAGGAATGCGCAGCCATTCTAAGAGACCCTGCACACAGCCATCTTCACCCCAGCGACCATGGAGCGCATTAAACACAACATCGGGTTGAATGTCTTGCAAGCGTGCGCATAGCTCAGGCCCGGCATCTGCGCCCGCCTCAAGCGTCACCACGTCATATCCTGATGCCCGTAAAGCCGCGGCGCATTCCTGCCCAGAACTCAACGACACCTCGCGCTCAGCCGAGGGGCCACCCATGAGAACAACGACTTTCGGGCTTGCCCTGCGCGACATACCCACTACCTCAATACCGTAGGGTTATAACCCTATCTTTCGTTTTATGTGGCCATTGCCTGCGGCCACCTGCCCCTTATGAAGGGCTTGGTCTTTTTACGCTAGGGTACGATTTTATAATCGCTTGCCTATGCGCATAATTTCCCACTCTAACGTGATCTGGCTGTTTGCGTAAACCTTTTTCCGCACCTCTTCGCCTAAATCTTCGAGCTCCGCAGCTGTTGCCCTACCTGCATTGGTGAGAAAATTCGCATGTTTGGGGTTCATCACAGCGCCGCCACGGGTTGCACCGCGCATACCTGCGTCTTCGATCACCTTCCAGGCCTTTAGATCATGGGTATCATCCGCCTGCCCAGTTGATGAATATCCCGCTGGGTTGCGAAAAGTCGATCCTGCCGTGCGGTCCTTTGTGGGTTGAGTCTCATCGCGCTTGGCGAGCTGTGCGTCCATCCGGGCGATCAATGTCTCGGGCGCGTCGCGCGGGGCTTTTAATGTGGCACTTATGATCACCGCGCCATCTGGCAAGACGCTTTGGCGATAAACCAACCCGAGGTCTTCAGCAGCCACCTCGGTCACTGTGCCATCGCGCAAAACCAGCGTGATGGATTGCAAGACATCGGCCATATACCGCCCATAGCAGCCGGCATTCATCCGCACAGCGCCACCGATGGCACCCGGAATAGTGCGCAGGAATGTCAGATCGATGCCCTCTGCCGCCGCTTTGCGCGCCACATGCGCGTCTAATGCGGCAGCACCTGCTAC
>CAKMZE010000049.1:9674-15256 GCA_929200295.1 uncultured Alphaproteobacteria bacterium
CCTGCTACCACTTGATCACCCGCGATCTCAATCCCGTTAAACCCACGACCCAGACGGATCACCACGCCGGGAATACCCCCATCACGCACGATCAGGTTAGACCCGACCCCCATGACAAAGACAGGCACGTTTGGATCAAGGGCACCCAGAAACGCAGATAGATCATCCTGATCTGCTGGCTGAAACAGCACATCCGCAGGCCCGCCTACGCGCATCCATGTCAGATCATCCAACGCCCGGTCAGGCGTCAAAACCCCGCGCACCGGGGGCATATCGCTAAGCTGCCATTTGGGATCTGTCATCACCTACATCCTATCGCGTCGCCGCTGGATCAACCAGCCCAAGATCACCCCCGCTGTGGCCCCCGCCGCCGCAGGCGCCAAAAACAAAAGCCCCGCAATAATCGCCTGCAACGGGTCAACCCCAAAGGGGCGAACCGAAGCGAACAGCGCAATCGCCAGCGCCGCGCCGATCAAGGCAAGCAGCGTCAACGCCGCTCCAACCTGCCCGCGCAGCACCAAAAAGCAGCCCAAACCAAACGGCACCACACCGCAGAGCATCATCATCCCCAAAACTGCGATATCCTGCCACATGGGGTGCTCTAGCCTCGCATAACCAGCCGCTTAAACCAGCGGGTCAGGTAAATCACAGGCCAGCGCAACACGGACATCGCAGCGATCAGCACCACCAGCGCAATGAGCCAGCCGTTTTCCACCACCACCCAGACCCACAGCGGCACGCCAAAGGCGATCAGCACATACGCCCGCCGCCAATGATTATCCTGTGATGGGATCATCGCGAGGATATTGGCCACAAGCAGCCACACACAGGCCAGAATAAGCGACAGGGTCATTTCGGCAGCTCCGGTGCATCGCCGCGCAAGCGACGGTAGATATAACGCAGAGGATTACGAAACATCGACACAAAAGCAAAGAGCCCAAGCACCGCAATCCACCAGCCAAAATCATAGCCAAGCCAGATGATCAAACAGGGTGCAGCCAGCAAAAGCACAAGCCCCGGCCGATACTGCATCTGCATCGGCAAAAGTGCCACCACGGTCGAGGCCACAACCCAAAGACAAGCGAGAAGGAGCGAGAGGGTCATAGCGGCGGCCCACCTAGACCATCCCACCAGTCCTTAATCTTATCGAGGGTTTCCCATCTTTTGTACCATTTCACGGCGTTATCAAACCGCGCAGCACCCTTGTTCGCTTTCTCTGTCGCTTTTTCAACATAACCGCCAAGGGTCGCGCTAGCCCCGCCGAATTTCTCGGCAAAGCGTTTGCCACGTGTCGCACGCGCCTCTGGTGTTTGCGCCTCGCCAATCTCGCTTTGTTGGTCCTCAAGATCGGCAATAAGATCGTTAAATATCGCACGCGTTTGCGGATCAGGCGGCAGGATTTCATCTGTATCAAACGCTTGTAGGCGTTTATACCCTGCGAGCATGCTTTGCATCAAATCGGCACTGCTAAGATCACCAAGCTCAAGCGCTTTTAGCGCATCTAAGGCAGCGAGAACATCGCCAAGATGCACGCGGGCAAGATCAGCATAATCATCAAGGGCATCATTCAAATCATCCGTCAACACCGCGCCAAGGTTATCAAACGTCTCTTTGGTTCTGGCTAATCGCTTTGCTGTGCTGCCCAAGCGGATCATGTTGCGCAGTGACACCTTTTTACCGCGCTCCAAATCAGCGAGCTGATCAAGAATTTGATCAACCGCTTTGACAGACGTGATCGGGCGATTTGCCCCTTGCAATTGTGCACGGGCAAGATCGCACCAGTCTTGCATGGTGATTTGCAAATCATGTGCGGCGGCTAAAAACGCATCGCGGCTTTCATCATCAATAAATGCCGCCTGATCGCTGGGGAATGCGACCGCGCGAATTTGGCGGTTTTTCTCCTCAAAATCAAAATAAGCCGCTTTTGCAATCGCGCTACGATCCTCTGGGGCTGTATCAGCATCCTCTGCCTCATACACCGCGAGCACAGGATCAAACTTGGGGTTCAACCGCGCAGGGTCACCCGTCCAATCGTCTTTGCGCAATGGTTTTAGGATCGGCAATAACAGCTCTGGATAGGTGTTTTTATCGGCGAGCACGCGGGTGTACCAGGCGATCCAGAACGCCCATTTCCCGGGTTTATCAGCCGCCAAAGCCTTGCGAGTCTCATCCCAAGCCTGCGCAATGTCATCAGGCATGCCATCAGGCCAGAGCGGGCCAAGGGGGGCCGTGGGATCTGCGCGAAGCGCTGCCAGATCAGCCCGGATTAATGGCCAAAGATCGACGTCGGCGGCGGCGGCGGCGGCGGCGGCGGCGTAGGCGTAGGCGGAGGCGTAGGCGTAGGCGGAGGCGTAGGCGTAGGCGGCGGCGGCGGCGGCGGCGGCGGTAATATCAGACGTTGGCATTTTGCGCGCAACGTCTGATATTGAGAGCGCACCAAGAACAGCGGCCCCAGTCACATCAATTTTACGCGCATTTGCCACAGGTGGTAAACCGCAAAGCGCTAAGGGTGCCACGCGGGCCGCTGCACGAAACGAAATTGTGCGCGCAGTTGCGATACGCGCATCCTCAGGCAGGCTGTTCAGATACTGCCCAAAGCTATCACTATCCTGAACCTCTGCGATCTCCATCTAGCCCCCTGTCATCCGGGCGGGCAGCGCATTGGCCCAGGCGCTGATCGTGCCAGCCCCAAGGCAGACCACCATATCCCCCGGCTGCGTCTCGGCCTGCACCAGCGCAAGCAGCGCGTCTTCATCCGCCACCGCGCGCGCATGCCGGTGGCCATGGGCCGTGAGCCCCGTCACCAGATCATCGCGCCCGGCCCCTGTGATCGGGTCCTCGCCTGCGGCATAAACATCTGTGATCCCCACCACATCGGCATCATTAAAGCAGGCGCAAAATTCTTCAAAATGATGGTGCAGCCGTGTGTAGCGGTGCGGCTGATGCACCGCGATGACCCGGCCTGTGGTCGCCTGCCGCGCGGCCTTGAGCACAGCGGCGATTTCCACTGGGTGATGGCCATAGTCATCAATGATCGTGACGCCATCCACCTCGCCCACCTTGGTAAAGCGGCGGTTGACCCCGCCAAAGCCCGCAAGCGCTGATTTGATCTCATCCCGCTTGAGCCCCAGATGCCGCGCCACGGCGACAGCGGCCAATGCGTTTGACACATTGTGATCGCCGGGCATCGGCAGGGTGCAGCCTGTGATCTCGGTCTCTTCGCCTTGAAAGGCGATGTCAAAATAAGCGCTGCCGCCTTTGTAATGCAGGTTAGTGGCGCGCACGTCTGCCTGGGCGTTAAAGCCATAGGTGGTCACCCGGCGGTCGCTGATTTTGCCCACCAACGCCTGCACCTCTGGGTGGTCCGTGCAGCAAACCGCGAGACCGTAAAACGGGATGCCCGAGACAAAGTCGTAAAACCCCTGACGCAGGTTTTCGATGCTGCCCCAGTGTTCCATATGCTCGGGGTCGATATTGGTGACGATAGCGATGGTGGCAGGAAGGCGGTTAAACGTGCCGTCACTTTCATCAGCTTCGACCACCATCCATTCGCCTTGCCCCATACGCGCGTTCGAGCCGTAGGCGTGGATGATACCGCCGTTGATCACCGTGGGGTCGATACCGCCCTCATCAAGCAGGGCCGCCACCATCGTGGTGGTGGTCGTTTTGCCGTGTGTGCCCGCCACAGCGACATTGGATTTCAGGCGCATCAGTTCGGCCAGCATCTCAGCACGGCGTACCACAGGCAGGCCCCGCGCGCGGGCTGTGTCTAGCTCTGGGTTACCCGGTTTGATCGCGGATGAAATGACGATCACGGCGGCGTTTTCAAGGTTATCCGGGCTTTGCCCCTCAAAAATCTGCGCGCCAAGCGTGGCAAGGCGCGTGGTGATCGGTGTCGCCTTAAGATCAGACCCTTGAACCGTGTAGCCGTGGTTAAGAAGCACCTCTGCAATGCCAGACATGCCAATCCCGCCGATGCCCACAAAATGGATCGGCCCCACATCAATCGGGAGCTTTGTTGCTGCGTTCATTCTGGGTCTGCTCCGTTTTGCTCGGGGATATTGGCGCGCTCATGCACCAACGTGACAAGCCGCTCTGTCGCCTCGGGGATACTGCAGGCGAGTGCTGCATTGGCCATTTGCATGGCGCGCTCTGGGCTGCTGAGGATCTCTGTGATCTGCGCGCACAGGCTTTCTGGCGTGAGCGTCTGTTCAGGTGCGAGAACAGCCGCCTCCGCCGCGATCAACTGACGCGCGTTGGCTGTTTGCTCATCCCGGATCGCCGCCGCCAGCGGAATCCAAATCGCGGGGCGGCCAATGACACTGGTGTCTGCGACCGTTGATGCCCCAGATCTGGCGATCACCAGCTGTGCCTCGGCAAGCCGCTCGGGCACATCGGTAAAGAAGAGCTTAACGTCAGCCGAGATCCCCTCATCCGCGTAAAACTGCGCAACACGCTGAAGATCCTCAGGCCGAGCCTGATGAGAAACACGGATATTGCGACGGATTTCTAACGGAATGGCGGCAATGGCAGGCGGCACCACATCCGACAATATCCGCGCGCCTTGGCTGCCGCCCATCACAAGGATCGACATCGGGTAATCACCCGGCGGGATGTATCCCGCGCCAGCGCGCTCCGCGATTGCTGCGCGCACAGGGTTGCCGCATTGCACCCCTGTCACGCCATTGGGCAGCTCTGTCGGCCATGTGCCGCATGCAATCTGATCGACCCGCTTTGCAAAGAGTTGGTTAACCCGGCCCAAAACACCATTTTGCTCATGGATCATACGCGGCAAGCGCAAGACCCACGCCGCAGACATCGCAGGGATTGACGGGTAACCGCCAAAGCCCACCACCACAGCTGGCCTCTTGCGCAGCATCTGCCAAATTGCCGCAACAATCCCGCCGGCGATTTGGAACGGCGCGCACAGCTTTGCAATAATCCCACCCCGCGCAAATGTCGCAGAGCCGACAACCTGCACCTTGACCGCATCCGGGAAACCGCTGGTATAGCGCGCGCCGCGCGCATCGGTTGACAAATGCACGCGCCAACCGCGCGCCAGCATCGCCTCGGCAAGGGCCTGAGCAGGAAACATATGCCCCCCTGTCCCACCGGCTGCAATAATTAACAATGGCGCCATACTTATCGTCCTCGTAACAAAATATCACCAATCGCGCCTTGCGGTCTCACGCGGGTAAACGCAAGTAGCATCCCCATTGCTAGCCCACCCGCGATCAGCGATGACCCACCATATGACACGAAAGGCAGCGTCATGCCTTTTGCAGGCAAAAGCCGCACCGCAACGCCCATGTTGATCATCGCTTGCGCACCAAAGGCACAGGCAAGCCCAGTACCCGCAAGGCGGATAAAAGGATCGCGTTCCTTAATCAGCCGCGACAAGGACCGCACAACAATCGTTGTATAAAGTGCGATGACCACCAGCACACAGATCAACCCGTATTCTTCGGCGGCGACCGCAATGATAAAATCTGTGTGCGCATCAGGCAGCGACCATTTCACTTGCCCCTCGCCCACGCCAACCCCAAAAAAGCCGCCCTCACGAATAGCATTCGTTGCATAGC
>CAKMZE010000049.1:15266-19055 GCA_929200295.1 uncultured Alphaproteobacteria bacterium
GACATCTGGTGATAAAAACCCATCAATCCTGCGGGCGAAATGCTCCGAATTACCATAGGCGAAAAAGCCACCCGCGACAGTGACTGTCGCCACCGCCATCAAGATAAACATTGAGGCCCCAGCGACAAAATACATCACGCCCCATGCAAATAAAACCAGCGCTGCCTGTCCAAAATCCGGCTGCATCGCGAGAAAGAGAACAATCACCAAGGTCAGCACAAACGACAGCATGCGTCCCGGCGGCCCGCCTGTCATTTGCCCTGCCGCCATCAACCACGCAACCATGACGATATAGACAGGCTTCAAAAATTCTGAGGGCTGCACAGAGGCAAAGCCAAGCGAATACCAGCGCACAGCGCCTTTGCCAAAATCTGTTCCAAAGATCGGTAATCCCGCAAGCGCGAGAAATGCGCCTAAAAACCCAAGCACCGCCAAGCGTCTGACAAGCTGCGGCGACATCATCGAGACCATCACCATAACAACCATCGCGCTGCCACCAAAGAACGCCTGCCGCGAGACATAATGAAACGGTGCCAGCCCGTTGCGCTCAGCCAAAGGCGGGGATGATGCCAATCCAAGCAACAAACCAATACCAAAAAGCACAAAGATGCAGGACAATGTCCATTTATCGATCGTCCGCCACCATTTGGGAAGAACAGGATCTGCCGCTTGAACCGGAATTGTCCCATATACCATCTCTGTCATGGATCACCGCCTTACTGCCTCTGAACGCCCGTTTGCCGGGTCTAAAAAGACTTTACCCCGAATACATGCGCAATTCCACCTGTATTTCATGCGCGCTCATGGTTCTTAGGTTTTCAAATATCCCCGCCGGAGGCATCCGCACTCTCCACTTGCGCAGCCCGCCCATTCGCGGCACCAGTGTGTCCATGCAAATCAACACGCTCATCCTTGGCGCAGGGGCCGCTGGCATGATGTGCGCCGCCCATGCCGGGCCCGGTGCCCTCGTGGTCGATCACGCCAAGGCGGCGGGTGAAAAAATCCGTATCTCTGGCGGTGGGCGCTGTAATTTCACTAATCTGCACGCAAGCCCAGCAGAGTTTCTGTCGCAAAACCCGCATTTCGCGAAATCGGCCCTAAGCCGCTATAGCCAATGGGATTTTATCGATCTTGTTGCCTCGCACGGCATTCCCTATCACGAAAAAACCTTGGGGCAGTTGTTTTGCGATACATCCGCAAAAGATATCATTGCCATGCTGCGTCATGAAATGGCGCAAGCACGCGCCGATTTATGGCTGCACACATCCGTTGATAATATCCACAAGACCGATCATGGATTTGACGTGACGCTCACAAGGCAGGGAAAGAGCATCCCCATCAAAACCCGCAATCTTGTGGTTGCCACTGGCGGTAAATCGATCCCCAAAATGGGGGCTACCGGCCTTGCCTATCAAATCGCTGCGCAATTTGGCATTGACGTCATCGACACACGGCCCGGGCTTGTCCCGCTGACATTCACAGATGCACGGTTCAAACCCCTTGCGGGAACGGCAACATATGCCCGCGTCACCGCAAATGCCACCAGTTTCGACGAAGCTCTGTTATTTACCCATCGCGGCCTCTCGGGTCCTGCGATCTTGCAAGCCTCGTCTTACTGGCAAGAGGGCGATCCGATCACCATCGCCTTTGCGCCACAGGACGATCTGCGCGCCATCTTGAAACAGGCCCGCGAAACGACACCGCGCAAAGCAATGGCAACTGTGCTTGCACAGACCCTACCTGCGCGTCTGGCGGGCTATCTTTGCGATGAACTTAATCTCACAAGTCAAATCGCCAATTTTTCGGATGCGCAGATCGATCAGCTTTGCACCCAGCTGACCGCATGGCCGCTCACCCCCTCAGGCTCAGAGGGATACCTCACAGCCGAGGTGACCCTTGGCGGCATTAACACCGATGCGCTCTCGTCCAAGACGATGGAGGCAAAAGCCATCCCCGGTCTTTATTTCATCGGTGAATGCGTTGATGTGACAGGCTGGCTGGGCGGGTATAATTTCCAATGGGCCTGGTCATCTGGCTGGGCTGCGGGGCAGGCCATAACCGCAAAAACATTACCCTAAGCTTGCCTTCACCGCAGCAACAAACGCCTCACCGCGCTGCTCAAAATTATCGTATTGATCAAAGCTCGCACAGGCAGGGGCAAGAAGCACCACATCACCCTCTTTTGCATCCGTATGTGCTGCGGCCACAGCCGTCTCCATTGTGGTGCAAATCTGACTCTCAACCCCGGTGAGCTGCCGCGCAAAATCTGCGGCCTCGCGTCCGATGACATAGGCTTTTTGCACAGCACCCACATGCGGCAAAAGCCCATCCACCCCGCCCTCTTTTTGCAAGCCGCCACAAATCCAGCGGATATTTGGGAACGCTTGCAAGGCTTTGGCAGCACTGTCCACATTCGTGGCCTTACTATCGTTGACATAGGTCACACCCGCTGCTTGCGCTACAACCTGCGACCGATGCGGCAACCCTGGAAAGCTATGCAACGCCGCAGCGATCCCCTTGGGCCCAAGCCCAAGCGTGCGACAGGCGGCATAGGCCGCACAAGCATTCTGGTGGTTATGCGCGCCAGGCAACCCCGTGACATCGCGCAAATCGATTGACCCCACCTGCCGCCCCTTACGGTACTCTGACAAGAACCCCTTGCGCGCAAACACGGTCCAACCGTCCTGATCCAGCTTTTGCCCTGATGACACACGGATCACCCGGTCGTCGCTCAGGTCTTGGCCTAGCTGATTGGCCAGATACTGGCCCTCGGGCTCATCCACACCGATCACCGCGCGATCCGGGCCGCCTTCGGCAAACAGCCGACGCTTGGCGGCAAAATACCCGCCATGGCCTGCGTGCCTGTCCAGATGATCAGGCGAAAGGTTGGTAAACACCGCCACATCCGGGGTGAGCGCACGGGCAAGCTCGGTCTGATAGGACGACAGCTCAAGCACCACCACCTCACCGTCATGCGCGGGATCAATATCCAAGACCCCGCGCCCGATATTGCCCGCCAGCTGGGTCGGGCGGCCATTGGCCTCGAGGATATGATGAATAAGCGCCGAGGTTGTCGATTTCCCGTTTGAGCCTGTCACGGCGATCACCCGGGGGCTTGTGTCGAACCCGTCCCAATCAGACGTGGCAAAAGAGCGAAAGAACAGGCTGATGTCATTATCCACCACCACGCCAGCCGCATAGGCGGCCGCGATCACCGGGTGCGGCGCGGGGTAGAGATGCGCAATGCCCGGGCTGACGATGAGCGCACGCAGACCATCCAGCGCACCGGGCCGGGTCAGATCGCAGATGTCCAAGCCTGCCTCTGCGGCGGCATCACGCGCGGGCGCGCCATCGTCCCAAGCGCAGACCTCAGCGCCGCCCGCGATCAGGGCCTGCGCTGCGGTCAGACCAGAGCGGCCCAAACCCAATACTGCTAGTTTTTGCCCTGCATAGCCCTGCACTGGAATCACGCGACCACCTCATCCGTCGTTATGTCGCGCCAGATTGCCCCGCAGGCTGATTGGTGACAAGCCCCCTGCGCATCATTCTATGCGCCATCCATCGCGGCCTGCACCCCTGCGATTGACTGCTCTGTGCTTGCAATTTGCGGATGGTCCGCAGGCAATGCGGCTTTGTAGATCTGCAACGCCTCTTGCAACAGCGCCAGCGCATCGCTGTATTTTTCCTGATAGGCCAGATTCACCCCGAGGTTATTCAGGCTGGTCGCATAATCGGGATGGGTCTTGCCAAGGGTCTGGGCGGTGATCTCGCCCGCCTCACGATAGAGCG
>CAKMZE010000050.1:0-14777 GCA_929200295.1 uncultured Alphaproteobacteria bacterium
AAAGCTTTTTTGATAACTCGTAGCCCAAAATAACGCATCTTAACGATCCTCTCGGATCAAACTTGAGATGTCGCACAAGATTTGTCGTTGCAAGATTAGACAAAGGTTGGCGTAAATGCGACACTTGCTGCTGCGCTATAGGTGGTCCTGTAAGTTTACGAAAACTGTAGGCCGGCTGGAGATAACACACAAGGAAGAGCAATTTGCAATTTATAGAGGTTGAACACTATAAGAACGCCCCTCTAATTCTTAGGCACGTCATCGATACCGCTTCCGCCCCATGGATGGCAGCGCAAAATCCGTCTGACCATCAGATACCCCCCCTTTAACCCGCCGTGCATAGCAAGTGCTTCGAGCGCATAAGCCGAACAGGTTGGGTGATAGCGGCAGTTGTGCCCCACCCATGGTGAAAAGATCAGGCGATATGCGCGCACGGGCAATGCAAATAGATGCGCCAAGGGGGTCATATATGCACCTTGGACAAGGCGCGCTGCAAATCTGCAATTAGCTGGGGAAACGGTATCTGGGCCGTGGTTTCTTTGCGACCGACCAACACGTAATCCCAGCCATCGCGACCGTATTGCGGTAAAACGATCTGCGCTATAGCGCGTAAGCGCCGCTTTGCGCGGTTACGCGCCACCGCATTGCCAACCTTTTTAGAGCATGTGAACCCCACGCGCGGGCCTGCCTCGGCTTCTGCCGCCCCACGTTGACGAGCTTGGAGATGGATGCCCGGGGTCGCATGTCTGCGCCCGTGGCTCGCACGCACAAAATCGGCGCGTTTTTTTAAAACAGTAAACGGCAGACAAACGGAAACCGCCGGAGACCCATGTGTGATCAGATCGACATCTTTCACAGGGATCACCGGCGGTTTCAAAACCTACACCAGTCTGAATGCGTATCTGGCGCTTACGCGCTCAGCTTCGCGCGGCCTTTTGCGCGGCGGTTATTCAGAATACGACGGCCTGCTTTTGTGGCCATACGCGCACGGAAACCGTGACGGTTCTTACGGACGCGGTTAGAAGGTTGGAACGTACGCTTCATCGCGTGTCCTCCGGGTTCATGGGCCAAACCTGTAAAAGATTCGAAGCCTGCTACATTTCAGGCCTGACCTTTAGTGAGGCGCGCGCAGGCTGTCAACGCATCAGACAGGTCTTGCTTGCAACAATTCGCGCTTTTTCGCGGTCAAATGTTTCATTCGGGTCACGTGAGCCGCACAATTTCTGAAATATTTCTCCCATTTGATCAAGGGCACGTGAGGGGGCTATCGGTCTTGTGATGCACAGTCCATGTAATATGGAACGCAATTGCCCCGAAAGAGACCACATGACCAGCCCTGATCAATCCCCACAAAAGCAAAGCCAGCTCGCCCGTAGGCTTCCCCTGCTCATTATTATCATCGTCGCAGTTTTGGGCGCGATTTTCTTACGCGATTACATTAGCTTTGAGGCTTTGGCCGAAAACCGCGAAACCCTGCTTGCGTTTCGCGACAGCAATTACCTGCTCACGGTGCTGGGCTTTATCGCTGCATATATTGTGATTGTTGCCTTCTCTTTGCCAGGGGCGACGATCGCGACGCTCACGGGCGGGTTTCTATTTGCGACATTTCCTGGGTTTTTGTTCAACGTCACGGGGGCTACGATTGGTGCAACTGCGATCTTTCTCGCGGCACGCTGGGGGTTTGGCGAAAAGCTCGCCGCAAAGATCGAAGGGGCAGAAGGGATCACCAAAACCATCAAAGATGGGATTGATGAAAACCAATGGTCGATGCTGTTTTTGATACGCTTAATCCCGGCTGTTCCATTTTTTCTGGCCAATCTGATCCCCTCATTTCTTGAGGTCCCGTTGCATCGCTTTGTGATTTCAACATTTTTCGGCATCATCCCGGGTGCCGTTGTCTATACATCTGTTGGTGCGGGGCTTGGCGCTGTATTCGCCAATGGCGAGACGCCAAATCTTGGGATTATCTTTGAGCCTGCAATTCTCGCGCCTATTCTGGGGCTCTGCGCCTTAGCTGCGCTTCCGATCATCATCAAAGCCATCCGTGGTAAGAAAGGCCTATAACCCATGAACCATATCAAAACAGATATATGCATTATCGGCGGTGGCTCTGGTGGGCTTTCGATTGCAGCAGGGGCCGTGCAAATGGGGGCCAAGGTCGTCTTGCTCGAGGGCCATAAAATGGGCGGCGATTGTTTAAACTACGGCTGTGTCCCGTCCAAAGCGCTTATCGCATCGGCCAAACAGGCCTATGCTATGGGCCAAGGCGAGCCACTTGGCGTGGCAGCAGCCGAACCAGATGTGGAATATGCCAAGGCCAAGGATCACGTGGCCGATGTCATCGCGACAATCGCCCCGGTAGATAGTGTCGAACGCTTCACAGGGCTTGGGGTCGAGGTGATCGAAGAGTTCGGTCGGTTTATCTCAAAAACCGAAGTCCAAGCCGGCGATACGATCATTACCGCCCGCAGGTTTGTTGTTGCCACTGGCTCATCCCCTTTTGTACCGCCAATCGACGGGCTGGAGAGCGTGCCCTATTACACCAATGAAAATATCTTTGATCTGCGCGAGAAGCCCAAACATCTGATCATCATTGGTGGCGGGCCTATCGGGCTCGAAATGGCGCAAGCACATGTGCGGTTAGGATCAAAGGTTACTGTGATCGAAGGGGCCAAAGCCTTTGGCCGCGACGACCCCGAGATGGCCGCGATTGTGCTCAATAAACTGCGCGCCGAGGGCGTGGAGATTATCGAAGAGGCGCAAGCCGAACGGATCAGCGGTACGAAAAAGAAGGTCACAGTGCACACCGAAAAAGGCGATTTCACTGGCAGCCATCTGTTGATGGCCGTAGGGCGCAAGGTTAATATCGACAAGCTGGACCTTGATGCCGGTGATATCGCTTACACTAGACGCGGCCTGACCGTGGGTGACGATCTACGCTCAACCACAAACAAACGTGTTTACGCGGCCGGCGACGTGGCGGGGGGGCTGCAATTCACCCATGTTGCAGGCTATCATGCTGGCGTACTGATCCGGTCAATGCTCTTTGGTTTGCCCTCAAAACAAAAGACAGATCATATCCCATGGGCTACATATACCGACCCTGAGCTGGCACAAGTGGGCCTGACCGAGGCACAGGCCGAGGCCCGCCATGGCGCATCGCTTGAGGTTGTGCGCTTTGAATACCATCACAATGATCGTGCAATAGCAGAGCGTAAAACAACCGGATTAATCAAAGTTATGGTGGTGAAGGGACGCCCTGTTGGGGCCTCAATCGCGGGGCACCTCGCTGGCGAGCTGATCGGCATGTGGGCGCTTGCCATCGCCAATAAGCTGAAGATGTCAGCCATCGCGAGCACAGTTTTACCCTATCCCACAATATCAGAGGTTAACAAACGCGCCGCAGGCGCTTACTTTAGCCCTAGGCTATTCGAAAGTGCGATGGTCAAACGGGTGGTTGGCTTTGTGCAACGCTGGCTACCTTAGGTAATGTGTAAGGTATAAGGTAAGTAGATGATCAACTCACTCTCAGGACGTTTTCTGATCCTGACGATCGTCTTTGTGATGCTTGCTGAGGTTCTGATCTTTGTGCCATCTGTCGCGCGATTTCGCGAGGATTATCTGCTCGCGCGTCTTGAACGCGCACAGATCGCCTCGCTCGCGGTTGAGGCCGATGATATGCTCTCGCCAGAACTCAAGGCCGAGCTATTGCGCAATGCGGATGTGCTCAACGTCGTGCTCAGGCGGGATCAAGCACGGCAATTGGCGCTTTCCTCGCCGATCCCGCGGCCTATTCATGCAAGCTATGATATGCGCGCACCCACAGGGCTGATGCTTATCCGCGACGCTCTCGCCACCATGACAGATCCCGAGGATCGGATCATCCGGGTTTTGGGAAACCCAGTGCAGGGCGGCGGTCTCTTGATTGAGGTCACAATGGAGCAAAGGCCATTGCGCGCCGCGATGATCGACTACGGATTAAATGTTCTCGCCTTATCGGCTGTGATCTCTGCGATTACAGCCAGCCTTTTATTTTTCGCCGCGCGCGTGCTGCTCGTGCGGCCAATGTCACGCTTTATTCACAGCATCCAAACCTATGCAGCCGCACCAGAGGATGCCCGGCGGATCATCGCCCCAACCGCACGCATGACAGAGCTGCGCCATGCAGAGGATGCTTTGCAGTCCATGCAAACAGAGCTCACTGGCGCGCTTAAACAAAAAGACCGCCTCGCCCAGCTTGGTGGGGCCGTCGCAAAAGTGAGCCATGATCTACGCAATATCCTGACCTCTGCGCAGCTTTTCACAGATCGGATCGAAAGCTCGGATGATCCGCTGGTTAAACGTATGGCGCCAAAGCTCGTGGGCTCGATCACCCGCGCGGTTAATCTATGTGAAACAACACTTGCCTTTGGCCGCGTAGATGAGCCACAGCCCAGCCTCTCACGGGTCAGTCTCACCAGTATAATCGCTGAGGTTTTTGAGGGTGAGCGCCTCGCCGTTGCAGATAAGAGCATCACATTTATCAACGCAGCCCCCGCCTCAATGATGATCCGCGCCGATAGCGAACAGCTCTTTCGCGTGCTGTCAAACCTTGTGCGCAACGCGCGCCAGGCGATTACGGCAACCAAGCAAGACGGCACGATTACAATCAACGCCACCGAAAACGACGAGGCATGGGTAATTGATGTGACCGACACAGGGCCCGGCCTGCCGCGCAAAGCGCAAGAGCATTTGTTTCAACCGTTTCAAGGCGGCGTGCGTAAAGGCGGCTCAGGCTTGGGGCTTGTTATTGCGGCCGAACTTGCCCGTGGCCATGGTGGCCGCTTGGATCTGACGCAAACCTCTGATCAAGGCACTCATTTTACCCTGTCTTTACCCAAAGCCGACCTTATCCTTTCAGATAATCCTCTTTCCGAAATGGTCGATCCCAAAAACACGTGAGTTTGCGCTTGCATCATCCGAACTCTCCGTCTAGATCAGCACTCACGCGGATTGGTAGCTCAGCTGGATAGAGTACTTGACTACGAATCAAGGGGTCGGGGGTTCGAATCCTCCCCAGTCCGCCATTCCCATTTTGACAAGACGGAACTCCGACTCTAAGGCTTTGTTTTTATTGATTGCATGATGATCCCTGCGGATCGGGTGATTCCCGATCTTGGTACAAATCTTGGTACAGGGATTTTGAGCAATGTGGGGACATCACCTCAAACAACGCGGCAAACCGCATGCGCAAGGTCCACACCAACCGGTACCAGAAACAAGGTCCGAGTCATCACCTCCAGATGGATGTGAAGCTCCTGACATTCATTGGTAAAAAGGGCGAAAAGATCCGCCGTTTTCAACCGATGCTGTAACTTGATCAATGCTCGTTCCCATGTCAGGTGATTATCAAGTTAGGGGAATGATTGTGATCTACTCATTTACGTTTCTATTTGGTGTGATCTTTGGTCCGCTCTTGGCACATCTTCGCGGTTGGACGCCCGCTACAATATTCTTTGCCGCTGCCGCCGTCTACGGAGTTTTTGGCGTCACCAGTCTTGTAAAAAGCCAAATCGTCTTGAGCCAAATTCCACAAAAAGAGCATGTATTTCACGACGCCTATTACATTGTAAGCCATGGCAACTACATCGTGAGCATTGGCATCATGATGGCTGTTTTCGGAGGGGTAACATGGGTGCAAACATTGTATGGTGCGATGAAATACCCGAACCAGACAAAAATTCTTTTCTGGGTTTTCCATATCGCAGGAATGGGCACCAACTTATCTCAAGGCTCGCTCAGCTTTCTTTTGACAAAACCACGCAGATATATCGACTATACTGCATTTGCTGAAACTTACCTTTTCATCAACACGTGGTCAGCAGTTATATCACAAGCAGCACTTATGAGCCTTCTTGGGCTATTACTGTGGTCGATCATGGCAAAATGGTTGGGCAGATGATCTTATACAGCTCAGTTCCGCTTACACCTAGATAAGCAGGGTCATAACAGACAACTTACCAAGCAGGTCTGCATGACCTTTCACGCGGGCGAATGGGTGCATCAGCTGCCACAATCTTCTGTGTCATTTTTTGTGAAAAGTTCGCCAAGTGATGAAAAAATGTGCGAATCAAATACACATCGGCGCGATACAAAAAACAAAAATACAACCACAGGTTATCGCTCCGGTTGTCAAAAACGGCCCCACTTAATGCCCTAAACCTATATAAAAGTGCCAATTTACACCATTTTTCCCAGTTATCTACTATGGCGTGCTGAATAAAATCGGATAGAGTGATTGTGTGCGAGAGGGACACTCGCAGTGTGATGTAAAAAATGCCCTTGGGAGGCCGTAATATGATTCGTTCCGAACTGATCCAAAAGATCGCAGATGAAAACCCGCATCTGTACCTGCGCGATGTTGAGAAAATTGTGAACACTATCTTTGAGGAAATCACCGGAGCTATGGCAGAGGGCAACCGCGTCGAGCTTCGCGGGTTCGGCGCATTTTCGGTCAAAAAGCGTGATGCAAGAACCGGGCGTAATCCACGCACTGGTGAATCTGTCGCGGTTGAGGAAACGCACGTGCCGTTCTTTAAAACCGGGAAATTACTGCGCGACCGTTTGAACGGCGGGTCATGAGGACAACATGAAATCAATACGCTACGGATTTTGGGCGATTATCGGCCTGTGTTTAATTCTGGTTGGGCTCTCTAATCAGGGTCCCGTGACTGTGCGCGCGATGCCCGATGCGCTTGCGAACCTTTTGGGGCTATCTTCTGATGTGCAACTGCCGCTCTTTGTTGTGATGTTCATCAGCGTTGGTGTTGGATTGCTCATTGGGTTCCTTTGGGAATGGGTCCGCGAACACCGCATCCGTGCTGATGCCCGCGCATCATCCCGGCAAGTGGCGGCGCTCAAACAAGAGGTCGCAGCCCTGAAGCGTGATCAACAGGCTGACCCTGATGATGTGCTCGCATTGCTAGGGGAAGCCTCTTAATCAATGGCGCGCGACACACGGGTTAAAATCTGCGGTCTCCGCGATGAGCCGTCGATCAAGGCGGCCTGTGACGCAGGTGCAGCCTATGTTGGATTTGTCTTTTTCGAGAAATCCCCGCGTCATGTGAGCTATGCGCAGGCAGCCGATCTTGCCGCGCATGTGCCATTTGGTGTGGCCAAGGTTGCATTGGTCGTGAACGCCGATGACGCCATGCTTGACCATCTTCTCACTCAGGTGCCGATTGATATCTTACAACTGCATGGCCATGAATCCCCTGAGCGTGTTTCGCAAGTCAAATCCCGCTTTGGTCTTCCGGTGATGAAGGCTGTTGGGGTGGCGACCGCATCTGATCTTATTGCGGCATCTGACTATGCCGATGTTGCTGATCAGCTTTTGATCGATGCAAAACCCCCGGAAAATGCAGAGCTGCCCGGGGGCAACGGGCTTTCCTTTGATTGGCGTTTGCTGACCGGTCGCAAATGGCCTGTCCCTTGGATGCTCGCAGGTGGGCTCACCCCCGAGAATGTCGCAGAGGCGATTACACTGACAGGTGCGCAGCAGGTCGATGTGTCCTCTGGTGTCGAAACAGCACCGGGGATTAAGGACGCCGCCCAAATCGCGGCCTTTTGCACCGCTGCACGGGCGTAGGCTACAGATTTTACCTGTATAAACCACCCTAGGCGCATGAGTCAGGGGCTTCTCTGTCTGGACGCCCCGCATTGATCCTAGTAGAGCTATGGTGCGCGCGATAGGGAGAGCACAGACATGGCCAACGATCAGATGAACTCATTCATGATTGGACCAGATGAAAATGGCCGATTTGGCGATTTTGGTGGGCGGTTTGTGTCCGAAACCCTGATGCCATTGATCCTCGAGCTTGAGGCGCAATATGAGAACGCAAAAACCGACGACAGCTTTTGGGCAGAGATGCATGATCTGTGGACCCATTATGTGGGCCGCCCCTCACCGCTTTATTTTGCCGAGCGGCTGACCGAACATTTGGGTGGTGCGAAAATTTACCTCAAGCGTGATGAGCTGAACCACACAGGCGCGCATAAGATCAACAACGTGCTAGGGCAGATCATCCTCGCCCGCCGCATGGGTAAAACACGAATTATCGCAGAAACAGGCGCAGGCCAGCATGGTGTGGCCACAGCGACCGTCTGTGCAAAATTTGGCCTGAAATGTGTGGTCTATATGGGCGCGCATGATGTTGAACGCCAAGCGCCCAATGTGTTCCGCATGCGGCTTTTGGGGGCCGAGGTGGTGCCTGTGACCTCTGGTCGTGGCACGCTAAAGGATGCGATGAACGATGCGCTGCGCGATTGGGTAACCAATGTGCGCGACACGTTCTACTGTATCGGCACAGTCGCAGGCCCGCACCCCTACCCCGCGATGGTGCGCGATTTCCAAGCGATTATCGGCAAAGAGACAAAGTCGCAAATGCATGAGGCCGAGGGCCGCCTGCCGGACACGATTATCGCCGCCATTGGTGGTGGCTCTAACGCGATGGGGCTGTTTTACCCGTTCTTGGATGACCGCTCTGTCAATATCATCGGTGTTGAGGCTGGCGGCAAAGGCGTCAACCAAAAGATGGAGCATTGCGCCTCACTGACAGGCGGGCGCCCGGGTGTCTTGCATGGCAACCGCACATATTTGCTACAAGACAATGATGGGCAAATCCTCGAAGGGTTTTCGATCTCTGCGGGGCTTGATTACCCCGGCATCGGACCAGAGCACGCTTGGCTGCATGAGATCGGCCGTGCGCAATACGTATCCATCACAGATGTGGAGGCGCTTGAGGCGTTCCAGCTGAGCTGCCAGCTTGAGGGGATCATCCCCGCGCTTGAACCATCCCATGCCCTCGCCCATGTGATGAAAATCGCGCCAGAGCTGCCATCAGATCATCTGCTGGTGATGAATATGTGTGGCCGTGGTGACAAAGACATCTTTACCGTCGCAAAACATCTGAATTTTGAAATGAGCGAGTTTGGCTAACCCTAAGAGGCATGCGCTTTGCGCTGCAAAACCTCAAGCGGTACAATGTCGAGCGTTCTGATATGGGTTGCGTCCAGTTTTACCTCTGGCGCGCAGCCTTCGTCATAGGCTTGTAAAAACCGCGACGCACATAGACACCACGCATCCCCAGGCTTGAGCCCAGCAAAGCCGAACTCGGGGCGCGGTGTGCTCAGATCATTTCCAACATATGCAGAATAGGCGAGAAATTCGGCTGTCATGACAGCGCAAACCGTATGCAGCCCGGTATCCGCGTCACAGGTATCGCAAGACCCATTGCGAAAATACCCCGTGAGCGGCGCATGCGAACATGGGATCAAAGGATCGCCAAACACATTTATCGATGGATCTGGTTTCATCATATGTTTCCTTTGCTTATTTCGTTTGGGGCCTGCCAATCCACCCAGCGCCCATGGAAATCGGCGCGCCCCATGTGGATCGTCACATCCTCTGGCCAAAGCCGCAGGGTCAGGGCCACCCCATTTGGCTGGCCATCTGTTTCCATCATAAACCATGCGAGCGGTTTATCCCGGCGCGCATGCGCCCCTGCCGCTGCGATGATATCCGCGCCCCTCTCTTGTGACGCTTCGGGAAAATATTGCCAGGCAACTGTTGAGTAGATCAAATGCACGCAATGATCAGGTTGCGCAAGATTGCGTGAAAGCCAGCTCACGGCATCATCTTGCGCCACTGTCAGATCATTCACAGAAATCGCGGCTTTGGTCTGCACCATACGCGACGGTTGATCCGGCCATAGATAGGCGCGCAAGCGCAAGGCATCATGGCTTGCGCGTGGATCCAACGGGTTTAGATCAACGCCGCGCCGCGCGATAACATCAGGTGTAGCATCAGGTGGCAAAGCCCCGGACCACTCTGGCGCCAAAGTAAGCGCTGCATTCTTTGGGCCATAGCGCGTGTCACCAACGGATAATGCATAATGATCCCACATCAGATTAAGCCCAGCGCTTGCGCCCAGCTCGGTCACTTGTAGTGGCAGCCCGTAACGCGCGGTCAGCCAATGCCCCACAGCGATCAGCACGCTTGAACGGCGCACCTCATTCGTTTGCGGTGGGCTCTTTAGCCAAGCTGCGATGAAATCCGCCTCAGCGACAAAGGTGTCGCAAAGCGCATGCCAAAGCGTATCATCATCAACATCATGCGGCGGATAAACCTCTTGCAGATCCGCCCCGTTCAACACAACCGCATGAAACGCACTGCACAACCGCAATGGGACAGAAGCCGACGCAGGCCCGATATCGCCCGTCCACCCATATATCGCATCCCGCAACGCGGTTTGCGGCAAGCTGCGCGTGGCGAACAATTGGCACAGCCGCCCCATAAAAGGTGAGCCTAAACTGCGGCATGCCTCCGCTTGTGTGAAAAACGCCTCTTGGACCTTTTCAGGGATCAAGAAAACTTATCCATCAGCTTTTGCAAGGTTGAGCGCGCATCTGCGGCAGGCTCTTCTTGCTTTTGCGCTTTGGATTGAGAGGCTGTTTTGGACGACCGTGGCGGTGCAACACGTTGGGCAATCGCGTTCAGAAACTGATCGCCCCGATCATCAATCAAAGCTGGAATACCATCGCCGATACCGCGCAAAAGATCATCAAGCCAGTTTTGATCCGCCTTCGCAAAATCCCGCAACACATAGCCTGCCACCGCGTCCTTATGACCCGGATGCCCGATCCCGAGCCGCACACGGTCATATTCTGCCCCGATATGCCCATGGATTGAGCGCAGTCCATTATGCCCGGCATGGCCACCACCTGTTTTCAGGCGGACCTTACCCGGTGCCAAATCAAGCTCATCATGAAAGACGACCACATCCTCAGGTGCGAGCTTGTGAAACCGCATGGCTTCACCCACAGATTGACCCGACAGGTTCATGAATGTCTCGGGCTTGAGCAGAACGGCTTTAT
Organism: uncultured Alphaproteobacteria bacterium; assembly: GCA_929200295.1. GTDB lineage: Bacteria > Pseudomonadota > Alphaproteobacteria > Rhodobacterales > Rhodobacteraceae > Yoonia. The sequence continues at coordinate 10,915 of CAKMZE010000050.1, forward strand.
CGCTTCCCAGACGTCCCTCACTGATCTGCCCCTGAAACTTTGTGCGCCACGCACCAAATTGATGATCGCGCGCGATCTGCTCCAAGGCCATAAAGCCAATGTTATGTCTGTTCTGCGCGTATTTCGCGCCGGGATTTCCAAGGCCAACAATCAGTTTCATAACGCTAGTTTACGCGATGCTGCACGGCCGCGCCAGTGCAGATGCAGCATTCGCCAACGCAGTTTGCACCCGCGACATTGCCGCTTTCATGCCAGCGCGCGCGCAATGCTATGATCGCACCTTAACAATTATGGAGATCAAAATGGCGATCACTCTCGACTACCAAGTAAATATGAGCTGCTATGGCACGAGTACGCCCGCGCAATCCATTGGCACAGATGGGTTAGCGACTTGTGTTGGCATTATCGCGGTCACGCCCACAGCCGTATTTTGTGGGCACATGGCCTCTGCTGTTGTCGTAAAGCCAAGCGATATCGACACATATGCTGAGCAAGCCTGTGAAAAGCTCAAAGCCGCATTAGGGGCATCTAGCATCGATCATACAAAGGTCACAAGCTGCGCATTATCGACAACAGCCGCAACAGACCCAAGCTCAAAGGCGATCATGCAAGGGTTTCGTATGGTCTTTGCAGATGCACCAGACTTAAAAGCATCAGCTTTGTATTACAAAGAAAGCGCAATTAAAGGCACAAATGACAGCCTGAGCGGAGCCAACACGGTCAAGACCCCCGATGATTGGGACCTCACGTAAGAATAAAGGGCGCCTACATGAGGCGCCCTTTTGCATTGGTTCAAAGGAAAAAGCCGAGACGGCTTATTCTTCTGCTGCGGCTTCTTCTGGTGCGGCACCATCATCAGCGGCGTCGTCTGCGTCATCATCAGCAGAAACTGTTTTTGGTGCTGAGATCGCAGCGATTGTAAATTCGCGGTCGATCACTGGCTTTGCGCCAGACGGCCAAGACACAGAAGTTGATGTAATCACGTCACCAATCTGCGCCTCTGAAAGATCAATGTCGATGCTCTCAGGGATTTCAGATGCTGTCACATTCAGCTCAATCTCAGTCCGGTTAACGGTCAGCATGCCGCCCGCACTTTTGTACGGTGCTTTCTCCTCATTCACGAAGTTCACGTTCACAAAGAGGTTCACTTTGGATGTGCGGCGCAGGCGCATGAAATCAACGTGCGTTGGCAGGTCTTTGACCACGTCACGCTGCACGTTCCGGCAGATCACGCGCACGTCTTCCATGCCGTCAACCTTTAGATTGAACAGCGTAGCGAGAAAACGGCCCTTACGGAGCCGTGTCAGCAAATAGTTGAAATCCACGTTGATCGCGACAGGGTCAGCGCCACCGCCATAAACAACACCGGGCACCATGCCCTCACGGCGTGCTTGTCGGGCGGCCCCCTTGCCTGTCCCCGCGCGTGCCGTGGCTACAAGATCTGGAATCTGTCCAGCCATAAGTATTCTCCAATAATAAAGGGGCCGCCCTCCAAGGGTGTGCAGCCCAGATGAAGCTGCGCATATAGGCTGGAATCGCGGATTTGGAAAGAGGAAATATAAGAGCCTCACGCAAAACGCCGTGCGCACTGCCGCAGTACAAATCATGTGATGAATCAAAATTCAACTTGCGCTGCAACAAGATGAATGCGACCCCACGTGTTATGAATATTCTCAGCGCCCTTTCCATATCACGCAAGCCTGCCTTGGCCTTTGTGATCATCGGCTTGTTTTGGGGCTACTATGCGGCGCATGTGCCTGTTTTCAAGGCGGTGCTTGGCGTTAATGACGCGATCTTTGGCGTAATCCTTTTGGGGTCAGCGACCGGGCTTGTCACCGCGATGTTTGCGGCACCTTTGGTGGATCGTTACTTTGGCGCGCGCGGCATGCAGATCGGGGCTGCGTTGTTTGTTGGTGCTTGGGTTTTTCCCAATTTCGCAACCACCCCATGGGCCTTTGCACTGAGCATGGGGATTGTGGGGCTTGCATCAGGTATTCTTGATGTGGTGATGAATGCCCGTGTGAGCGAATTAGAAGCCCAAACGAGACGGTCATTAATGAACGCAAACCACGCGATGTTTTCTGTGGCTTATGCGCTAGGTGCAGGCATCGCGAGCATCACGCGCGCGGCTGATCTTCCCCCGATTTACGCCTTTGTGGTGCTAGGCGCGCTTGTTCTTATCTCCCTGCCCTATCTGTGTATGCCTGTTGTACAGGTTGATGCCCCCGCAGACGCGGCCCAGCGCTATCCGCTCTGGCCGATCTGTATCTGTGGGGGTATCGTATTGATCGCCTTCATGTCTGAGGCGGCTGTGGAAACATGGTCTGCCTTGCATATTGAACGCACCCTCATGGGGAATGCAGTCGAGGGGGCGCTTGGCCCCGCGATGTTGGGTCTTACGATGGCCGTTGGGCGGTTCTCGGGGCAGGTCGTCTCTGATCGTTTGCGCGAGGTGCAGGTTGTCTATTGGGCGGCCGGTATATCTGCCACAGGGGCCGTGATTGCCAGCTTTGCGCCGTCACCGATCTTTGCCTATATCGGTTTCGGCATACTGGGTCTGGGCGTATCTGTTATCGGCCCTATGGGGCTGGCCCTCGTGGGCAAGGTCGTGGCACCGCATTTACGCACAGAGGCCATTAGCAAAGCCGCTGTCATCGGGTTTTCCGGGTTTTTCTTTGCGCCCGTTCTGATTGGCCTGACATCACAGGCCTTTGGCCTGCGTATCGCATTCTTATGTATTGCTGGGCTTTTGCTGCTGGCGATCCCATTTGCCCGCCTCGCAGCGCGGTTACCTATTCAGCAGGGCGAAAATTAAACCCAGCGACCTTCAAAACCCTCAGGCACCAATAGGATATCTCTGTCCAGCTGTGTCGCATCGCGCCGCCCACAAAGCGCCATGGTGGTATCCAGCTCTTTGTGGATGATCTCAAGCGATTTGGTTACGCCAGCCTCGCCCATTGCGCCCAGACCATAGATATAGGCCCGCCCGATCATCACACCCTTTGCCCCCAACGCGAGCGCCTTGAGCACATCCTGGCCTGAGCGGATCCCGCTATCCATATGGACCTCAATCTGATCGCCCACAGCCGCAACAATGCTGGGAAGCACCCGAATAGCAGAAAGCGCCCCATCCAATTGCCGCCCGCCGTGGTTTGAAACGATGATCGCATCCGCACCAACAGCAACAGCCTTTTGCGCGTCATCAGGGTCAAGGATCCCCTTGAGGATCAGCTTGCCACTCCATTTTTCCTTGATCTTGGCCACTGTATCCCAACTGAGTTTTGGATCAAACTGTTCCGCTGTCCAAGAATGCAGCTGGCGCATGTCTTTGACAGATTTCACGTGCCCCACGATATTACGGAATGTGCGGCGCTTTGTGCCAAGCATCTGCAAGCCCCAGCGCCATTTCGTGCTTAGATCAAGGATCGTTTTGGGCGTGAGCTTTGGCGGTGCGGTCAAGCCATTTTTGATGTCCATATGCCGCTGCCCCAAGATTTGCAGATCAAGCGTGAGAACCAGCGCAGAGCAACCCGCAGCTTTGGCCCGGGCGATAATATTATCGACAAAGTCTTCGTCGCGCATCACATAAAGCTGGAACCAAAACGGGGCGTCTGTTGCCTCTGCTATGTCTTCGATCGAGCAAATTGACATGGTGGACAGCGTGAACGGCACGCCAAATTTTTCCGCCGCGCGCGCCGCCTTGATCTCACCATCAGCCGATTGCATGCCAGTAAGACCGACAGGTGCCAAAGCCACGGGCATTGTCGCATCTTGCCCCACGAGCTGTGTGGCAGTCGTGCGGTTGGTCATATCCACCGCCACCCGCTGCCGCAGCCGGATCTGGTCGAAATCCGAGGTGTTTT
>CAKMZE010000050.1:14787-17050 GCA_929200295.1 uncultured Alphaproteobacteria bacterium
CGGCCAAAATCATCGCTATTGTCGCGAAATGTTTGTTCAGTCCAGCTGCCGCTTTCCGCGTAATCATAAAACATCTTTGGCACGCGCCGCTTATGGAGACGCTTTAAATCTTCGATGCATGTGACAATTGGCATTTTTCAGACCCTTAATTGGTCATTTATCTTTACCAATCAAACCGAGGGGCTGCAAGAGAGCTCTATCGAATGGATATTGAAACCCTAGAATTACAGAACTTACGTGCGGTGAGCACCATCAGCGAGAGATTTTACAAACGACAGCACATCATCAGGGCTATCGCCTGCGCCAATCTTTTCCACAATAGCTGAACCGACGACCGCACCATCAGCGATGCGCGCGATATCATGGGCTGCATCCGGTGTTTTGATCCCGAAACCGACAATAACCGGCAGCTCTGTTTGTGATTTGATCCGCGCGACCTCGGGTGCGACATCATCCGCCTGTGCGGCAGCCGCACCAGTGATACCTGTGACAGACACGTAGTAGACAAACCCAGATGTGTTTTCGAGCACCTTTGGCAGGCGCTTGGCATCCGTTGTCGGGGTTGCGAGGCGGATAAAGTTTAGCCCCGCCGCTTGCGCAGGGATGCACAGCTCGCTGTCTTCCTCAGGTGGGAGATCGACAATAATCAGCCCATCAATGCCCGCATCCTTGGCCTGCGATAAAAAGGTATCAACACCGCAAGAATAGATCGGGTTATAATAACCCATCAGAACAATAGGCGTTGTTGTATCGGTTTTGCGGATCTCACGCGCATAATTGAGCGTTTTTTCCAGATCTTGCCCTGCCGCCAGCGCGCGCTGCCCGGCCAATTGGATTGTGGGACCATCGGCCATCGGATCGGTAAAGGGCAAGCCCAGCTCGATGATATCAACACCAGCCTCTGGCAGGCCCTTGGCAATTGCAAGCCCGGTCTCATAATCAGGATCACCAGCCATAATATACGCAACAAAGGCTTTTTTACCCTCAGCGCGCAGCTGCGCAAATTTTGCATCAATACGGCTCATCTGTGTCTCCTTATGGCTCAAACCTGTATTTGCGCTATGGCGGGCGGGAAATCAATCAATGTTTCTTCACCTCACGTGGCTTGCAGAACCGCCCCACCCTGCCTAGAAGCGCATGAGGTTTCACGAAGGAGTGCTGTCATGGGATTTAAGATGGGTATCGTTGGTCTGCCGAACGTAGGCAAATCGACCTTGTTTAACGCATTGACAAAAACAGCAGCGGCACAGGCTGCCAATTTTCCATTCTGCACGATTGAGCCAAATGTAGGCGAGGTCGGCGTGCCTGACGCACGCCTTGATCGGCTCGCTGCAATTGCGTCGTCCAAACAGATCATCCCCACGCGGATGACATTTGTTGATATCGCAGGCCTCGTCAAAGGCGCGTCAAAGGGCGAGGGTTTGGGCAATCAGTTCCTCGCCAATATCCGCGAGTGCGATGCGATTGCCCATGTGCTGCGCTGTTTTGAGGATGATGACATCACCCATGTGGATGGCCGTGTTGACCCGGTTGCCGATGCAGAAGTGATCGAAACCGAACTGATGTTGGCAGATCTCGAAAGCATCGAAAAACGGCTTCAAAACATCGTGCGCAAGGTGCGCGGCGGTGACAAAGAGGCCGTCGTGCAAGAGCGGCTCATGAAAGAGGCGCGCACAATGCTCGAAGACGGCAAGCCTGCGCGGCTTGTCGATGTTGATGCCGAGGATGAAAAGCATTGGAAGATGCTGCACCTGCTCACCGCAAAGCCTGTTCTTTACGTCTGCAATGTCGAAGAGGACAAAGCCGGTGAAGGCAACGCACAATCCGCCCGTGTTGCCGAAATGGCGGCGAGCCAGGGCAATTCCTCTGTGGTGATCTCTGCAAAGATCGAAGAAGAAATCTCGCAGCTTGATGCAGAAGAGGCCGAAATGTTCTTGGGCGAAATGGGGCTCGAAGAGGCCGGGTTAGACCGCCTGATCCGCGCAGGCTACGCCCTTCTGAACTTGCAAACCTATTTCACCGTTGGCCCAAAAGAAGCCCGCGCCTGGACGATCAAAGAGGGCACGCTCGCCCCACAAGCCGCAGGCGTCATCCACGGTGATTTTGAACGCGGATTTATCCGCGCCGAAACCATCGCATATGACGATTATATTGCATTAGGTGGCGAGGGTCCGGCAAAAGAATCCGGTAAAATGCGCGCCGAAGGCAAATCTTATTTGGTCAAAGACGGCGATGTGATGCATTTCTTGCACAATGGGTAAAC
>CAKMZE010000050.1:17060-18558 GCA_929200295.1 uncultured Alphaproteobacteria bacterium
AACAGGCTTAAACCGGATCATCCGCCACTCGCGCATCGACCTGCGCAATCACATCTGACATCAACGCCGCCAAAGAGGCTTTGGCGGCCTCTCTTTGCGATGTCCCAGCATCGCGTGCCAGTGTCATATCCCATTTTTTGAAGGCGACAGCGCCTTTGGTAAACGGTAGGGGCAGCATCATCAGATCCCAAGTATTCAGGAACCGATGCCTGCGCGTTGAAAATGCATAAGCATAGACAGGGCAGCCAATGACCCGCGCCCATTCAAGCGGCGCATCTTTGACAACACGCACAGGGCCCAGCGGACCATCGCCCGTCATCCCAATGCTCACGCCTGCCTTGACCCGTTTTAGGATCGCCCGCGATGCCGCGCGATTGGCATGCGCATCTGACATCTCAATCGGCATGAGGCCAAAGTTCTTTTGCATCTGCCCCGAGGCCCGGCCAATCGGGGAACGATCATGCAAAGACGACAATGGCGCATTTTCACGCGGCCAATGCACCGGCCCCATCAATGACCGCTCATGCCACATGATGAGCAAAACAGGCCCATCGCGCAAATCCGCCAGCAATTGATCAGTGCCGCTCATGTGCCATTGGGTCGTTTTCTGGCACAGCCAAAGATACCCGCCAACAAGCCCCGCGATCACAAACGCCAAAAGGCGGGATGTCTCAACCCGTTTGCGGAGCGTTAAAGATGTGTTCTGACGTGCCATATCACGCAGGTGTCACATTTTTTGCGTTCTTGACAAGTCTCCTGTGCAATCCCTCTTGATCCAGACGCGCGAAGCGACTATCGGATGTCTTGGCCTTAGGGGTATAGCTCAGTTGGTAGAGCGACGGTCTCCAAAACCGTAGGTCTGGAGTTCGAGTCTCCATGCCCCTGCCAAAAATAATTCAATTACTTAGCGAAAAATTTGACGCCGATATTTCCGCATTTTACTGTGGCGCACAAGTGGCGCATTTTGGCACACAGTTTGAGGGATGAATGGAAACAGCGATTCACACGATAATTGGCGGGAAAGTTAAGGTTTTCATGCGGCCTCAAAGCCCGTATTGGCAGTGTTCGAGTTTTTTGGCAGGAAAAAAACGCCGAGCCTCCACAAAAACCGATAACTTGGCCTAAGCCAAAGATTTTGCGGAAGACTGGTACTTAAGTCTTCGGGGCAAGCTCCGCGAAGGAGAACTGTCGGAAGAAAAGACTTTTCGGCAGGCGGCTAAACGGTTTATGGAAGAATATGGGTCCTGACTGAGGGGGAACGGAACGAACGCTGGGTTCAAGACCACTACCGGCGCATTCGACTTCACCTAAACCCGTTTTTTGACAACATGCCATTGTCCAAGGTATCGGCCGGGGCTGTGCAAGACTACCGCGTAACCCGCATGAAGCCCACAGACGACCGGAAGCCGCCTTCACGCAACACACTTTGCATCATGAGACCATCTGAACCGCTCCTTGTTTGCCGGAGACCCAGAAGTAAGGATACTGGGTTATGGAA
>CAKMZE010000051.1:0-2051 GCA_929200295.1 uncultured Alphaproteobacteria bacterium
CGCTATGGCTATGCCCCCGATATGGTTGATGCTGCTGAACAGGCATTTATTATCTTTGATCCATTCACAACACATGACGCGACGCATGCGGCTCTGTTTAAACGCCCAAATGTAACGCCGCTCAAATTTTTAGGAACATCTACGAAACCCGAACTGACCCTCAACAGGATCGGTGCGCATGTAAAAGTAGTAGCCGCCGCTATGGAAGGCACGCTCAGCCAAAAGCTGTTTTCAAAGCTCATTCGCCATCGTGCCAAGGATGAGCATTACAAACGATCACTCTTCATGCATGCTGTGCGACGTCAACACCATGTGCTTGCAGCAAATATCGCAGCATATGTTTTACGTCAGGGACCCAATAAGTTTTTTGCAAAGCGCTTAGAGGGCCTGCAAAATGATGGGCATTTCCCAACGCGGCCTGTCAAATCAAAAGTCGCAACCACATAGTCTTCCAAATACTTTTGCGTAAAGAAAATCGCCAATACCCTGCTAAGCGCATGCCGCTTTTGAGGTATTAACGTTTAAATATAGGGTCAGTGATCGCACTTACCGATCAGCGATAATCTCCCTGATGGCGCCCACGATACGGATCAGGAAATATCCCAGACCAGCGCCAAAGACGACAAAGAACGTCGCACCGCTATTGAGCAAAGCCGAAACCAAAGCCGCCAAGAGAAGCATCATTATAAACGCAATCATCCGCGTTTCAGTCGGTTCAAGATCCATATGTTGCTTGATCCAACGCGCAATAGGCTCAGCAAGCGGCGCCTCGACATATGGTGTTGCTAAACCCGCAACAATCGCAAACAGAAATCCGAGCATAACAGTCCTTTCCCTCGAAAACATTTGCTCTGTTATGGCTGTCTTCCCAAATTGTCGCAAGTTCCATCCGACAAGTACTGGTCAGCAGCGCAAGATGGGTGTAATCGGGCAACATGCCTAGCACAGATGACCGCACACTCACAATCCGCCGCCCCGATGATTGGCATTTGCATTTGCGCGATGGCAATATGTTGCGCGCTGTCCTGCCAGAAACCGCACGCCATTTTGCACGCGCGATCATCATGCCAAACCTTGTCCCTCCCGTTGTAACGGCACAGGACGCTTTGGACTATCGCAACAGGATTGTTGAGGCATTGCCAGAGGGGATGTCATTCACACCGCTTATGACCCTCTATCTGACTGAGGAAACAGATCCAGAAGATGTCGCGCAAGCCTATGAAAACGGCATTGCTGCGGCCGTAAAACTATATCCGGCTGGGGCGACGACAAATTCCGCCTCTGGGGTCACTGATTTTAACAAGGTCCGTCCGGTGCTTGATAAAATGGCTGAGATTGGCATGCCGCTTTGTGTGCACGGTGAAGTCACGAGCCCTGCAATTGATATCTTTGATCGTGAGGCCGCCTTTATCGATACGGTTCTCAAGCCGATCCGCAAAAAGAACCCCGATTTACGTATTGTGATGGAGCATATCACCACACAAGATGCCGTTGATTACGTCCGCGACCAGCACAGAAATCTGGCTGCAACGATCACAACCCACCACCTGATTATCAACCGCAACCATATCCTCGCTGGTGGTATCAAACCGCATTATTACTGCCTGCCTGTCGCAAAACGCGAGCAACACCGCATAGCATTGGTTCAGGCCGCAATTTCGGGCGACAAGCGGTTCTTTTTGGGCACCGATAGTGCGCCGCACACAGACCCTGCAAAGCTACAGCCCTGCGGCTGTGCCGGAGTGTTTTCTGCGCCCAACACCATGTCATGTTTGGCAGAAGTCTTTGATGCGGCAGGCGCGCTTTCGAAATTAGAAGCCTTTACGTCGCTCAATGGGCCTGCGTTTTATAACCTGCCTGCGAACACAGAAACCATCACCTTGGAGCATGGCGATCCTGTGACCTATCCCAGCCAAATCCACACCGATGACGGCCCCGTTACTGTCTTTGACCCCGGTTTCCCTTTGCACTGGCGCGTTACAGACTGACGTAAAGCGCGCCCTTGCACATCGCAAATATAAGAAAGGCCAGCGCAAATGATCCCCACCAGC
>CAKMZE010000051.1:2061-3499 GCA_929200295.1 uncultured Alphaproteobacteria bacterium
TTTCCAAGCAAAGAAGAAATGGCGCGCCTCACAGCAGGCATGTTGATCGAAATCGGTGCGATCGATTTCAATGCAACCGATCCCTTCACCCATGCCTCGGGCAAGCAAGCCCCCACATATGTCGATTGCCGCAAACTGATTTCGTACCCGCGTATCCGCGCAACATTGATGGATTTTCTGGCTGTCACCATCATGCGCGAGGCAGGGTTTGAAAAATTCGACAACATCGCAGGTGGCGAAACGGCGGGCATTCCGTTTTCGGCCCTGATCGCAGAACGCCTCGGCCTGCCGATGACCTATGTGCGCAAAAAACCCAAGGGTTACGGCAAAAACGCCCGGATCGAAGGGGTGATGACCGAAGATCAACATGTTTTACTGGTCGAAGATCTTACCACTGATGGTGGCAGCAAGCTGTCATTTGTTGATGCGATCCGTGAAACGGGCGCTAGCTGTGATGCGACCGCAGTGATTTTCTACTACGGAATTTTCGAGGGTGTTGAGAAAACCCTGCGCGACCATGGTGTGCAGCTTTTGCATCTTTGCACCTGGTGGGATGTGCTGGCAGAGGCCAAATCACGCAACGCCTATGATGCCGCGACATTGACCGAAGTAGAAGCCTATCTGAACGATCCCAACGGCTGGTCAGAGGCGCGAAAATCGTAAATTACTTGTCCACATAATGTGTATAAATCGGCATTAACTTTCGCCTATGTCGCAAATAAACGCCCACGCACCACAATATATTGTTGTGGGCGCTCAAAACGTGGTAAGAAACATTAATCTATCCACGAAGATTCTGCTTATCCACAGCGCAAGAGCCGCACGGATCAGGTTACACCCGGTGAGTAGAGCAGTTGGGGGACAAGATGAACGAAATCGCCGCATTTAATGCATCTGGTGTTGAAACCGCAGATGCAGATCGCATGCCCCATTCGATTGAGGCTGAACAGCAGCTCTTAGGGGCCATTCTGACGAATAATGATGTGTTTGACCGCGTCGCAAACATCATCGGGCCAAAGCATTTTTATGACCCCGTTCATGCCCGTATTTTCGAAGTCGCCGCCAACCGGATTGCCAAGAATGCGCTTGCCTCGCCTGTGACCCTCAAAACGTTTTTAGAAGAGGATGAGGGTCTCAAAGAGCTCGGCGGCCCCGCCTATTTGGCGCGGCTTGCTGGGGCTGCGATCTCAGCCTTTGCTGCACGTGATTACGCACAGATGATTTATGATCTCTCTGTGCGGCGCGAGCTGATCACTGTGGGCACGGATATCGCAGCCAAAGCGGCCAAGGTCGATGTCAGCTCAGAGCCTAGCGCACAAATCGTTGAGGCAGAGCAAGAGCTATACCGTCTTGCCGAGCAAGGCACATCAGAAAGCGGATTTCAAAGCTTTCTCAAGGCGGTAACAGACGCAGTGAATGTTGCCAATGCGGCTTACCA
>CAKMZE010000051.1:3509-7297 GCA_929200295.1 uncultured Alphaproteobacteria bacterium
ATGGTGGGCTGTCTGGGGTGTCAACTGGTCTTGATGACATGGATCAAAAACTGGGGGGATTGCACAAATCTGATCTTCTGATCCTCGCCGGACGCCCCTCGATGGGGAAAACATCGCTTGCCACAAATATCGCGTATAATATCGCCAAAACCTATCGCAAGGGCAGCCTGCCAGATGGGTCTGAGGGTGCCGTTGAAGGCGGCGTTGTTGGGTTCTATTCGCTTGAGATGTCGGCCGAACAATTGGCGGCAAGGATTCTATCTGAGGCCTCAGAAGTGCCTTCAAACCAGATCCGCGCGGGTGACATGACCGAAGCAGAGTTTCGCCGCTTTGTCGAAGCTGCAAAACAGCTCGAGGCCTGTCCGCTCTTTATCGATGACACCCCAGCCTTACCGATCTCACAGCTTGCCGCCCGCGCGCGCCGTCTCAAGCGCACCCATGGGTTAGACGTGTTAATCGTCGATTATTTGCAGCTCGTCCGCGGAACAGGCAAAACCGAAAACCGGGTCAATGAGATCTCGGAAATCACGATGGGGCTCAAGGCGATTGCCAAAGAGCTGGATATCCCTGTGATCGCTCTCTCACAGCTCTCTCGTCAGGTTGAGAACCGCGAAGATAAACGCCCGCAGCTCTCTGACTTGCGCGAATCTGGATCAATCGAGCAGGACGCCGATGTCGTCATGTTCGTTTACCGCGAAGAATACTATGTCGAGCGCGAAAAACCCGGCGATCACGAAATGGAAAAAATGGCCGCTTGGCAGGAACGGATGGAAAACCTGCATGGCAAGGCCGAGGTGGTGATTGGCAAACAGCGTCACGGCCCGATCGGCACGGTTGAGCTGTCATTCGAAGGCCGCTTTACCCGCTTTGGGAACCTTGTCAAACCTTGGCAGAAATCTGCCGGCGAGCAATCGTTTTAAACCGTGAAGCGGCGTGATTTCCTTTTGAAAAGTTCCGCTGTTATTGCGACCCCCGCCCCTGCATTTTCAAACACATCGCTTTGGGTCCCACCAGAGGACGCCGCGCATCAGTGTAGCTTTATGCAATGGCCTGTGAACCGGCAGGTCTATAAAGATGCGGGTTTTCTGGCACATGTGCAGCAAACCATTGCAGATATCGCCAATACAATCGCCGCGTTTGAACCTGTGGTTATGCTGGCTCATGCAGATGATCACCCAAACGCGCGCCGCGTATTATCCGATGCGGTGACCCTATGGGATATCCCAACAGATGATCTTTGGTGTCGGGATGCGGGGCCGCTTTTTACAAAAACGCCCCGCGGTCTTGCCATCAGCCATATCGCGTTTAACGGCTGGGGCAATAAACAGGTCCACGCCCGCGATGCCCGCATTGCGCAGGCCGTAGCCGCGCGTCTAGAGCTGCCTGTTATCCCAAGCGGGCTTTCTGGTGAAAACGGCGGGGTTGAACATGATGGCCATGGTCTGTTGGTCGCGCATGAAAGCTCGTGGGTGAATGACAACCGCAATCCGGGCCTGTCACGGCATCAGATCGCGGATCGTCTGCTCAACGCCTATGGCGCTGATAAAATCATCTGGTCACCGGGTGTCTATGACCTTGATATCACTGACTATCATATCGATAGCCTTATGCGGTTTACCCATGCAGGCCACGCCCTGATCAACCTGCCGCAAGAGCCCGATCCATATGATCCGTTTCACCAAGCCGCAGCGCAGACCTATGACGCCTTGATTGCCGCGAATATCGCAGTTGACGTGATCCCAGAGCCGCAAACCCCGCGCATAAAATCCGCTGATTTCGTGGCCTCATATGCAAATTATTACCTGTGCAATCATGCTGTTATCGCTGCACAGTTTGGTGATACGCGCACCGATGCAATCGCCCAAGAAACGCTAACCCGGCACTTTCCTGATCGTGAGGTTATCATGCTCAATGTCGATACTCTGGGCGCATTAGGCGGGGGGATTCATTGTGCAACGCAGCAAATGCCTGCGATCTGAATATCAGCTTTCACTTGACCTTGCGCGATGGAATGCCAAAAGGGCTATATGAGTACTGGACATCTATCTATCGACCTCAATGCAATTGCTGCAAATTGGCAAGCATTGAATGCAATCACCAGCTGCGAAACCGCCGCTGTGGTCAAGGCAAACGGCTATGGCTTAGGCGCAGACATCGTTGCAAAATGCCTTGCTTCAGCGGGTGCACGTAAATTCTTTGTCGCCACGGCTGAGGAAGGCGCGACCCTCAGGCAAGCATTTGGCGAAAGCATCGAGATCAACATTTTCTCGGGACATATGGCAGGTGATACGCAGCTTATCCGCAGCTATGGGCTGATCCCCATGCTCAATTCGATTGAGCAGGTGACATTGCATTTAGAAAGCCTGCCTGGCCATCCCTTTGGTATTCAGCTCGACACTGGCATGAACCGCCTTGGGCTTGAATGGGACGCATGGGCCGCAGTGGCAGAGCTGACGTTGTCACAAAACCCCACCCTGGTGATGAGCCATCTGGCCTGTGCAGATGAGGTCGATCACCCGATGAACGCCTATCAGCTTGATATGTTTCACCAGATGACAGACGGGATCACAGTGCCCCGGTCGCTTGCGGCGACGGGTGGAATATTGCTTGGGGATGCCTATCATTTTGATCTTTGCCGCCCTGGTGTCGGGCTTTATGGTGGCGAGCCATTCGACCAAGCCCAATCTGTTGTCACATTAGACGTCCCCATCATTCAAACGCGTGATTTGGAAATGGGTGAAGTCGTCGGATATGGCAACACATGGCAGGCTGAACGCCCCTCAAAAATCGCGACGGTTTCAGCGGGCTATGCGGATGGGTTGATCCGGTCCATGTCTGGCAGAGCCATGTTTTGGCATGAGCAAACCCCATGCTCTCTTGTGGGTCGCGTCTCAATGGATTTGATCACTGTCGATGTGACTGACCTGCCAACCGTGCCTGATAGGTTGACTTTGTTGGGGCCGCAGCAGACCGTTGATGATTTGGCGCGCAAAACCGACACAATCGGTTATGAAATCCTGACATCGCTTGGCGCACGCTACGCGCGTCATTATAGTGGCGCATGATACGCCTGCTCGCCGCGACCGGGGCGATCACACTCAACCAGTTGGCAGCGATTGGCCGCATCACACATTTTATCGCGGCGATACTTAGGCATAGTGTCACGCCGCCGTTTTTCGGCGCTGCATTTCGCAAATCGCTTTGGCACATTGGATTTTTGTCATTACCTGTTGTTGGGCTCACCGCGCTCTTTACCGGTGGTGCATTGGCGCTACAGATTTATGCTGGTGGCGCGCGGTTTTCGGCCGAGGCCGTGGTGCCGCAAATTGTTGCCATTGGGATGGTGCGTGAGTTAGGCCCTGTTCTTGTCGGGTTAATGATTGCAGCCCGCGTGACCTCGTCTATAGCCGCAGAGCTTGCGACGATGCGGGTGACAGAGCAGATCGATGCACTCGTGACGCTATCAACAGACCCAATGAAATTTCTCACCGTACCAAGAGTTCTTGCCGCGACGCTTGTTGTGCCCATCCTCGTGGGTGTCAGTGATCTTATCGGTATTTTTGGCAGCTATTTGATTAGTACGCATAGCCTTGGGTTTAATGCTGCGAATTACATTCAAAACACCGTTGGCTTTCTGGAAAAGGCGGATGTGATCTCATCTTTGGTTAAAGGCGCCGTGTTTGGCTTTATCGCCGCGACAATGGGCTGCTATTTTGGGCTCGCTGCGACACAAGGGGCCGCAGGCGTGGGCACGGCCACAAAACGGGCAGTTGTTGCGGCCTCTGTCG
>CAKMZE010000051.1:7307-7851 GCA_929200295.1 uncultured Alphaproteobacteria bacterium
TCGCGATACTGGCCGCGAATTTTTTCCTAACACAAGCGTTTTTTGCAACATGATTAGGTTAGCTGGCCTCACAAAACGGTTCGACGGCCCGCCTGTTCTTAATGGGGTCACTCTCGATATCCACAAGGGGCAAAGCCTAGCGGTTATTGGCGGTTCGGGGTCTGGTAAGTCGGTCATGCTCAAATGTATTTTGGGGCTTTTGACACCGGATGAGGGAGAGATTTATTGGAATGACGCGCCTTTGACGCCTAACAACCGCGCGGATTTCCTCGCTGAGTTTGGTATGTTGTTTCAAAGTGCGGCACTCTTTGACGGACTCAAAATCTGGGAAAACGTTGCATTTCGTATGTTGCAAAGCCACAAACCAGCCGCAGCCCGCGACCACGCGATTGAAAAGCTGACCCTTGTTGGTCTTGGTCCTGATGTGGCTGACCGCTATCCTGCGGAGCTTTCGGGTGGAATGCAAAAACGTGCGGGCCTTGCGAGGGCCATTGCAACAGATCCAAAAGTGGTCTTTTTCGATGAGCCAACAACTGGGCTGGAC
>CAKMZE010000051.1:7861-8746 GCA_929200295.1 uncultured Alphaproteobacteria bacterium
GACCCGATACGCGCTGCGGCCATTAACCGATTGATCCGCCAAATCGTCGATGATCTGGAAATCACAGCTGTGACGATTACCCATGACATAAGCTCGGTGCGTGCGATCTCTGATCATGTCGCATTCCTGCATGAGGGCGCGATCGCATGGCATGGGGCAGCCGCGGATTTGGATGGTGCGGATCATCCCTTGGCACTGCGGGAATTCATTTCAGCCTATGAGGCGTGAAGCCTCGCACGATTCGCCAAAAACGCGTGACTGCAGGCACGACCAGCGACATGTTCCCCAGCGCCGCGCGCGCGGAACGCTGATGATTACACCCCCACGGGGGGTGAAATCAACCATGGCCATTAGCGCGAATCGATTCGTAAACATCTGATTTTGCGACCATTCCGATGGATCAAAATCAGACCAATCCCAAGATAGATGCCGCACCGGAAACAATGGCTATGCTGTCAATCCATTGTTTCAACGTCGGCATATTTTGACCACATTCTCGACACTTTCCCCTATGCTAGCCGCATAGCAAACAGTTAAAGTATTATGAACAATGTTCGGGGGGATATACCTTGGTTATAGGTCGATTTGAAAAAGCGGCGCATTTTTTACATGCTGCATCTTTATTTGCCGTTGCCGTGATTTCTGTTTTCGTCATGGCCTATTCGTTCTTTTGCGCGGTTGGTGCTGCACCGTGGCTATCGCTGACACTCACGTTTGGCAGCCATATCTTCGTTGATGCTGGGTTTTACTTACAACTGGTCGTGACCGCGCTGGTCGGATCACTGTTGTTCTTTATCCCGTCGAACATGCGCATTATGTCGCTTGAACAAAGCCACCGTAGTTTCCAGATCCGTATGGAGGATGTGGCCCAAGCCTATCATAGCG
>CAKMZE010000051.1:8776-9933 GCA_929200295.1 uncultured Alphaproteobacteria bacterium
TTCTGCAGATCGTGCTGGGGTTTTCTCGCTCAGTTCTGAATTTGATGCCGTCCGCGAGCGGCTCGCGTTTTTGCGTGACCACCCTGATTTTGAACGGCTTGAACCAGGTGTTATGGAAGTCGCCGCACAGATGAGCCAACAGGCACGGCACCTTGCCGATGTCTATAGCCATGAAAAGGTTGCGCGCGCCAAATCATTCCTCAGACAGCGCCAGCAAGAAGCTGAGCAGCACCAAGAACGTATTGTTGAAGCCATGCACGTGTGCTCAGAAATTCGCAAATGGGCACAGCAGGTTGAGCTGGAAGAAAGCGTCGTGGCCTCACAATTGGCACGTCTGGATGCGCAGCTACAATCAACACTGCCTGCTTTGGGTTATAGTCTTGAGCATGATGCCGGCGAAATTATTGACGAAATCAACATTGATGATTTTGACGATGATGGCGACGCATTCGACATGGACGGTATTGATGTTGCGGCAGATCCAACACCGCGTGATGAAAAAGTGGTAGCATTAGCCCAGAAGTCTGCGGCAGAATAAAGCAACCCATGCCACTTTGGCATGGTCTGTTTATTTAGGCGCGACCCATGCTTGTCTTTCTCAAAATCGCAAACCTTGCGCTGTTAATTCTTTTTCCAATTGCTTGGTTTGCGCCACTCATGCGCGCAGGGTTACTGCCGCTATTTGGACTATCTGAAATTAGTGTAATTTCAGGTTTACAGAGCCTGTGGGAAAGCGATGTGTTTTTAGCATTAATGGTGACAGGCTTTGCGCTTTTCGCACCTTATTTAAAAACCATTGGGCTCGCGCTGGTGCATTTCCAGCTGCTTGGGCGCGTCACCCTGCCTGCTCTGACCTATTTAGGTAAATTAGCGATGGCAGATATCTTTTTGATTGCGCTTTATATTGTGGTGATCAAGGGCGTCGGTTTCGGCAAGGTCGAGACCGCGTGGGGGCTATATATGTTCACAGCCTGTATTCTTGGCTCTATCATTATCTCGATGCTCACGCAGAGAATGGATAAACCCGCCGCCCAAATAGATTAAGCTTTGCGATTGCGGCCTATCCAAAAATAGTACAAAACGGAAACATGGCAAAAGATTTGCATTACACTTGCAGCGACTGCGGCGCATCATTTGGCAAATGGTCTGGCCAATGT
>CAKMZE010000051.1:9943-18557 GCA_929200295.1 uncultured Alphaproteobacteria bacterium
CGGGACCAACCAAAAAATCTCTTGGCGGAAAACGTGGGCGCGCGATTGCGCTTACCGATCTTGCCGCCCAAGCCGAAGCCCCTGAACGCACCCTATCAGGGGTCAATGAGCTCGACCGGGTTCTTGGTGGTGGTCTTGTTGAGGCCTCAGCCCTGCTCCTCGGTGGTGATCCCGGCATTGGGAAATCAACGCTCTTGCTACAAGCAGCTGCGCGTTTCGCGCGCAATGGGCTGCGCGTCGTATATATCTCAGGCGAGGAATCCGCCGCCCAAGTGCAAATGCGCGCGCAGCGCTTAGGGATCGAAAAATCACCTGTCCTGCTCGCCTCAGATACAAACCTGCGCGATATCCTGACCACGCTGGAAACCGAAAAACCTGATCTCGCGATCATCGACTCGATCCAAACAATGTGGGTAGATACCGTTGATAGCGCGCCGGGATCCGTTTCTCAGGTCCGCGCTTGCGCGCATGAGCTGACGAATTTTGCCAAAAAACGCACGATCTCGGTCGTCATGGTGGGCCATGTCACGAAAGAAGGAGCAATCGCAGGGCCGCGCGTAGTTGAACATATGGTGGATACCGTGCTCTATTTTGAGGGTGAGCGCGGCCATCAGTTTCGTCTCTTGCGCGCTGTCAAAAATCGCTTTGGCCCCGCAGATGAGATCGGAGTGTTTGAGATGACGGGCCGTGGTTTGGCCGAGGTCAAAAACCCCTCTGCATTATTTTTATCTGATCGCGGCACCCCTGCCCCCGGATCGGTGATTTTTGCAGGTATTGAGGGCAGCCGCCCAATGCTGTGTGAAATTCAGGCCCTCGTGTCACCCTCACCCCACAGCCAGCCGCGGCGCTCTGTCGTCGGTTGGGATGGCGGACGGCTCGCGATGATCCTTGCGGTGCTCGAGGCACGGTGCGGTCTGCCCTTTACAGGCTTAGATGTTTACCTGAATGTGGCGGGCGGCTTGCGGATTACTGAACCCGCGGCCGATCTCGCTGTTGCTACGGCGCTTGTTTCCGCGCGCGAAGATGCCGCAATACCTACGGAAACAGTCGTTTTTGGGGAAATAAGCCTGTCGGGTGCACTACGTACGGTTGTGCAGACCGAAAATAGATTGAAAGAAGCGCAAAAACTTGGTTTTACAACAGCTATAAACCCACATCATGCGAAACCGACGCATGTTGATGGCGTAAACCAGCGTCAGGCAAAAGATCTGGCTGGCATTATAGAAGATATATTCGGCGCACGCACGTAGTTCAAACGGCGGCGTTGACAGGAGCGAACGACATGGACTTAACAATTATCGACGGTGCAGTTGCCATAATTATCATTATTTCGGCTATCTTAGCTTATAGCCGTGGGTTCGTGCGCGAAGCGATGGCAATCGTCGGGTGGATCGGCGCAACAATCCTTGCATTTATCTTTGCAGATCAGGCGCAGCCATTGATCCGTCAGGTTCCTATTCTTGGAGACTTTATCGGTGATAGCTGTGAGCTATCGATTATCGCTGCATTTGCGGCCGTGTTTGCTGTGGCGCTTGTTCTTGTCTCGATCTTCACACCGCTCTTTTCAACTGTTGTGCGTCGCTCAGCGATTGGCGGGTTGGATCAGGCCCTTGGGTTCCTCTTTGGTGTTGCCCGCGGTATTCTTCTCGTGGCGATTGCGTTCTTTGTTTATCAAACAGTGCTGTCTAGCCAGCAAATCGAAATGGTTGAAAACAGCCGCTCTGCCGCCGTGTTTAAGCAATTCACTGGTCAGATCGAAGATCGCGACCCAGAGGCCGCACTAGGCTGGATCACAACACAGTATGAGCAGCTTGTTGGTGATTGTGGTCAACCTACAGATGCAGCCACAGAGTAAAGCATAAGACGCGATCAGAAATCTAAGGTTTTTAACAAAGATGAGATGATCGCGTCGTGACACAGGCGCAAGAAACCGCTAGGTCTAGGCTTAACCGACACCATGGGGAATCGGAGCTGCCGCTTTGTCCTACCAGATGCCACCTGCCCACCCTTTTGACGATGACAAATTAAAAGAGGAGTGCGGCGTATTCGGCGTTGTCGGCGTCGCTGATGCCGCGAATTTTGTTGCTTTGGGCCTGCATGCTTTGCAACACCGCGGGCAAGAGGCTGGCGGGATTGTCACCCATGATCCTGAAACAGGATTTAACCAACAACGCCGCTTCGGGCTTGTGCGCGATAACTTTACCGCATCCGAAATGATGGCCCGCCTGCCCGGCGATATCGGGATTGGCCATGTGCGCTATTCAACAGCAGGTTCAAAGGGGGGTGCCGCTATCAGAGACGTGCAGCCGTTCTTTGGTGAGTTCGCCATGGGCGGGGCTGCGATTGCGCATAATGGCAATATCACCAATGCCTTATCCCTGCGCAAAGAGCTGATCGAACGTGGCTCGATCTTTCAATCCATGTCCGATAGCGAATGCATTGTGCATCTCATGGCGCGCTCTATGGGGCGCACGATCCCCGACCGTATGGAAGAGGCGCTGCGCAAGGTCGAGGGCGCATTTTCCGTCGTCGCCATGACCAGAACAAAGCTTATTGGCTGTCGCGATCCCTTGGGTGTGCGCCCGCTTGTTCTGGGTAAGCTGGGTGATGGTTGGGTGCTCGCCTCAGAGACCTGCGCCTTAGATATCATTGGCGCTGAGTTTATCCGCGAGATCAAAGCCGGTGAGATGGTTGTGGCCACGAAAAACGGTGTGGAAAGCCACTTTCCATTCCGCCCGACAAAATCCCGTTTTTGTATTTTTGAGCATGTCTATTTTAGTCGCCCTGATAGCCAGCTTGGTGGGCGTTCTGTCTATGAAACCCGCGAGAACATTGGCCGCGAACTGGCCAAAGAGGCCCCCGTTGAAGCTGATCTCGTGTGCCCTGTCCCTGATAGCGGCACGCCTGCCGCGATCGGATATTCACTGCAATCAGGTATTCCCTACGCCATGGGCATTATCCGCAACAACTACATGGGACGCACCTTTATTGAACCAACCGAGCAGATCCGCAACATGGGGGTCCGGCTCAAGCTGAATGTGAACCGTGCGCTCGTTAAGGGAAAGCGTGTGATCTTGGTCGATGATAGCGTGGTGCGGGGGACGACATCACGCAAGATCAAGGAAATGATCCTTGATGCGGGCGCCGCTGAGGTGCATTTTCGCATCGCAAGCCCGCCAACGGCTTGGCCCTGCTTTTATGGGGTCGATACGCCGCACCGGGAAAAGCTGCTCGCCGCGACAATGTCAGAGGCCGAAATGCAGACGCATTTGGCAGTCGATAGTCTGAAATTCATCTCGCTCGACGGGCTTTACCGCGCCGTTGGTGAGGCAAACGGTCGTGATAGCGCATCACCCGCCTATTGTGATGCGTGTTTCTCCGGTGAATATCCTGTGGCACCATCAGATATGATCGAAAAAGGTTTTCGCGCAAAAGAGGCTGCTGAATAAATAAGCTGTAAGCCCTATCCACCCAGCAAACCACGAGCAGTGACGCTCCTTATATGTCTTCGCGGCCTCCCGCACAGAACCAACACTGTTAGAACACTCTTTCGGTGAAATGATGAATTTTGATACAATTTATATCCTGACGTGGATGGCCCAAATTGTTTTGAAATGCTTTAGGTGTGACAAAATACTCTATTTTCAATGCAAATTGTCGGACATATGACTACGAATAAAAGACTGGAGGGTCAATGGCTCCCATTGATGAACACCCATTACGCTATTCACTGGCAAATGAATTGCACGCCCGGCCTTTTCCAAAGGTGGAGGCGTCATCAACCGTTGCCTATATGGCTATCAAGCGGCCCTCTTCCGCAGCAACGCATGATAAGATAGCGGATCGTGCACATCTGATTGCCTTACTGGACCGATATGGTGCGGCACATCCACAACCTGGTGCAACACACTACTATGGCCAAATCGGCCAACACATGCTGAAATGGGAAAGCCATACCGAATTTGTTACCTACACAGCGATCTCGAATAAGATTGGCGAGCGCCCATTTGATCCTGCTAGCTTTGAAATTTTCCCCAAAGATTGGATGACGCAAGCGCCAGGGCAACTGGTGACATCAGCTCTGATCCACGTAAGCCCATGGGACAGAACAGAAAAGTTCCAAGAAAAACTCGACAATTGGTTTGTAGCAGAAAGTGTGGCAGTCGCTTGGGTATTGGATAATGCTGCTGCGATTGCGGGGGATTTCCGGATCGATCCAGCGGGACATTTACGGTTTGCGATTGGCGTTTCCCCGGAAACAGGTGCACAGCGCATAGGACGGATTGTGCAAAGGTTATGCGAGATAGAGACCTACAAAACCATGTCCATGCTCGGCTTTGCCAGTGTACGTGAAATGGGACCGTCTCTCGAAGACATCGACGCCAAGCTGGGCCAGTTGGTCGTAGAAATAGTCGAAGGACAATCGCCCGCAGAAACGACCTTGCGCCACCTTTTGGAGGCCTCAGCTGAATTAGAATCCATGGTGGCACAATCGTCATTTAGGCATGGTGCGACCAAGGCTTATGCTCAGATCGTGGATCAACGTATTGAGGTATTGCGCGAAGAGCGGTTCGAGGGGCGTCAGACGTTTGCAGAATTCATGATGCGTCGATTTTCGCCAGCTATGCGTACAGTACATTCAACGCATGATCGGTTACAAGACATGTCAGATCGGGCGCTGCGTGCTGGCAACCTTCTCAGGACACAGGTGGATGTCGAACGTTCGGCACAGAACCAAGAGCTATTAAAAAGTATGGACCGGCGCGCCGATTTGCAATTGCGTCTACAAAGGACAGTAGAGGGGCTCAGTGTTGTTGCCATCAGCTACTACGCAGTGTCCTTGGGGGCATACCTGCTTCACCCGGTAAGCAGTGTACTCGATATTTGGAAAGGGACGATCACATCAGCGATTACAATCCCAATCATCATATTGGTCTGGTTGATGGTCCGCCGCATTCGAAAACATATAAACTGATTTCATTCCGTTTTTGCTGACTTCATGTGTCTTCAACTAGGGACAGTTCAAAAGCTACGCCAAGCATCTGATCTTGACCCTATCCTCTCAAGCGTGCACACCCGGTCTCATGGATAAGATAGCATTGATCACTGGCGCATCGCGCGGTTTAGGCTGTGCCTTAGCCGAAAATCTCGCCGCAACACATCACATTATCGCTGTTGGGAAAACCACCGGCGCGTTAGAAGAGCTGGATGATCGCATCAAAGCCGCAGGCGGACAGGCCACGCTGGCACCCATGGATATCACAACAGATGCGGCCATGCAGCAGCTTTGCCGTTCCATCTTTGAACGTTGGGGAAAGCTCGATCTGTGGTGCCACACTGCCATCCATGCTGCCCCGCTTGCGCCTTCTGGGCATATTTCACCCAAAGATATGCGTAAATCACTGGATGTGAATGTCACAGCCACATCGCGATTGATCAGCTATGTAGCACCGCTTATGGGCACATCCGGGCAGGCTCTTTTCTTTGATGACCCGTGTTCAGGTACCGCCTATTTCGGTGCTTATGGTGCCTCGAAAGCCGCGCAAATTGCACTTGCCCGCAGTTGGCAGGCTGAAACCGAACGCACGGGGCCCAAAGTACATATCCTTACCCCCAACCCAATGCCCACGGCCACACGCGCAAGGTTCCACCCCGGCGAGGATCGCAGCACATTGCATGCGCCAGCAGATGAGGCCGCGCGTATATTCGCAGCTCAACCCGAAATACGCTAATTTGATTTGAGTCTCTGGAGCAACAACCAAGGGTCCACATCGCAAAGATGCTTGTCGCCTTACGTTTCCTCGCATACCAAAGGCAAAAAGGCACATCGAAATGCGCATTCTCATCACCAATGACGACGGTATAAACGCCCCCGGTCTCGTGGTATTAGAACAAATCGCACGCGATATTGCGGGGCAAGATGGTGAGGTTTGGGTCGTTGCACCTGCTGCCGAGCAATCAGGTGTCGGCCATTGTATCAATTACACCAAGCCCACACTCTATAGCGAGATCGCGCCACGTCGCTTCGCTGTTGAGGGCGCGCCAGCGGATTGCGTCCTTGTTGCCCTACATGAGGTGATGCAAGATACACCGCCTGATTTGATCCTTTCAGGCGTGAACAGAGGCAATAACGCTGCTGAAAATACGCTTTATTCCGGGACGATAGGGGCCGCAATTGAAGCAGCGCTACAAGGCTATAATGCGGTAGCAATGTCGCAATACTACGGACCCGCAAATGCCAAATCTGAGGATCCATTTGATGCCGCACGCCAGCATGGCACGGCACTGATCCGCGATCTACTTGCTAAGGGGATATGGGACCAAGGCCCTTACCGGCTGTTTTATAATATCAATTTCCCACCCGTTCCTGCATCTGATGTCAAAGGATATGCGGTCACCTCGCAAGGGTATCGCGGTGATGGCCGTTTTGGCACAGAGCGCCAGACCTCTCCTTCGGGCCGCCCCGTTGTTTGGGTCACAGGCAGCGCACAAAACCAGCCAACAGCCCCCGGCACAGATGCACAAGCCAATCTTGATGGCTATATCTCTGTCACGCCTATGCGCGCCGATCTTACTGATCACGCACTTCTTGATGATCTCAAGGACCGCCTCTTGTGAACGATAGTGCCAACATCAAAATGCAGTTTCTGTTTGCGCTGCGCAGCAAAGGCATAACCGATGCCCGTGTTCTCACTGCGATGGAAAAAGTAGACCGCGCTGCCTATGTCAGGGGGATATTTGCAGATAAAGCCTATGAAGATATGCCGCTGCCTATTTCATGCGGGCAAACGATCAGCCAGCCGTCTGTTGTTGGGATCATGACCCAAGCACTTGATGTGCAATCCCGTCATAAGGTGCTCGAAATTGGTACCGGCTCTGGCTATCAGGCTGCGATCCTCGCGCAATTGGCGCGCCGGGTTTACACCGTTGATCGGTTCAAGCGTCTTGTGACCGAGGCACGCGCGATCTTTGACGCCCATGACATCACAAATATCACGACATTCACTGCCGATGGCAGCCATGGGTTTGCAGAACAAGCACCGTTTGACCGGATCTTGCTCACTGCCGCAGCCGAAGACGCGCCCAGCCCGCTGCTTGCGCAATTGCGTGTTGGCGGGGTCATGGTATTGCCCGTCGGGCAATCCGATACGGTCCAAACCCTGATCCGCGTGACACGCCATGAAACAGGCTATGACTACGAAGAATTACGCCCAGTCCGATTTGTCCCCTTGCTAGAAGGGCTCGGTCAGGATTAAACCTAAGATGAACGGACAGTGCCAAGACACAATGGCACACCCGACCTGAGGAGACCGCAGATGGCATATTCCCCCCGGCCCAGGCGTCTAACGCGCATGGTATTGGCCTCGACAGCAGCGCTCGCGCTTGCCAGTTGTGGCGATTTCGATTTCGATTTCCGCGACCTTGGCAATGGGTTTGATACCTCTGACGCGCTCAAAGATATCGCCACGCGCCCAAAACCTGATGACCGTGGCATTATCTCTTATCCCACATATCAGGTTGTCGTGGCCCGGCAAGGCGATACTGTGAATACCATCGCCCAAAGGCTGGGCGTCGATGGCACAGCCCTTGCGCGCTATAATGGTGTGGATCCGGGCGCATCACTGCGCAGCAATGAAATCATTGCGCTGCCCGGTCGCGTCGCAGAACCATCGCCAGCGACAGGTGCCGCAACCACAGGGCCGCTTGATGTGGCCTCCATCGCCACAACGGCATTAGACAGGGTCGACGCCGCGCAACCAGAATCCGCAGATGCACCACAAACGACAACACTCGCAGCAGAGCCGCTGCGCCACCGCGTCGCGCGGGGCGAGACGATCTTTTCAATCGCGCGGCTTTACGATGTGCCTGTCAAATCGCTCGCCGATTGGAATGGGCTTGGCTCAGAATTGAGCGTACGCTCAGGGCAGATCCTCTTGATCCCACAAACGCCCGCCTCTGCATCAGCCCAGCCAGAGCCGTCTGACCCGGGCCAAGGCACAGCCACGCCTGTTCCGCCCAGTGCCGCCACCCCCTTGCCTGATGTGACGCCAACAGTCACAGCGCCGACTACACCCGCGACAGCACCAGCACCGACGGTCACAGCCCCTGAAACCCCTGATATCGGCACACCGACAACGCCAGCCGCCTCTGCAAAGCTTGCAACACCTGTGAATGGCACGATTATCCGCGCCTATGCCCCGGGCCGCAACGAAGGCATTGATATTGGTGCGCCTGCGGGCACAGCGGTCAAAGCCGCTGATGCGGGCACTGTGGCGGCCGTGACGACCGACACCAGCGGCGTGCCGATCCTTGTGATCAAACATGCCGATAACATGCTGACAGTTTACACAAACTTGGATGATTTAACTGTCAGCAAGGGCGATAGCGTCACCCGCGGTCAAAATATCGCAAAGGTCCGCGCGGGCGATCCAAGCTTTCTACATTTCGAAGTCCGCCGTGGCCTGCAATCTGTGGATCCCGCAGACTTCCTCCCCTAAGCTTAACATTCTTAGGTTTTAAAATATCCCGGGGTACTACGGATCATATGAACTGACATATTACACGGGTGTGAGCGATACCTGAACCGCGACTCTTGTTGGGGTCAGGGTAAGGG
>CAKMZE010000052.1:0-11616 GCA_929200295.1 uncultured Alphaproteobacteria bacterium
AGGATCTGATACGCTTTATGGCGGTTCTGGTAGCGGCTTAGACGAGCTATATGGAGGTGCCGAAGCAGATAGCCTTTATGGTGGTGCCGGTGAGGATTTGTTAAAAGGCGGTACCGGCGATGATATCATCGATGGTGGTGATGCTGTTGACTATGGTTATGGCGATGGACAAGTAGATGTTGCCATCTTCTCTGGTAACATGGATGATTATGCCTTTTCCGTAAATGATGATGGATCGATGCAGGTGGATGGACCGGATGGTTCTGACAAGGTGCTTAATGTTGAAATATTACGGTTTGACGATGGCGATCTCGCGGTTGGTGAGGATACAGCAGGTTATGCAACGCTTACAGCCGAAAGCGGTAGCGAGGTGCCGATCTGTTTTGCTGCGGGTGTATTGATCAGAACAGAAAATGGTCAGGTTCCTGTTGAGCAATTGAACGTAGGTGACTGCGTTGAAACAGCTGATGGTGGATCGCAGCCGATCCGGTGGATTGGAAAGCGGGCGCTGACAGAGCAAGAGTTACTTGCGCATGAGAACTTCCGCCCTATTCGGATCAAAGCGGGTGCGCTTGGTCAGTCTCTGCCTGAGACAGATCTCGTTGTCTCACCACAACACAGGGTCTTGGTACGCTCAAAGGTCGCACAGCGGATGTTCGGCCAGTTTGAAGTCTTGGTCGCTGCGAAGCATCTGCTTGCTCTGCCAGGGATCGAGATTGCAGAAGATCTTGCGACGGTTGACTACTACCATATCTTGCTGGATCAGCATCACATTGTGTTTGCAAATGATGCGCCATCTGAGACGTTGCTCTTAGGGTCACAGACATTGAAAACAGTAAGCAAGAAATCCCGCAAAGAAATCTTGGGGCTCTTCCCTGAGTTTGAAAATGTGGAATCGCTGGCAAGACCATGCAGACCGTTGGCGAAGGGGCGGCAAGGACGCAAGATTGCCGCGCGGCACCACAAAAACGGCATTGTGCTTTTCTCAGATGAGAAGATCACAAACGTCGCCTAAAACTGCGGCGCCTCGGGGAAACCTGAGGCGCCGTTTTTCAACTGCATTTTACGATGCACACATTAAGTGTGCTTTGCTTTAAAGCTGTTATAGATGGCCTTGTACGATAAGCGGTTCATGAAGCTGCGGTTGCTTCGATCTCAAACAGCAATCCTGGAATTGCAAGCCGCGAAACTTCTAACAATGTCATAGGCGGTGCGATTGCAGCGGCCGCTAGCCGTTCTCCAAGAACATGGAAGTTCTCCAAGGTCGCATCAATATCCGTCGTAAAAAGCCGTAAACCTGTGATGTTATGGGCTGTCATCTGTGCCTTAGTAAGTACAGCCTCAAGATTATTATATGCTAGGCGCATTTGGCCAAGCATATCATCAGGGTGTTGCGGCTGACCGTATTGATTAACGGCTGTTTGCCCTGCGCAAATGAGCTGGCGGGTGCTGTTTTCGATGATCTCGCCTTGGTTATAGCCAAATTTCAGTGACCAATCCCAAGGATTTACTGCTGTACGATGCATTTTAAGTCTCCTTTTCGAATTGCATGTATTATAGGTAAAATATAATGGTGCCATTTTTTGGCACTAAATATATGGGTATGAAAATGAATGTACGGCTTCGCCATGATATGATCATCCGTGCATTGCGGAGAAGCAGCACTGCGACAGTTGCAGAATTGGCAGAAACGGTCAGTGTATCGCGCCGCACAGTTCTGCGCGATATCGGTGCCTTGCGAGAGCAGGGATTTATCATTGATACTGAACCTGGGCCCGGTGGAGGTGTGCAAATTGATCCGCAGTCGATTCAGACAACGACTAGGCTTTCAGTGCCAGAGATTTTTGCTTTGCTCCTTAGCGTTGCCACGATGCGGGCCGCACGTAGCTTACCGTTTTCCGATCTCGCAGATAGCGGGTTGGCTAAGATTGAACAGTCTTTACCGCAAGACAAACTGCGTGATCTTCGTAGGTTTTTGAGCCGACTATATGTCGGGCAAATCCCGCGTGGTGAAGACATATCAGATGTGGGCGGAATGGATTCGGCACTATTGCCCGCGTTTGAAACTGCGTTTTTGCAGAACCTGCGTCTCCGGTTTCAATATAAAGATGCCAAAGGGCGTGTGACCACACGTGAGGTTGAACCGCAAGCGATGCTGATTTTACCGCCATTATGGTACTTGGTCGCATGGGATCCGTTGCGTGATGATTTTCGTCATTTCCGTATGGATCGCATTACGCAGCCAGAGCACGTACCCGGCGTAAAATTCCGCACGCGTCATGTCCCATTTGCCGACGATGTTTGTCCGTATCAAGCGATGACGTAATTATTGGGCATAGATTTCACCAAAGCGATAAAGGCGTGTATTTTTCAATACCAGTCAAAGAATCCATTTGGTGCATGCGCGCGCATATCTTGCCCCATTTTCTGGCCTGCCTCTGCACCATCAGCGATGTCGCAGGTGATATCATCGGCGATCATATCTGTGCCATCGGGGCGTAGCACTTGCCCACGCAAACGAAGCTGCCCGTCTTCAAACTCAGCCAACCCTGCGATTGGTGTTTCGCAAGACCCATCAAGGGACGCAAGAAACGCGCGCTCAGCGGAGAGCCTTTGGCCGGTTGGGGTATCGTGTATCGCGCCCAGTAGATCAGCGGTTTGCGTATCATCAACACGCCGCTCAATCCCGATCGCGCCTTGCGCAACAGCAGGCAGCATATCGCGCGTGGAAATTGCGGTATAGGGCACATGCGCCATTTCTAATCGGTTCAACCCGGCCATGGCTAAAAACGTGGCTTTGGCCACGCCGTCATCTAGCTTTTTCAGGCGGGTTTGGACATTGCCGCGGAACTCAACAACTGTCAGGTCTGGTCTGCGATAGCGTAGCTGTGCGGCACGTCTGAGCGAGGATGTCCCGACAAGAGCACCTGCTTCCAGATCACTGAGGCCCGAATCCTGCGGGGAAATGAACGCGTCGCGCACGTCTTCGCGTGGCAGATATGTGTCTAGGATCAGCCCATCAGGCTGTATCGTTGGCATATCCTTCATCGAATGCACAGCGATGTCGATACGCCCGGTAAGCAGGTCATCCTCGATCTCGCGGGTAAAAAGCCCCTTACCGCCGAGCTCTTTTAACGGACGGTCAATGATCTTATCGCCAGTGGTTTTGATCACCACAATTTCAAATGCCTCAGAGGGGAGATCAAACGCCTCGGTTAGGCGCGCGCGGGTTTCATAAGCCTGCGCAAGTGCTAGCGGTGATCCGCGTGTGCCGATCTTAAGCGGCGCATCAGGAGAAGGGAGATGTCGTGTCATAAATCCTTCCTAGAGCCGCAAACAGGGGCTGGCAAGGTTGTGTCTCGCTCATGAGCCGCTACAAGATGCATCAACAGCATTCACGAAGGGCGGCTATCATGACAACGCAAAAGACGATTCTTCGGGCGCTTGCGGGTGAGGCCCTGCCAACACCGCCGATTTGGATGATGCGTCAGGCGGGCCGATATTTGCCAGAGTACCGTGCAACGCGGGCGCAAGCCGGGGATTTTCTGTCGCTTTGCTATAATCCTGATCTCGCAGCTGAGGTGACGCTTCAGCCTATTCGGCGATATGGGTTTGATGCTGCGATCCTTTTTGCGGATATATTGCTCGTCCCGCAGGCTTTGGGCGCTGATTTGTGGTTTGTCACGGGTGAGGGGCCAAGGCTTTCAACGATCACAACACAGGCAGAGCTTGATCAGCTCAAGCCTGTTGACGCGATCCATGACACGCTGGCCCCTGTGTATGAAACAGTGCGGATCCTAGCGCGTGAGCTGCCGAAAGAGACGACGTTAATCGGTTTTGCAGGGGCGCCGTGGACCGTCGCCACCTATATGATCGCAGGCCAAGGCACTCCTGATCAGGGGCCTGCCCATGCGCTGAAAGCTGAAAATAGGGCGGTTTTTGATGCGCTACTTGCAAGGATAACAGAGGCCACGATTGCCTATCTCTCGCATCAGATTGATGCAGGGGCAGAGGTGGTTAAGCTGTTTGATAGCTGGGCCGGGTCATTACAAGACGCAGATTTCCAGCGCTATTCAATCGCCCCCATGCAGCAGATTACCCAAGCGCTGAAAGCGCGCTACCCGGATGTGCCTGTGATCGCCTTTCCCCGTGGCGCAGGTCTGCGCTATGCGGGTGCGCATGCAGCTATTGGGGCAGAATGCATCGCGGTGGATGATGCGGTGAGCTCAAGCTGGGTTGCAAAGCATGTGCAAAATAGTGGCTGCGTGCAGGGTCATCTGAAGTCATCGCATATGGTGACAGGAGGGGATGCTTTGGTGACTGAGACCCGCGCCATGGTGCAGGCGCTCTCTGGTGGGCCGCATATCTTTAACCTTGGCCACGGGATCACACCCGATGCAGACCCTGATAACGTGCAGCGAATGATCGACACGGTGCGCGGCGGTTAGGTCTATGTATCCGCCCCACTTGTTAAATATCGCAACTCTTGCTCTAACAGCGGCAAGAGACAAGGGAATTCTAAATGGTTGATATTGCCACGCGTGTTTGGAACCACAAATGGAAGATTGATCCGATTGTGCGGTCTTTGATCGACACGGATTTTTACAAGCTTCTGATGTGCCAATCGATTTATCGCAATAAACCCGACACGCGGGTGACGTTTTCACTGATCAACCGCTCACAGCATATCCGTCTGGCAGAGCTGGTGGATGAGGGCGAGCTGCGCGAGCAGTTGGATCATATCCGCTCGCTGTCATTGTCACGCGGAGAAAGCACATGGCTCCGTGGTAATACATTTTATGGCAAGCGTCAGATGTTTAGCCCCGATTTCATGGCCTGGTTTGAGAACCTGCGCTTACCCGATTACCACCTTGAAAAACGCGATGGCCAATATGAGCTAACATTTGAAGGATCATGGCCCGAGGTGATGCTTTGGGAGATCCCGGCGCTTTCTACGCTGATGGAGCTGCGGGGTCGTGCTGTTCTCAAAGATATGGGTAAGTTTGAGCTACAGGTGCTTTATGCCCGCGCGATGACAAAGCTTTGGGAAAAGGTTGAAAAGCTGCGTGATGTGCCTGATCTAAAGCTTGCTGATTTTGGCACACGCAGGCGGCATTCTTATCTCTGGCAAGACTGGTGTGTGCAGGCTCTCAAAGAAGGGTTGGGCGATGCCTTTGTTGGCACCTCCAATTGCCGGATCGCCATGCAACGCGAGATCGAGGCGATTGGCACCAATGCCCATGAATTGCCGATGGTTTATTCGGCCTTGGCGCAGGATGATGCGGCGCTGTTGCAAGCGCCCTATGATGTGCTGGCTGATTGGCAAGAAGAGCATGATGGTAATCTGCGGATCATCTTGCCCGATACATATGGCACCGAAGGGTTCCTTGATGGTGCGCCTGATTGGCTGGCCAGTTGGACAGGCATGCGGATCGATAGCGGCGATCCGGCAACTGGCGCTGAGCGCGCG
The DNA here is from genome assembly GCA_929200295.1 of uncultured Alphaproteobacteria bacterium. Classification (GTDB taxonomy): domain Bacteria; phylum Pseudomonadota; class Alphaproteobacteria; order Rhodobacterales; family Rhodobacteraceae; genus Yoonia. The sequence continues at coordinate 5,471 of CAKMZE010000052.1, forward strand.
ATTGCATGGTGGATTGCGCGCGGCGAGGATCCAACACAGAAACTGGTGATTTTCTCCGATGGGCTCGACGTTGATAAAATCGCGGCGTTACAAGCGCAGTTTGCAGGCCGGGTACGCGTGTCCTTTGGGTGGGGCACGATGCTAACGAATGATTTCAAAGGGCTCGCAGAGGGCGATGCCCTCGCTCCGTTTTCATTGGTGTGTAAAGCCGTGTCAGCCAATGGCGTGTCGACAGTCAAACTGTCGGATAACCCACGCAAAGCCATGGGGCCGGCATCAGAAATCGCACGCTATAAACGCGTGTTTGGCGTGGGTGACCAAGATGAAATTGCAGTGGTGGTTTAGGCTAAAACAGGCTCTAACAAAGCGGTTTTGAGCTTGCGCTGCGTCTCGGCAATGGGTTCTTTGATTTGAACACCAAAGTTCACATAGCGTGTCACCAGTGCCTCATGATAGGTTGTGATTTCAGTTTTGCCATTGAGATAGAGCCATTTGGCAACCTCTACCCAATCCCATAATGGGCTTGATGTGGTGACGCGCGCAAATGGCTGCGGAAAGCCTTGGCCGCGCGTGCCTTTTTCGTAGTTTGAAATGGCAGCTTTGGTTAGGCCTGATCTGGTTGCGATGTCTGCGGCATTAACGAGGTAATCAGGCTCAAACCGCTTAATCTCTGCGCCTGCCGCGATCACGTTGCCATGGGCTGAGAAAACAGCGCTGTCGTATGTTTTGTCCATACGGTCAAAACACACGGCCACCGCGCCATGCATCAGGGCAAGCGTTGCATCATCGCAGCCGGCTTCGAAAAATCGATCTTCGAAATCGTCTGCGTGCGGGTCAACCCCGCTGACGATAAAGGTAAAGCTATGCGTTTCCATCACAATCACATTTTTCAACAAGCGCCCTAAGCGTTTTTGCATGGGCTTCTGGGTTTTTCGGTGTCCCCCAGACAGACATCCGGCATCCACTTCGGTCAGCATGTGCACAATAGACCCGAGCCCAAGCGTGACCGTTGCGGTTTTCGATACGCCATCCCTTGCTTTCAAGAAAGCAAAGCGCATCTTCGATATGCTTGTTCTTATGTCTTTTGCGCGTCAACTTAACGTAGTCCTTATATCGGATATGTGTTAACAAGAGTCAACGTTACCGTAACAGATTTGGCAAAATTTGACCGATACGCAACGCAACCAGGGCGTTATTACATTATTTAGCATACAATGAAAGGGGATACCCAAAAATGCGCTATATGTTGTGTGTTACAAAATGTTTCAAATGCGCGCCGATGATATAGAAATCATACGTGTTGCAAGCATGATGCTACTTGTCGGGGCGTGGCATAGCGATTAGGTCTCATAGGTAAGCAGATAAAAGGGCCAGCACATGCAGTCGATTTTTGAAATTCTGATGTTGTTGATTAGCATCGCGCGGTTTTTCATATTTGCGCATTTTATCATGAGCTGGCTGATCAGTTTTCAGGTGCTCAATATCAGGCAGCCTTTGGTCGCGCAGATCTGGTATGGTTTACAAAGCATTCTCGAGCCGCTCTACCGCCCAATCCGCAGGTATATGCCGGATCTTGGGGGCATTGATCTGTCTCCGATTGTTGCGCTGATCGGGCTTGAGATCATTCGGATCGTTCTCATCAATAACGCAGGCTTGTTTTTCTAGGCCTGCGCGCGCTTAACCTGCCAAAGTTTCTTATGCGAAACGCCCCATGGCGCAAATGCGAAGGGAGCGGTCGCGGATGGGCTTACCCAAAGGGCTATGGCATGGTGTAGGGTAGACGCAATTATGCGGAGGCCCCGATGTCTAAGATAAGCTTTACTTTGAACGGTGAGACAGTCACCGCCGACCCAGGTGAAACCATTTGGGAAGTCGCCAATGGCCGGGGTCTTGTCATTCCGCACCTTTGTCACAAGCCGCAGCCGGGCTACCGTTCTGATGGGAATTGCCGGGCCTGTATGGTTGCGATCGACGGCGAGCGTACATTGGCGGCCTCATGTATCCGCGAACCGTCTGAGGGCATGGTTGTGACAACCGACCAACCCCGTGAAACGCAAGCGCGCAAAATGGTGGTTGAGATGTTGGTCGCCGACCAACCAGAGCCAGAGGTGGCGCATGATAAATCATCCCATCTGTGGGATATGGCCGCAGCGCAGGATGTCTCTCAAAGTCGCTTTCCAAAGTTAGAAATTGATCGTGTGCCGCTGTTGGATGACAGCCATGTGGCGATGTCGGTGAACCTTGATGCTTGTATCCAGTGCGGGCTGTGCGTGCGCGCCTGCCGCGAGGTGCAGGTGAATGATGTGATCGGCATGGCCGGGCGTGGCCATGATGCCTATCCGGTCTTTGATTTTGATGACCCAATGGGCGCATCTAGTTGTGTGGCGTGCGGCGAATGCGTGCAGGCCTGCCCAACGGGCGCACTGATGCCCGCGACTGTCACCGATGAAAATCAGGTGGGCGATAGTGCTGATTATGACCGCGAGATTGAAAGCGTTTGCCCGTTCTGCGGTGTCGGCTGTCAGGTCTCGTTAAAAGTCAAAGATGATAAGGTCAAATTTGTCGAGGGCATCAATGGCCCGGCCAACGAAGGACGGCTATGTGTCAAAGGGCGTTTTGGCTTTGACTACATCCACCATGATCATCGTCTAACGAAGCCGCTGATACGCCGTGATGACGCACCTGCCAAAGGGTTGAACGTTGATCCGGGCAATTGGCAAGAGGTGTTCCGCGAAGCCAGCTGGGACGAGGCATTAGATTTCGCGGCCAAAGGTATGAAAGACCTTGGCGGCACAAAGGTTGCAGGCTTTGGATCGGCAAAATGTACGAATGAAGAGGCGTATCTCTTCCAGAAGCTGATCCGCCAAGGGTTTGGCCATAACAACGTGGACCACTGCACGCGACTGTGTCATGCATCCTCGGTTTCGGCGCTGCTCGAAAACGTTGGATCGGGTGCTGTCACCGCGACATTTAATGAGATCGAGAATGCGGATGTGGCGATTGTGATCGGGGCGAACCCGGTTGAAAACCATCCCGTCGCCGCGACCTATTTCAAACAGTTCACCAAACGTGGCGGGAAACTGATCGTGATGGACCCGCGCGGCGTCGGATTGCGCCGCTTTGCCTCGCATATGCTGCAATTCCGCCCGGGCGCGGATGTTTCTATGCTCAACGCGATCATGCATGTGATCGTCGAAGAAAAGCTATACGATCAACAATACATCGCAGCCTACACAGAAAACTGGGAAGCTGAGAAACAGCATCTTAAGGATTTCAGCCCCGAAAAGATGGAAGCGATTTGCGGCATCCCAGCAGAAACATTGCGCGACGTCGCGCGGATATTCGCTGGCGCAAAATCGGCAATGATCTTCTGGGGCATGGGTGTCTCGCAACACATCCATGGCACGGATAATGCGCGGTGTTTGATCAGCTTGGCCTTGATGACAGGTCAGGTTGGCCGCTCTGGTACAGGGCTGCATCCTTTGCGGGGGCAAAACAATGTGCAAGGCGCTTCTGATGCGGGGCTTATCCCGATGTTCTTGCCTGACTATCAGGCTGTCGGGGATGACGGCGTGCGCAGCGCGTTCCTTGATGTCTGGAACGAAGGGCAGATTGACCCGAACAAGGGCCTGACCGTGACCGAGATTTTGGATGCGGTGCATACAGGCGATATTGAGGGGATGTATATCTTGGGTGAAAACCCTGCGATGTCTGACCCAGATGTTGATCATGCCCGTGATGCGCTTGCGAAACTAAAGCATTTGGTTGTGCAGGATATCTTTATCACAGAAACCGCGAACTATGCCGATGTGATCCTCCCGGCGAGCGCTTTTGCTGAGAAGTCGGGAACAGTGACCAATACAAATCGTCAGGTGCAAATGGGCCGCCCAGCGGTGCCACCACCCGGTGAAGCAAAAGAAGATTGGTGGATCGAGGTTGAGCTGGCGAAACGCCTCGGTCTTGATTGGCAATATACGCATCCATCACAGGTGTTTGATGAGATGACGCGGGTGATGAAATCACTTGATAACATCACATGGGATCGTCTTGAGGCGCAGAATGTGGTGACATACCCATCGCTCTCGCCCGAGGATCCGGGGCAACCGATTGTGTTCTCAGATGGCTTTCCACGTGAAGGCAAGCGCGCGAAGTTTACGCCGGCTTCAGTGATTGCACCGGATGAAACGCCAGATGCAGATTATCCGATGATCCTCACTACAGGGCGTCAGCTTGAACATTGGCACACAGGATCAATGACGCGCCGGTCAAAAGTGCTCGACGCAGTAGAGCCTGAGGCGAACTGTTCCTTGCATCCCAGCACATTGCGCAAGCTAGATGTGGAACCGGGTGGCTTGTTACGTCTGACAACGCGGCGGGGGTCGATTGAGATCATGGCACGCTCTGATCGTGCGGTCGCGCCTGACATGGTGTTTTTGCCCTTTGCCTATGTTGAGGCAGCGGCGAATATCCTGACCAACCCGGCTGTCGATCCTTATGGGAAAATCCCAGAGTTTAAATTCTCAGCCGTGCGCGTTGAAAAAGTCGAAAACGCGGTTGCGGCTGAGTGATCTGAAAAAGAAAAACACGCCTCGGTTTGAAATCGAGGCGTGTTTTTAGGTTTAGGATATTGTGATTTTATCGGGTTGGAACAAAGCGTTCGAAAGTTACGCGCGCTGGGCTGATCACCTCATCATCTAGCTCTCCGATGCCAATACTGTAGGTGCCCGGTGTGACGCGCACTGCGACAAGACTATCTAAGCTATCTAAGTTATCATCGTTATAACCAGCCTTTCGACCGGTGTCGTCAAAGACAACAACCCACGGGTCGCCCGCTTCACTGATCGCTTCCACCAACAAAAGCCCTGGCTCAGAGATATCAAGAGTAAACCAACTTGCTTCCGATGAGATCTCGATGTCGGCGCTGTGCAGTGCTTTAAGCTCGCCCAGCATTTCTACAGGATATGAGCCATCAAGCGGCGGCGAATCCTCACCATTTGCGATGCGGCTTAGTAATGCGGCTTCGGGATCATATGCGCTGATTGAAATGGCGGTCGGTAATGATGCATCGCTTAGTGCGAAAATACCAATGCAATACTCATCAGGCTCAAGTGGCGATGCAATATCAAGACGTGCGTTCAACCAGTCATAATCGCTTAGCTGTGTAAATGTGCTATCATAGAGTCTGATCATTGGATCGAGGTCGCTATTTTCAGCTGTTATACTAATGGCAAGCGGCGCATCGAGTGAAAACGTATAATATGAGGTCTCATCAATGAAGTTCGTTTGACGAATACCCATGTTTATCTCAGTGTTACCGCCAAGTGCGATGCCTGTTTGACACCCTTCGGCTGGTAATGCTCTCGAAGGCACCTGAATACCGCCATCGTCAATAACTATTGCACCTGAGGTGAGCTGTTCATGCTCTGTGCGCCCAATGCGTACAGTAGCAGTGAGCGCAGATCCTTCAAAGCTAGACGTGCGTAAACAATAGGTGCCGGGTTCAAGAGAGGCTTCGGCAAAAGACGCACCATCCCCACCGCTGTCATCATCCGAAAGAACGGTATCACCATTTCCATCTAACAGGCTAATCATCGGGTCACCAGCGCCGCTGCCTTGGGCCTCAACCCTGACATTGGTTGCTGCTGAGACAGAGAAGAGTGCGATATGGGCGTTTCCAGCCAGAACCAGTGCGAGCTGTTCTTGGTATGTCGCGGTATTTGAAATGTCAGATGATGCTTCATCTCCTGCGATCCAAACACCCCCATCACCATCACCACCACAAATCGCTTGGGCAAAGGCCGGTGATGAAAGTCCCATTAGGGCTATAGCGATGGTTGCTGTATTTTTATGAATGGATTTCATCGATTTACTCATGTGATTACTGACTTGGATGTCAGTTTAATCCGAATACGATTTCCCTGACCAGCCGTTTGCGTGAAATATGCGTGGAATCCGCTTATAAAAATGAAAAAGGGCCGCAACCATATGGCGCGACCCTCAAAATCAATGGCAAATATGCCTTAGCCCTGGCGGGCTTTGAACCGGCGTTGTGTTTTGTTGATTACATAAACACGGCCCTTACGGCGCACGACGCGGCAATCGCGGTGGCGCTGCTTGAGCGAGCGGAGGGAGTTACGTACCTTCAT
>CAKMZE010000052.1:11626-18418 GCA_929200295.1 uncultured Alphaproteobacteria bacterium
CCAGTGACCCCTTCGATGTCAACGAAGTGCTCTACCGCTGAGCTAATCATCCATATCCATCAGCGATTAAAGCAGTATCCTATATCAAATAAGATACCAGTAAAAAACACGTCAGTTGAGCGGTCTATAAAAGGAGTCGGGAAGGGGATCAAGAGGTTTTGGGAATTGCTTTTTCTATCAAGCTATATGGTGTAGAAGCGCCTCATGACGCATACAGCCTATGATCTTAGTAAACCAGAAAAACGCACAACAAGCGTTGTGTTTGCGTCACCACATTCGGGGCGTGTTTACCCACGTGCTTTCCTGAGCAAGGTGCTTTTGGACGAGCGTGAGATCAGGTCGTCGGAGGATGCGTTTGTCGATAAGCTTTTTGAGAGCGTCACAGATTTTGGGGCGCCTTTTCTTATGGCAAAGGCGCCACGTGCGTTTTTGGATCTGAATCGTGGCCCAGAAGAGCTAGATCCTGCGTTAATCGACGGTGTCCGCCGCATCACGCCTAATCCGCGGGTCGCAAGCGGGCTGGGGGTCATTCCGCGTGTTGTTGCAAATGGCCGCGCGATCTACCGCGGAAAGCTGTCGCTGGCTGAGGCGCATGGCAGGTTATCAACCTATTGGCACCCTTATCATGATACATTGCAAACGCTTCTCGATGAGAGCCATCAGCAGTTTGGTGAGGCGATACTGATTGATTGTCATTCAATGCCCCATGATGCGCTCACAAATGTGGGGCCTCCGGGGGCCACGCGGCCAAATATTGTGCTAGGAGATCGTTTTGGTGCGGCCGCCGCTGCTTCGGTCGTTGAGCGTGTCGAGGCGGCTTTTACAAAGGCTGGTTTCCGGGTGGCGCGTAATATGCCCTTTGCGGGTGCCTATACGGCGCAACATTACGGGCGTCCAGCGCGGCGACAACATGCAATCCAGGTTGAGATTGATCGTGCGCTTTACATGGATGAGCATACAATGACGCGGCATTCTGATTTTGATGATTTTTGCGCACAGCTCAAAGCAGTTATTGCAGATATCGTGCTTGCTGGTGTGCCTGATGATATAGGCCTTGCTGCAGAATAGAGGGGACCTATTCTGCAGCTTTGGCCTATCATTTTTAAGGCGAATTGCCTTTAGATAAGATCCGCCATGGCGAGTCCTGTTTCCTCTTCGTCCTCGTCTTCAGGCATGTCCTTCAGAGGTTGGTTAAAGAGATTCTGAATAGCGATACAGGATTCTTCGACTGATGGCTCCCAGTCGCTAAGCTCTTGCGCACCGCTACCAGACTCTGATCCACCAAGAAGTTCGTTGATGTACGCCATCACTTTCTCAATCAATGACATGTCATCATTTGGCTCTGATTCCTGAGGTGCAGCATCAAATTCTCTCATTGATACAGCCGAGTCTTCTTCCTCAGAAGTTTCGTCCATCTCTTGCGTAGCTTTAGAAGCTGGCATTGATGCAGCAGAATCTTCCTCTTCGGTGACCTCACTCATTTCCCGCTTATCTTCAGCGGATCGCTCGATGTGGTCTTTACCTTCTGAGTCGATGAGCTTTTGGGCTTCTTTACCTGAGATGATATCGATATCAGTATCGTCAAACCGTAGCGTTTCGATATTGCTCAGCTTATCAGTATTCAGCCCATCTGATACCCACAACATTCCATCATCTTGGTTCAGCTCAAAGATATAATCGTCAGAATTTCCTGAGAACGCCGCGATATCGATGCCATCGCCACCGTCGATAGTGTCATCACCATCACCGCCAACTATGTAATCAGAGCCATTACCTTTGCCGCCGAAAAGCGTGTCATTACCTTCACCGCCATAGAGTGTGTCAGCACCTTTGCCGCCATCAATTAGGTCATCGTCTCTGCGGCCATGGAGCAGATCATCTCCTGCATCTCCGAATAGCGTATCATTGCCTTTGCCGGCATAGATAGAGTCGTTATTTTGACCGCCATACATAAGATCATGACCTCTGCCGCCACGCAAAACATCTTCACCATCATTTCCGAAGAGTGTGTCGCTGCCCTTCAGGCCGCTGATGCTATCATTACCATTACCGCCCGCAAGATCATCGACACCTTTTGTACCAACGAGGGTCATATCTTCATCCTTTGGATCTTCGTCCTTTGGGTCTTCCTCAGGCGCGCGCGCCTCACGTAGATCTTTGATGAAGTCGTCGGGTTTGCGTGAAATGGTCACATCATGACTACTGTCATATGAAAAATCGACAGGGTTACCGTCTGCATCAACGTTTCCTGTTACGACAGCATGACCAAACTCATCACGTGCCACACCGGGTGTTTCAGAGATCAACATGTAAATGCTTTTTGTTCCCTCAGGTGCATTTTCGATGTCAATTTTATTGTCGAAAATCCGCATGTTATCTGTAAAACTATACGGATCAGTTTTTGATGTGTCACGGATGCTTTCGTCAACGCTTCTCTCATAGAAGCCTATAGCAGCTATCTTAGATTTGCTTGAAATATCGTTGTTATGGATATTCCAGTTCTCTGCTTTATTGTACATCTTGGCTGCGTCACTATCGCGTGCTTTGCTCAGCAAAATAACGCCCATGAATTGGACTTCATCAAGAATGTTGTCATGAAAGTCGAGGTCTTTACCGCCTCTGATTTTCACACCACCCGTGCCATTTGCAGGCCAACCATTGAAGTAGTTATCATTGACTTGAAGACCATCGAAATTTGTCGCGTAGATTGCGTGGTCATACTTCAAAGGAACTGAACCTGACTCTTCCGAGCTTGTTGCACGACCATTTGCTGCATCATCGCCATAAAATGTGTTGCCCTCAAGGACAGTGTCACTGGTCTGATTAAAACGAATCCCTTTGTTCAGGTAGTTTGCGTCATGCAGGTCGACACCGGTAGCAGCGGCGGCAGTTTCTGCAAGCTTGATAACATCAGCATCCAGAACGTCCGCATAATTGAAGTCCTTGTTCATACCACCAAACATATTGCCGCGGATAGTTAACTGATCCGTGGAGTATGTGCCCATTGAGCTGTGCCCGGTTTGCCCTTTGCCGTACGCGTCAACAACTTCAAGTGTTTTAGGGCTCGCGAGAAAGACGTTATCTTCAACCAAGTAATCGCCGTGACGGTTCAATGATAATGAAGAGCCGCCAAGAGTATCTACGAATGCATTGTTTTGAACATCAAGTGAGTTGTTATGTCCAAGATTGTAGGAAACCATACGGATGTTTTCAAATACAAAGCCATCCACAGTCGTTTCGTGATCGCCACCCTTGCCAGCGCCAAACGAAATTCTTGTTGGATGCGCGTCAGTTGTGAACTCTTTGGAGCCGATGATCTCAGCGCCGCCAGGATTTTCTGATTCAAGTGTTACGCCCTGTGGAATGATCAAATCATAAGGGCCAGAGGGGCGTTCATCCAAAGCCAGATGCTCGTCTGTTTTTGATGATACCGTTGTGATGTTATATGTACCATCACGCAGAATAACGGTGTCACCCGTTTCTCCAGCTTTGTAGAGGATGGCTTGAAGTTCGTCCGTTTGGTCAACGCCAGGACGTGAGTTAAAATATAATGGCATATGTCTATTCAGGCCGAAACCTGCCTTTCTCGTTACTAAACACTTTGAGTAAAATGCCCATCAAATATGACATTTTTGCGGGAAGTTTCCCATTTTTTAGTTTAGCGTGCGTATGCGCGCGACATTAAAATCACAGGTTGTAACGATAATGCATTGTTTTTTATGCAAATATTTCCCTATAAAACCATTTATTATATAGACGTGTCTGGGCCGTTAAAAAATTAAGGTTTTATTAACATTTCAAAATTTCGGCATAGTTAACGCCATGACCACCTGACATTGCTGCTTTGAAAAACGGCTCTGGGCTGTCAATTTCGATGAGCTTCTTGCGATCTATGAGCCAGAATTTATTCGCGACATTTCTCACGAAATTACGGTCGTGGCTGACCAGCAAACATGACGTTTCATGTTCAATAAGCTCATTTTCGAGTGATTGTTGCCCATCTATGTCGAGATGATTGGTCGGTTCGTCGAGTAAATAGAAGTTTGGGGAATCGAGTCGCAGCTTGAGCATCGCCAATCGGGCCCTCTGACCACCAGACAGCGCATTAAGCGGTGTATCTTGTAAATCAATGCGCATTCCTGCCCCCGCGAGCAGCCCTCGCGCCCTTTGATCCCCGATATCAGTGCTTTGGATAATGGTCTCGAGCGGGGTCATATTACTGTCGAGCTGTGAAAGTGCTTGGTCAGAGTATCCCAATTGCAATGACGCTGCATATTTGATCGGGCTCTCTTTACCAATGAGTGCTGCGTGGAGCATCCGCACAAGCTGGGTTTTCCCTGTTCCATTGGCGCCTAGCAGCAAGACACGGTCACCGCGATTGATCCATTTATGCCCCGTTTGATAAAGCGCACGACCATCAGGTGTGCACACGGTCACATCCTTGAGTGTGAGAAGCGCCTTGGCGTGGGTACCGCTATTGGTCAGCTTAATATCCCCAGCGCTATGATCTTTATACGACGGGCGTGCCGAAATTTCGAGAGCGGCGGCGCGCTCTGACAATTGCTTTGTTTTCTTGACCAGCAGATCAGAGCCCGAATTGATGCCGATGTTTTTCAGTTTTGCGGCTTGTTTGCGCCATTGCTGGGCTTGCCGCATGTCATTTGCAAAGCGCCGCTCATCTGCGGCATCCGCTTCTTCGAGCGCGTCCCGGGCCCGTGAATAGGGCAGTGCAAAATCGCGTGATGCCTCAGTGCGCAAGAACAATGTGCGTTGTGTGGTCTCATCAAGAAAGGCGCGATCATGGCTGGTGATGATCACGGCTGTATCCCTTGGCAGTTTTGCAAGCCAGTTTTGCAAGATCCCAATGCGCGCAAGATCAAGGTGGTTGGTCGGCTCATCCAAAAGCAACACATCAGGGGCTGTAACCCAAGCTGCGGCGAGCATCGCTTGGCGTTGCCACCCGCCTGAAAGCTGCGCGAGCGTTTGCCCATGTAAGTTATAAGGGAGGCTCAGATCATCGAGCGCCACATCGACGCGCCACGCCTCATAATCAGCCTGCTCAGCGGGTAAGGCTGCAAGAACAAGCTCATAAAGTGTTTTCGCCAGATCCGCTTCAGACGGGTGCTGTTTGACATACCCGATATGCAGGCCACGTGCCGATGTGATGTCACCTGTCGTGGGCGCGATCTCACCGTTGATGCATGACAGCAGTGTCGATTTTCCAACACCATTTGCAGCAACAAGCCCAAGCCTGTCGCCCTTGTTGATTGTGACTGTCAGGCCGTCAAATAACGGCTCTCCAAGCGTGACGCCAAGGTTCTGAATATTGATCAATGCCATCGTTTTGCATCTAAAATACGCATCATGATAGGGGTACCGTACCGCAAGGTGGTAAAAATACAAACGGGCGCCAGAAACCTATCGCAAGGCGCGACCCTTGATAATCGCATCCTTACCAAATTTCGCACGGATTTTATCTGCGGCACGCTCGGCATCTGCGCGCTTATTGCCATCAGGATCCAGCAGATCATCGGACAGATCAGCCTGCGCCGCGGGGTGGAGCTGTGATAACCCCACACCCAACAGACGAAACGGCCCCTGATCACTGATCTGATCAAAAAGCCCACGGGCAGTGCGATAGATCCTATCTGCGATCTGTGTCGGGTGGTGGAGGCTTTGGCGCCGTGTGATCAGCTTAAAAGCAGAGGTTTTAAGTTTCAGGGTGATCACCAACCCTGCCTTATCTTGCGCCTTTGCGCGTGCTGATACCTTTTCAGCCATCCGCCAGAGATGCCCATCTAGGATATCAATATCCCCGGTGTCCTCGTAAAACGTCGTTTCATTCGATAGCCCCTTGACCGGCGTGTGGGATGAGATTTTGCGCCCATCCTCACCACGCGCTAACTCATAAAGCCGAGTGCCCATGCTGCCAAACCGGGCTTGTAGCTCACTCGTGTCCCAGCGCAAAAGATCATCAAATGTCCGTATCCCCGCCCGGTCGAGGCTGTCTTGCGCAGAAGGGCCAATGCCCCAAATCAGGCGTACCGGTTTGGGTCGCAAAAATGCGGTGGTTTCGGCCTTACCAATCACAGAGTAGCCGCGTGGCTTTTGTAGGTCCGATGCCACCTTGGCTAGGAATTTATTATGGGACAGGCCAATGGATCCGCTAAGCCCTAATTCATCTTTCATCCGCTTGATAAGCCGCGCAAGCATCACAGCGGGCGGCTGCCCATGCAGTTTGGTCGTGCCGTTCATATCCATAAACGCCTCGTCTAATGACAAGGGTTCAATAACAGGGGTAAGCTCATCCATCATCGCGCGGATCGCGCGCGAGGCTTCGACATAGGCTTCAAACCGGGGACGCAGGACGACGGCCTCTGGGCAAAGCTTGAGCGCCTTAAACATCGGCATCGCAGATTTCACGCCCTTGATCCGCGCCACATAGCAGGCCGTTGACACAACACCGCGCCTGCCGCCGCCAATAATAACGGGCATATCGGCAAGCTCTGGACGGTCGCGTTTTTCGACGGAGGCATAGAATGCATCGCAATCCATATGCGCAACTGTCAGATCAAAAAGCTCAGGATGCGAAAGCGTGCGCGGGCTGCGACAGGATGGGCAGCGTCCACCTGTCTCTAAACCGGTCTCAAAAGGTGTGCAGCAATCTTTGCAAAGCGCGGGCATAGCTTGATCATATATCTTCTCCCCTTGTTGATGCCAGCTATTCCTCGCTTTGAAATGTTTACTAAACGCCCCATTCTTAGGTTTAGAAATATCCCGGGGGTCTGGGGG
>CAKMZE010000053.1:0-9315 GCA_929200295.1 uncultured Alphaproteobacteria bacterium
CTCAGTGGACCAATTTTACGCCGCGATCTGGTCCCTTTTTAACCCGCGATTGACAATCATGATCATCTATTGCCATCTTCACCCCCACAGCAACACAACTTACGCGCGTTTATGCGGCGCAGTGCGACAGAAGGCAATATTTAGGGGCAATGATCTGCTGTGTTGACAAACGTTAGGCGCGCGGTGAACGTCATTTCAAAGCAATGGGGGCTTACTATGGAATTAATGGATGCGATGGCGGCATTTGGGCCGGGGTGGTTGATACCGTGGATGTATGTGCTGATGGCGGGCGGGTTTATTGCGCCGCTCTTGTTGTTGATCTGGCGTGATAGTCGTTTGCTAGGGGTTTTGGGGATCATCGCCGGTGTGCTGAGCGCTGTGGGGGTTGATTACCTGCACCGTCAGTTTGGCTATGTAAAGCTGCTCGGCTTGCCGCATATCCTGTTTTGGACACCGCTTGCGATCCTGTTGTACCGGCGTTTGCGCAGTGGCATTTTGCCAGTGTGGCCGCAGCGGATTGCGGCGGTTATGCTCGCTGTGATCGTGATATCGCTGGTCTTTGATTATGCGGATGTCGCGCGGTATATTTTAGGTGAGCGTGTGGCGCTTGCCCCGCCGCCACCGCAGGCTTAACGGCGCGCGTCTGCGACTGCGCGAATGGCGGCAGCCACCGCCTGATCGATGCTCATGTCAGATGTATCGATCAGCTGTGCGTCTTGGGCTGCGATCATTGGGGCGGTTGCGCGTTCGCTATCGCGCCTGTCGCGGGCGACCACATCGGCTAAGACCTGATCATAGCTGATCTCTTCTCCGCGCGACAAAAGCTCGGCATGGCGGCGCTCAGCCCGGCGGGCGGGCGATGCTGTGACAAACAGCTTTGCCTCTGCATCCGGGCAAATAACCGTGCCGATATCGCGCCCATCTAGCACAGCGCCGCCGTCACGCCTGGCAAAGCTGCGTTGAAACGCGATCAATGCGTCGCGGACATCGGCCTTGACCGCTACCTGACTGGCAGCTTGGGCCACTGCGTGGGTGCGCAGGTTTGGGTCGGTCAGATCCTCGGGCTGCAAAGCGTTTGCAGCCTCAAGCGCGTCGGCGCCTTTCAAAACCTTTGCACCAACAGCGCGGTACAAAAGCCCTGTGTCCAGATGTGCAAATCCAAAATACTGGGCGACAGCCGTTGATATCGTGCCTTTGCCAGCGGCGGCGGGCCCATCAATTGCAACTGTAAAGCTCATGAGATGCACATACCCTCGTTTTAGGCGTTGGGGCGGGTGATCCCCGCGCCAAGCCCGGCCATGAGAGGCTCAAAGATAGGAAATGACGTGGCGATTGGGTTGCCATCATCAACGGTCATGGGCTTTTGCGTGGCCATGCCCATGACCATAAAGGCCATGGCAATGCGGTGATCCAGAACTGATGCAACCGTGACGCCACCGGGGACGTTGCCGTGGCCAAGCCCTGTGACGCGCCACCAATCGGGGCCTTCGTCGACAGTGACACCTGCAGCGCTCAGGCCCTTGGCCATGGCGTCAATCCGGTCGGATTCTTTGACCCGCAGCTCCTTGACCCCTTGCATATCTGTGACGCCTTGGGCAAAGGCGGCAACAACGGAAAGCACTGGGTATTCATCAATCATGCTGGCGGCCCGTTCAGGCGGCACAGCGATCCCGCGCAAGTCGGGCGAATACCGCGCGCGTAGGTCGGCGACAGGTTCGCCGCCTTCTTCGCGCATGTTTTCATATGTGAGGTCAGCGCCCATCTCGCGCAGGGTGGTAAAGAGCCCGGCGCGGGTCGGGTTCAGACCGATATTGGGTACCAGCACATCTGATCCGGGCACGATCAGCGCGGCACACACAGGGAAGGCCGCCGAAGACGGATCGCGCGGCACGATGATGTTTTGTGGTTGTAGTTCGGGCTGACCGGTAAGGGTGATGACCCGGCCCTCATCTGTGGTTTCAACAGTAAGCTCTGCACCAAACCCTTGTAACATACGCTCTGTATGGTCGCGCGTGGCCTCGGCTTCGATCACAACGGTTTGGCCCGGCGTATTTAACCCCGCAAGCAGCACCGCAGATTTTACCTGCGCGGAAGGGACTGGTGATGTGTAGGTGACAGGGATCGGGTCTGCGGCCCCTTTGATCGTCATGGGCAAGCGCCCGCCTTCGCGGCCTTGGGTCTGCGCACCAAACAGCGCCAGAGGGTCAGTGACCCGCCCCATCGGGCGGCTGTTGAGTGAGGCATCGCCGGTATAGGTGACCGTGATCGGCGTGGTGGCCGCAGCCCCCATGATCAGCCGCACGCCAGTGCCCGAGTTGCCGCAATCGATCACCTGCTCTGGCTCAGCGAAACCGCCAACGCCAACGCCGTGCACAGACCATTCGCCGCCCCCGTGATCGGTCACCTCAGCACCAAAGGCCTGCATTGCCTTTGCGGTGTCCATCACGTCTTGGCCTTCCAAGAGACCTGTGATGCGGGTTTCACCAACCGCCATGGCGCCTAAGATCAGTGAGCGGTGCGAAATTGATTTATCGCCGGGCACATGGGCCTCGCCTGATAAGGGGCCACAAGGGCGTGACATCATAGGAATAGGGGTTCCGTGGCCGGACATATAGGGTCTCCCGTGTCGTATTGCGATACCTCTACCCTAGCCTTGGCAGAGGGTCCATAACTTCGGCGCATGTGGTATGCATTACATGCGTGTGAATGTCAGATAATGTGGGGGGCGGCCCTCGCGCAGGGCTTTTTGCTCATAGCGGGTGGAATACCAGTCATCCCAAGGTTTGCGCCAGTCTTCGCAAGAGGTCGCGGTCCATGTGAAGCCAACGCGCGGCACTTCTTCTAATGTTTGACGCACGTAATCTGCGATGTCAGTGGCAACACGCAAGCTGGCACCGGGTTTCATAACACGGTGTAACGGCTGTAAATGCTCAGGGGTGACAAAGCGGCGCCTATGGTGGCGCTTTTTAGGCCATGGGTCAGGGTAGTTTAAGAACACTTTTGAAATGCTCTGCTCGGGCAGAACATCAAACAGATCGCGGGCATCACCGGGATGGATCGCTAAGTTGCTGATCTCGGCTTTGCGGATTTTGCCAAGCAGCATCGCCACACCATTGAGATAAGGCTCGCAACCGATCAATCCGATCTGTGGGTTCTGTTCGGCTTGATGAACCAAATGCTCGCCGCCGCCAAAGCCGATCTCAAGCCAGATGTCTTTGGTGCCAAACAGCGCATCTAGATCAAGAGGGGTGCGGTTTGGGTTATCCTCCCAGCTGACAGCGCCGGGCGAAAGGGCTGCGAGATCCTCGTCAAGGTAGGTCTGTTGGCTGTTGCGCATCGTCTTGCCGCGAAACCGACCGTAAAAATTTCGCCATGGCGCGCCTGAGGGGTGAGTATCTTTTGTCATGCTGCGCGATGTAGCAAGGGCAGATCACAAGTACAATCTGCCCTCTGTCTCTTTGAGATCAAACAGCCGCCTTTAAGGCGTCAACGAGATCAGTTTTTTCCCATGAAAAGCCGCCATCGGCCTCTGGCTCGCGTCCGAAATGGCCATAAGCTGCGGTGCGTGCATAAATAGGGCGGTTCATTTGCAAATGATCACGGATGCCGCGCGGTGTCAGGTCCATGACCTGATTAATCGCGGTTTCAATCGCGGCAGGATCAACCTCTCCGGTGCCATGAAGGTCTGCATAAATCGAGAGCGGTTGCGCCACGCCAATCGCATAAGAGAGCTGAATAGTGCAGCGCTCAGCCATGCCAGCGGCTACGATATTCTTGGCCAAGTAACGCGCGGCATATGCCGCGGACCGGTCAACCTTTGTCGGGTCTTTGCCCGAAAACGCACCGCCGCCATGGGGGGCCGCACCACCGTAAGTGTCGACAATAATCTTACGTCCGGTCAGCCCCGTATCGCCATCCGGTCCGCCGATCACAAATGTGCCTGTTGGGTTCACCCACCATTCGGTTTGCGGCGTGATCAGCCCCTCTGGCAGCACCTCACGAATATAGGGTTCAACGATGTCGCGGATATCTGCACTGGTTTGGCTTTCATCCGCATGCTGCGTCGACAAAACAATCGAAGTGACCTCGACAGGCTTACCATCCGCATAGCGCAGCGAGATTTGGCTTTTCGCATCAGGGCGCAATGTCGGTTCGGTGCCGTTTTTACGCACTTCGGCGAGCCTGCGCAAAATCGCATGCGAATATTGCAAAGGTGCGGGCATCAGCGCTTTGGTTTCATTGGTGGCATAGCCAAACATGATGCCTTGGTCGCCAGCGCCCTAGTCCTTGCCGCCACCGCCTACAACGCCTTGGGCGATATGGGCAGATTGCTGGTGCAAAAGATTGGTGATCTCGCATTTGGCGTGATGAAATTCTTTTTGCGCGTAGCCGATATCTTTGATGCAGCCACGGGCAATCTCTTCGACGCGCCCCAGATAATCGGATAGTTTTTGCGGGTCTGACAATCCGACCTCGCCCCCAATTACAACACGGTTTGTTGTGGCAAATGTTTCGCAGGCGACGCGTGCTTCGGGTTCTTCAGCTAAAAAGGCATCAAGAACAGTGTCGGAAATGCGGTCGCAGACCTTATCAGGGTGGCCTTCTGAAACGGATTCAGAAGTGAAAATGTAGTCTTGTCTTGTCATTGGAGCGCTCCATTTAAGAATATCCATCACGCCAGGAAGCCGTTGTGATGAAATCTGAAATGACGCTATGGAGACAATTTAGAATGGTCAACCAGTATCCACGCGACGGGGAAAGATAATCAGCACTGTGCTAAAAATATAAACTATCAAAAATGGTATACTGCCCCATCTGTTATAGAGCGTTGCCTGACTTGCAGGCGGCAGGGGCACGTCAAGGTATCCATGCGTATCGAGCGCGATTTGCCCTGTTATGCGCCCTTTTGCATCAATCATGGCGCTGATACCTGTGTTCGCGACGCGGATCATCGGAACGCCTCGTTCAATCGCACGCAACCGCGCCTGCGCGAGGTGTTGAAAGGGGCCTGCATCTTTGCCAAACCACGCGTCATTGGTGATCAGGATCATTGCTTCAGGTCGCACGGACGCTCCGATTTCATGGGCAAAGATACCCTCATAACAGATAAGCGGACGGATATGGCCAATCCCCGGGATCATCATGTGCTTTTGCCCGTCTCCGGCGGAGAACCCAGCACCCTGAGATGAGGCAAAATGGGGGATACCGACCGTATTGAGCAACTCCCCACCGGGGATATATTCCCCAAACGGTACAAGGTGCTGCTTGTCATACACGCGCGACACTAAGCCATCGTGCCCCAATAGCAGAAAGCTATTGTAATAGAGCGATCCTTCGCGCCTGTTTGCGCCCAAAACGACAGGCGCCCCACGCGCGGCCTCTGATATCTGGACAAGCAGATCCTCGGCATAATTGAGTAGGGCGGGGATGGAGGATTCTGGCCAGACGATCAGATCAGGCACATCGTCTTTGTTCGAAAAATGCGTCATGCGCTCAAAAAACAGATTGGCATAGGCCGGGTCCCATTTTTGCTCTTGTGGGGCATTGGGCTGGATGAGCCGTATGATTGGAGCGTCCGCGGCAATCTCTGCCGCAGGCTCAGGGCGCAACCAGAGCCCAAGGCCGATGAACCCTATGATAAATAGGAACGGCCATCGTTTCCCATTAAAAAGCATCATCACAATATAGGCTGCACCGATCACAAGACCTGTTAACGCGTGCGGCCCGGCTATTGCGGCCAATTGCGCAAAGGGTGTCGCGATGAAGACCTGCCCGATTTTCCCCCATGGAAATCCGGTGAGTATCACACCGCGCAGTATTTCAGCGCCGATGATCGCAAGCCCTATTAGGCAGGCGCTTTGGGGGCGGATGCGCTGGGCGATCCAAGCTGCGAATGCCCAAAACGCAGCAAACCCAGCGGACATGAGAATCAGCGCAAAGGGCGCCATCCAGCCGTCCTCTGTAATGTAGACGAGGAATGGTGAGACGATCCATCGTAGCGTGAATGCAAAATACCCCACACCAAAGGCAAAGCCATGTAGGGCGGCTTGCCGTGTGGTCGCAGCCTGTGAATGCAGTGCTAAAAAGAGCGCGCATGCGATCACGGTGAACACGGGCCAATCAATCGGCGCATGCCCAAGCCCGGCAAGCGCGCCTAAGGCGATCAGAAACATGCATCGCCATTTCATCGGCCATGCAAGGATACGCGCTATAAGCGCGTTAGCCATTTTGCAAATGGGGCAGACGTACGCGTAGACGCTTGATGCTGCGCGGATCGGCCTCGACCACTTCGAACTCTGGTCCATCTGGGTGCTGGATTACTTCGCCCCTAACAGGCACCGACCCTGACAAAAGAAACACCAAACCGCCCAAGGTTTCGATTTCCTCATCGTCGATCTCTTCATGCGCTGTCAGCTGCATGCCCACTTCGGTCTCAAACGCATCAAGCGGTGTTTTGGCAAGCACCATGTAGCAGCCGGGTTTCTCCTGTCGCCAGCTTTTTTCTTCCTCGATGTCATGTTCATCTTGGATCGCGCCAACGACCTGTTCGATCAGGTCTTCGATTGTGACCAGCCCGTCCGTCCCGCCATATTCATCAATCACCAGCGCCATATGGATCCGTTCGGCTTGCATCTTTTGCAACAGAACGCCCAGCGACATTGAGGGTGGCACATATTGCAATGGGCGTAAAAGCCCCTTCAAGTCAAACGGCCCACCATCTGCAAAGGAATAGCGTAATGCGAAATCCTTCATATGCACAAAACCCAAAGGCGTATCGAGCGTGCCATCAAATATAGGCAGACGCGTCAGACCTTTTTCGCGGAAAAGCGCGATCAGCTCTTCTTTGGTCGCGGTTACGGGGGCTGCGATGATATCGGCCTTTGGAATGGCGACATCCTCGACCCGCATTTTCCGCAGGTTTAAGAGGCCGGGTACAGGGGCTTGCGGTAAAGGGGGGGCGATCTGATTTACATCAGGTGTTCGCTTTGGGTTGAATGCCTCAGAAATACGGGCAAAAAAGCCACGCTTCGTTGATTGTATGTCATTTTGCGCGCTTTGCGCTGCGCTAGAGGACCCGTCTGTGGTGTCGCCCATTCTCTCCATGCCTTTGTTGCCCGCTTCCTTTGGGGCGATTGTGTTACGGTCTGTTTAATATGGGTTAGGAATACCCATTTTGCAAAGTATGTCTGTCTCAAGCTGTTCCATCAAGACTGCATCTGCGTCACGTATGTGGTCGTATCCAAGTAAATGCAATGTGCCATGGACGATCAAGTGCGATACGTGATTGGTCAAGGGGATTTCTGCCGCCTGCGCCTCAGCGTGGCAGGTCTCATATGCGATTGCGATATCGCCAAGCTCGGGATCGTTTGGGTTTGGCGGCAATGGCGGCTCACCATCTTGCGCAGCACCACGTTCCTCAGATGGCCAGCTTAGAACATTTGTCGGGCGTGGTTTGTCGCGAAAATCTGTATTGAGCGTGGTGATACGGGTGTCGTCACATGCTAATATCGCGATTTCAAAGCGCGCGGGATCATGACCGAGTGCCGTGAGCGCGGCCGAGGCGGCAGCTTCGGCAAGTGTTTCAAAATCCAACGCGTTCCAGCGGGGGTCTTCGATTGCGCAATCTGTTAGCATGTTGTGCAGACCTGATATAACGCGTCCATCGCATAATCATCCTGATCACGCTCATCTGTCGTAAGATGCACAGCGATATCGCCTGTATCAACGCGGTAAATCACGACTGCCTGATATCCCAAATCGGCGCCATCATGCGCATAGATTGAACCTAGCTCCGGCGTGTTCTCAACCACGACACCCATTCCGTATCCGTCCCCTATTGGATCATGTAAAAGCCTTTGGAGGCTTGCTTGCGATAATAGGCTTTGTTCATGAAATAGCGCGCGGTAAAACTGCGCGACGCCTTTGGCTGTCGTGACAATTGCCCCATCACCATATCCAGGGTCTGTATAATAGCCCCACAGACCACGCTTATGCAAAGCCAGGTTATCTGGGGCAGAGGCTGTTCCGATGATATAGGCATCACGGTCGCCGATGTTATCAAAGATTTCCTCTTGTAGGACCTGCGCAAACGGGGCGACTTGTGCTTCGATAACCAATTGGGCCAGTACATAGTTTGTGTTGCTATAGTCAAAATCACTCCCCGGCGTGAACATCAGCTCTGTGCTGTCAAGCGATGTAATCGCATCGCGCGCCGGTACATTTGACATTTTATCACGCCAGACAAAGGCCATATCCAGATAATCAGGAATGCCGCTGGACATCGTTAAGAGATGCGCGAGCGTGACGTCGTCGATACCTGAGATATGCCCAATGAGATCATCCGCTAGATATGTTGTTACAGATGCATCAATGTCGATGACGCCCTTTTCATGTAAACGTAACATGGCAACGGCTAGGTAGAGCTTGCCAACCGAGGCCGTGAGAAAGACATCATCATGCAGAACATCGCGCCCATCTGGCGTCAGCCTTCCTGAGGTCAGGATATGCTCTGTCTGATCATGCGCCAGATACAAGACATGCGCATGTCCCCCTTGGGGAAGCTGTAATCGAAACGGATCGGCATAGGCCGGCGAGGCCACAAGGATCAGGAACGCCCAAATGACGCTAAACGGCTTCATCGGCCTCATACGCCTCAATAATCGCCGCGACGAGGGGGTGGCGCACAACGTCCTTGGAAGTGAAGTAGTTAAAGCTGATTTTTGGGATGTTTTTCAGCAAGCGCTCTGCATCTGATAAGCCAGAGCCAACGCCGCGGGGCAGATCAATCTGTGTGCGATCCCCAGTGATCACCATGCGCGAGCCTTCGCCCAAGCGCGTCAAAAACATCTTCATTTGCATGGTCGTGGCATTCTGCGCTTCATCAAGAACGACAAACGCATTCGACAAGGTGCGCCCGCGCATAAATGCCAAAGGTGCGATTTCGATGATCTTTTCTTCGATCATTTTCGCGGCTTGTTTGCCGGGCAGAAAATCATTGAGCGCATCATAGAGCGGCTGCATATAGGGGTCGACTTTGTCTTTCATATCGCCTGGCAAATAACCAAGCTTTTCACCCGCTTCGACAGCTGGGCGGGAAAGGATGATCTTATCAACCTTGCCGTTGATAAACATATTCACTCCAACAGCGACGGCCAAATATGTTTTGCCCGTGCCAGCAGGACCAATGCCAAAGGCCAGCGCATTATCGAAGAGTGACTGCACATACGCCTTTTGCGCGTCGGTACGTGGTTCAATCAGCTTTTTACGCGTTTTGATTTCCACACGGCTCGCGTTTGCGTCGCCTTTGAACAGCTC
>CAKMZE010000053.1:9325-18395 GCA_929200295.1 uncultured Alphaproteobacteria bacterium
GAACAGCTCTGGCTCGGGGTCTTTGTCGGGTGTCATGCGAATTTCGCGATCGATGTCGCCGTCTTCAAGCGTTTTCCCGGCTTCGAGCCGGGCATATAGCGCGAGCAAGACATCTTTTGCATGGGTAATATCATCTTGTTGGCCAATCAAAGAAAGCTGATTGCCACGTCTGACAATCTGTACGGATAGGCGATCTTCGAGTGTTGCGAGGTTGCGGTCATATGCACCACATAGATCAATGAGCAAAAAGTTATCGGAAAACTCAACAAGTGTTTCTAACGTATCAATTGCAGTCATAGTGCTCTCGCCACTCAAATCTCCTTAATCAGGTTTGGATCCCCATATTTATGGTCGCAAGATGTGTCGTCGGGCGCAAGGGATGCCTGCATATTTTTCGCTCTTCACATAGAAAAAAGGCCGCAAATCACTTTGCGGCCTTTGTCTAAGATTGCAAGAGCGTCAGGTTTACAGAGAATCTGGGATGCTCGTACCTTGCTGGAATGGGCCTGTTGCTGTGTTTGGTGGTGCAATACCAGTACAAACAGGGCGCCCATCTGGTGTCAGGCGCTCAGACAGATATCCTTCGATACCGTCATCAATGATCCAGTGATCACAGCCGTTTGGATCAACCCAAACACCTGCAACAAGCTGGCTGAGGCTCTTTGAATCGCGTCCTGCATCAAAGGCGCGCTCTTGGCCGGTGCGTACGCCACCTTCCATTGCAGAGACTAAAGCTTCGGCACAGGCTGAAAGTGAAAGCCCTGCGGTCAGAAGCATCGTGATTTTTAGCATTTTCATCGGTTCTGCTCCTTAACGTAGGCAAATAATTTCAACACGGCGGTTCTGCTGGTAAGCTGCGGCCGAGTTGCCTGCAGCAGCAGGGCGGCGTTCACCAAAGCCACGGCTCTCGACAACATTCCGGCCGGAGGCACGTGCAATATCGGCGACCGTATCAGCGCGGCGCTGTGATAGATCCATGTTATATTCATCAGATGCACGCGCATCAGTGTGACCATAGATCAAAAAGGCTGTCGCGTTTGCGGTTGCAAAGAAGGACATCAAGCGCTGCTTGTGCTCTTCTGGCACCCAGTCTTCGTCTGTGACAAAGAGCGTGTCCGTTGGTACAACGCCACAAATCTCTTGCCTGCGGCACACTGGGCTACCGTCTCTGTTGCGGTGCGGAGACATAAAGCCCTCGAACCCGTCATCGAATACCCAATGTTCGCACCCATCTGGGTCAATCCAGATTGTTGGTGTATACTCTTGGGTGCTGATGCCACCGAAATTTTGCGCGGAAAGCGGTGTTGCTACCAGCATCGATAATGACATTGCCATTGATGCAATCGCGGACACTGCCTGCGTCATTTTTGTTTTTGTCTTCGCCACGGTTCCTATTCCCTCGCTTGTCTATGCGTTGCCTTGGCATAGCGCTTACACAACCTTTACACATTATTGACATACTTTTAGCAAGTTTGGGCCTTATTGGAAGGGGTAATAACCACATATTGTGCTCATTAATAGAACAGTGTGACATTCCGGGCGGGATTGATCACCAGGGCGAACCAATGACCCCGGTTTTCAAAGGTTAAAATTGTATTAAATTAATGTGCCTGCAAGAGAATTGGTGCTGGATTCTGTGATTCTTACAGACTGCACCGTGCCGAAAACAGACTGCGGTGCATTCGCGTAAACAGCGTGCAAATACTCGGATTTTCCAATCATTTGCCCATCTTCACGGCCGCTTTTCTCGAACAAAACTTTGACTTCACGACCAACCATCGTGTTCTGCGTTTCAGTTTGCTGTTCGCGCAACAATGATTGCAGCGCTTGTAGGCGTTCATTCATCACCTCATCGGGCAGCTGGGGTTTTTCTGCCGCAGGTGTCCCCGGCCGGGTGGAATATTTAAACGAATAGGCCTGCCCGTAATGGACCTCACGAATGAGATCCATTGTATCAGCGAAATCTTGCTCAGTTTCGCCGGGAAAGCCCACTATGAAATCGCCCGATAATAACAAATCAGGGCGTGCTTTGCGAATGCGCGCGATCAGCTTGATATAGCTTTCAGCCGTATGCTTGCGGTTCATTGCTTTTAAAATGCTGTTAGATCCAGATTGCACAGGTAAGTGCAGGTAGGGCATCAGCTTTTCACAGCTCGCATGGGCATCAATTAGTGCTTCATCCATGTCATTTGGGTGCGATGTGGTAAAGCGTATCCGCTCAAGCCCGTCAATTTTATCCAGGTCCCAAATGAGCCCAGCAAGGCCGTTTTCATGCCCGTGATAGGCATTCACATTCTGCCCTAAGAGGGTGATCTCACGCACACCTGATGCGACGAGCTCTTCGGCTTCGCGCAAAATCCGCGTGGACGGGCGCGAGACCTCTGCGCCGCGCGTATAGGGGACGACACAAAAGGCGCAAAATTTGTCGCAGCCTTCTTGCACAGTGAGAAAGGCTGTTGGACCACGCGAGACTTTGGCGCGTTTTGTCAAAGTGTCAAACTTGTCATCCTCAGGAAAATCAGTGTCGAGCGCCTTTTCTCCGGCGCGTACCGCGTCTTCCATCGCGGGGAGACGATGATAGCTTTGCGGCCCAACGACCAGATCGACCAAAGGCTGGCGGCGGATGATTTCCTCACCTTCAGCCTGGGCAACGCAACCCGCAACACCGATCTTGAGATCGGGTTTTTCGGCCTTTAGATCTTTGTAGCGGCCCAATTCAGAATATACTTTTTCGGCGGCTTTTTCGCGAATATGACAGGTGTTGAGTAATATCATATCGGCGTCATCTGCTGATGTCGTTTCAATATAGCCTTTGCTGCCTAACGCTTCGGCCATGCGTTCACTATCGTAAACGTTCATCTGGCAGCCATAGGTTTTAATAAACAGCTTTTTGGGTTCAGACATAAATGACACCATTGCGCGAGAGAGTACCG
The DNA here is from genome assembly GCA_929200295.1 of uncultured Alphaproteobacteria bacterium. Taxonomy (GTDB): domain Bacteria; phylum Pseudomonadota; class Alphaproteobacteria; order Rhodobacterales; family Rhodobacteraceae; genus Yoonia. Next base: position 12,259 of record CAKMZE010000053.1, read on the forward strand.
ACGCGCTCATATCTGTAACCAGAGGTGCTTGCAATGCACTGCGTATTCACGGCAAATACAGGGCATGAACACTATGACAAACGCCCCTATAAAATATCCGAATATTTCTGAACTGCTAAAGCATGAGACAGGGATACTGTCCAAAGGCCCGGTAGGGGTTGTCTTGTTAGAAGATGATGTCGAGGTGATATCAACAATCCTTCATACATGTGACGCAGGGTTTGCGCATGTGATCGTGATCGGGGTAGAGGCGCTTTTGCCGTCCGAGCAAATCGCCCCCAATGTCAGCTATATCGTTCACGATATGATGTCAGAGCACGCGCTGGTGTCTGTGATGAACCCCATTATTGAGGCCGCGACAGGGCAGTGGTGCTATTATTGCTATAACAGCGAATACCTTTTCCACCCGTTTTCAGAGACCCGCAATGTGGCCGAGCTATTGGCGTTTAATACCGAAGAACGGCGCAATACGATCCTGACTTATGTGATTGATCTCTATGCCGGTGATTTAGAGAAAACCCCAAATGCCGTTGATCTGAAAGACGCCTATTTGGATCGCAACGGTTACTACGCGCTTGCAAGATATCAAGAACCTGATGGCTATCTTGAGCGTCAGCTTGATATTTTTGGCGGGTTGCGTTGGCGGTTTGAACAGTTTGTGCCTTATGAGCGGCGGCGTATTGATCGTGTGGCGCTGTTTCGCGCGAAACCAAAGCTTCAATTGAGAGCAGACCACAGCTTTAATGACCCGGAATATAATACATATTCCTGCCCGTGGCATCACAATCTGACAGCTGCAATTTGTTCATTCCGCACGGCGAAAGCATTGTGCCATATTCCAGGCTCTGCAAAAGAAATTGATACATTCATATGGAAAAACGCAGTTCCATTTGAATGGCGCGCGCAGCAATTGATGGATTTGGGGATGATTGAACCCGGGCAGTGGTTTTAGGCTTATGAAAGCTGCATTGTAGAATAATGCGGCTTTGTCAGCCAAATCGGGAGCCTCGCGGCCTCTTGTGCGATGCGAATGCGCTGTTGGTGAGCGGTCGTAGGTTTTGCTGAAACGGGTGTCGATGGCATTTCAAGATTGTGAACCGAAACCCATGGCCAATCATTCGCATCCTCAACCAGCCCACGTTGGCTGGGTGAGGATTTAATCAGGTCAATGTGCAAATCGTAATCCCCCTGGTTTTGGATAAGATGGTTATGAAAGCGCGCGTGCCACAGAGTCATCGCAGGCTGGGTGCAATGCCGCGCGAATGTCGTTTTGATCATATGCCAGCGGATTGAATATGCCGTGTCGCCAGCTGGCAAGGTCAGCATCATTTGGACGCGGCGCGGCAGAACAACGCATGCTGCAATCGCAAAGGGGTGCTTTTGTTGGCAATTAAAGACTGCATATCGGAGCAGATCAACGTGATCCGTAAGGTTCACATCGGTGGTTTCAGCGAGGCATACATCAAAGTAATGGGTATCGCCTAAGAGAAGATTTGAAGGATCGTAATGCATAGATCCAATAAAATGTACAATGATTAAGGTGAGCTAAAATTTACGAAAATTGATCGCATCTTTTCTGAAATAATTTCAGGCACTAAGTGCGGCGTACCCGAATGACCACGTCAACTGACGAAATCTCGGCCCCATCGGGCACCGTGGGAAGTTTTGCAATCTCAAGCTCATCAGCGGGGGCATCGGTTAGCTGCGCTGTGTCTTCCCAATAAAAATGCGGGTGATCAGAAATATTGGTGTCAAAATAGCTTTTTGATCCATCAACCGTGATTTCCCGCATGAGCCCAGCATCACAAAACGCCCGCAAAGTGTTGTAAACGGTCGCAAGGGAAACCTTTTCAGCGCCAGACGAAGAGAGCGAAAACAGGCTTTCTGCGGTGACATGGCGATTGCGCCCATCCCCAACCAACAAAGACGCGAGTGTCATGCGCTGGCGCGTCGGACGCAGACCAGCTGATGCAAGCCACTTTGCGCTGCGCGTTTCCATCGTTTGGTTTGAATGTGTTTGATCTATTGCCATTACGTATGTGTATAAAGGAAAGTGACGTGAATGTTCAAACCAAAAAACGCGCAGTCTCTATATAAGGCGATGCTCTTGCCCTTATAAACCCGCGGGTGATAGAGGGGTATGTGAGTAGAACACTATATATGAGACACATCCGATGGCCGACTTTCCAACATTTTTTGATACAGATGCCTTGCTGAAATGCGCTGCAGGTGAACTGTTTGGCCCTGGTAATGCGCAGCTGCCTGCGCCGCCAATGCTGATGATGAGCCGGATCACAGATGTATCTGGGGATGGCGGGGCGCATGGAAAAGGCCACATCACGGCTGAGTTTGATATCACGCCAGATCTCTGGTTCTTTGAGTGTCATTTCCCAGGAAACCCGATCATGCCCGGGTGTCTTGGCCTCGATGGGCTTTGGCAATTGACGGGTTTCAACCTCGGATGGCGGGGATGGCAAGGGCGCGGATACGCGCTGGGCGTGGGTGAAGTCAAACTGACCGGCATGGTGCGCCCTGACCGCAAAATGCTGACCTATAAAATCGATTTCACCAAAGCCATCCAAACCCGACGTCTGACCATGGGTGTTGCCGATGGTATTGTCGAGGCTGACGGTGAAATGATCTATCAAGTCAAAGACATGAAAGTCGCCTTGAGCGAAAGCTAATGCGCTAAAAAATGCTGTCTCTCTTATAGCGATTGCGCCGCTCTTGCAGGGCAGGGGCTGTCTCGCTTAAAAGACATGTAAACGAGAAAAAGGAAAACTCATGCGTCGTGTCGTTGTCACAGGTCTCGGGATCGTCTCTCCTATTGGAAACAACGCGGATGAGGTGTTGGCGTCACTCAAGGCTGGCACATCTGGGATCGAAGCCAGCGCTGAGATGGCCGAACATGGGTTTCGCAGCCAAATCGCGGGCACGCTGAAAATTGATGTGGCAGATCATATTGATAAACGCAGCCTGCGCTTTATGGGGCCAGGGGCTGCCTATGCGCATATCGCGATGCAGCAGGCGATTGCGGATGCTGGGCTAGAAGAGGGGCAAGTCATCAACCCGATGACAGGTGTCATCGCAGGCTCTGGTGGGCCGTCCACCTCAGCCATGTTAGCGGCGCACACTGTGGTCAAAGACACAGGTGCCACAAAGCGTATCGGCCCTTTTGCGGTGCCTAAAACCATGTCCTCAACCGTGAGCGCGAACCTTGCGACCGCGTTCAAAATCAAGGGGATGAATTTCTCGATCACCTCGGCCTGTTCGACATCGCTTCACTGTATTGGCATGGCCGCACAGCAAATCGCGCTTGGCTTGCAAGACACAATGTTTGCAGGCGGCGGCGAAGAGCTCGATTGGACGCTGTCTTGCCTTTTCGATGCGATGGGGGCGATGTCATCTAAGTATAATGATACGCCAACAAAAGCGTCGCGTGCATTTGATGTGGGCCGTGATGGCTTTGTGATCGCAGGTGGCGGCGCCATGGTTGTTCTCGAAAGCCTCGAGACAGCGCAGAAACGCGGCGCTAAGATTTACGCAGAAGTCACCGGATTTTCAGCAACGTCCGATGGCGCCGATATGGTCGCCCCATCCGGTGAGGGGGGCGAGCGCGCCATGCGCGGTGCATTGAATACACTGCCCGAAGGCCGCACAGTCAGCTATATCAACGCCCATGGCACATCTACCCCTGTGGGCGATGTGGGCGAGATCGAAGCGGTGCGCCGCGTGTTTGGCGAAGGCAACACGCCACCCGTTTCCTCGACAAAATCAATGACAGGCCATTCCCAAGGGGCCACAGGCGCGTCAGAGGCCGTCTATTGTCTTTTGATGCTCGAGCATGATTTCATCGCCCCTTCGATTAATGTCGAAACACTTGATCCAGCACTTAACCCTGCCGAAATCGCCACACAATGTGTTGAAAACGCAGGTCTTGATACGGTGATGACCAACTCGTTCGGCTTTGGCGGCACAAACGGATCAATGCTGCTAAGCAAATTCCGCGCTGATTAGGGCGTTTGCTTTATGGGCTAGGCTCACCTAAGCTGACGATACCGGATATGTGAGCAAATAAATGCCTGTTTTACCTGATTTTCGTCTCGAAACCCATTTCTCAAAATGGGAATTTAAAGCGCGATATCATTTAACGGCCTCAGACGTACAAAGCATGTCTTTGCAGGACCTTCTGGCGATGGCCACGGATGAAGAACGCGCTGCCTTTGAGGGCATGTGGTTAGGCTATACCGAAACCTACGGCGCCCCCGATTTGCGCCGCGCAATTGCAGCGACCTACGCAAGCCAAGACCCGGCAAATATCCTGTGTTTCGCAGGGGCAAGCGAAGGGATATTTGCCGCCAATCAGGTGATCCTTGAGCGCGATAGCCATGCGATTGTGATGACCCCCAATTACCAATCACATGAGGAATTGCCGCGCGCGATTTGCGAGGTCACTGGTGTGCCGCTCGACCCTAATGATAATTGGTCATTGGATATTGATCGCGTGGCGTCAGAAATCCGCCCCAATACGCGGCTTATCACGATCAATTTCCCACATAATCCAACAGGCGCGATCCTGCCCAAGGATCGCTATGATGCGCTCATTACGCTTTGTCGCAAGCACGGAGTTTATATCCTGCATGATGAGATTTTCCACGGGCTTGGCCCAACAGGAACCAGGCACCTCCCGTTTATCGCAGATGAATATGAAAAGGGGCTGTCGCTTGGCGTGATGTCAAAATCATATGGCTTGCCCGGACTACGGGTCGGTTGGGTCGCGTGCCAAGACAAAGATCTGCTCTCTCAGATGGAGCGAATGAAACATTACCTCTCCATTTGCAATGCGGGCCCCAGCGAGGAGCTAAGCAAAATCGCACTGCGCAACCGCGCCGCGATCCTTGCGCGCAATTGCGCGATTGTTGATGAAAACCTGCCCAAATGGGATGCGTTTTTTGCGGATTACCCCGATCTTTTTGACTGGCAAGCCCCCGATGGGTCCTGCATGGCGTTCCCTCGCTACAAAGGCGCTGATGGGGTCGCGGCCTTTGCGCAATCGCTTGTTGAAAAAAGCGGTGTCTTGGTTTTGCCCAGCGAAATTTACACCTCAACCCTTGCACCCACACCAGATCATCACTTCCGTATCGGCTTGGGGCGTTTAGGCCTAGACGAAGGGCTCGCGGCGATGCGGGCGCATATCGGGGCAAATCATCCTCACCTCTGATCTTGACGGGCTGGCGCAAAGCCTTCAGTGAAAGCACAACAAAAGAAAGGCCTTAAGATGACAATTTCGATGCAAGGCAAACGGGGTCTGGTGATGGGTGTCGCCAATGAACGCTCGATCGCTTGGGGCATTGCTAAGGCGATGGCAGACGCCGGGGCAGAGCTGGCCTTTACCCACCAAGGCGAGGCATTCGGCAAACGACTCGCACCACTCGCAGCCTCTGTCGGCTCAGATTTCATGGTTGATGTTGATGTGACAGATGCGGCGTCAATGGACGCAGCCTTTGCCGGGATCAAAGACAAATGGGGTCAATTGGATTTTGTCGTGCATGCGATTGCCTATTCCGACAAGGATGAATTAACGGGGCGGTTTATCAACACCAGTGCAGAGAATTTCCGCAATTCACTCACAATCTCTTGCTATAGCTTTATCGATGTGGCGCGCCGCGCGTCAGAGCTGATGCCAGATGGGGGATGTTTGTTGACATTAACCTATCAGGGCAGCAACCGCGTTACACCATTTTATAATGTGATGGGCGTGGCAAAGGCAGCGTTGGAATCCACAACACGCTATCTGGCAAATGATCTTGGCCCCCAAGGCATCCGCGTCAATGCAATCAGCCCCGGCCCGATGAAGACCCTCGCAGGGGCAGCCATCGGTGGCGCGCGTAAGACATATAAGCACACAGGTGCCAACGCGCCTTTAGGCGATAATGCCACGCTCGAGGCAGTGGGCGGCACAGCCGTATATCTGGCCTCTGACGCAGGCAATTGCACCACCGGCGAAATTATCCGCGTGGACGGTGGCTTTCATGTTCTGGGAATGCCGCAGCCAGAACATCTTTAGCAGACCCTCTTCTTGCATTCTTAGGTTTAGAAATATCCCGGGGGTCTGGGGGCTGGCCCCCAGGGGTGGT
>CAKMZE010000054.1:0-628 GCA_929200295.1 uncultured Alphaproteobacteria bacterium
TCCATTTTTGCCGGGTTTGCCCATCTTTGAGTAATGACGTAAGCCTGCCAATCGCGGCGCCCGTCCAGCCTGCACCCAGCATTGCATATGCTGCTGGTGTTGCGATGATAAGGGCGGCCACCCCAAGCCCGACAAACAGACAGCCTGCAGAGGCGCGGATTTCGGACGTGCCCATCGTGCTGCCATTGTCTGTGAGATCTAGGGCTGCCATGGCATATCGCGGGAAAAGCCATGAAATGGCACCGAGCCCAATGCTGAGCAAAGCGAAAAGGATATTCAGAATGTCCATATCTGGGCCTCATTGTTATGTGTTTTCTGGCGTTATGGCAGCAAATTTCGCGAGTAAACGCAATATTGCATCTGATATCTCTTGGTGCGTGTGCATTTATGTCAGGTTTGCACTTGGCAATTGGGGCAGAATCTCTTAAGTGCTCAGTTGCACCCTGACTGGCATTGCCATTCGGGGTGTTGTCTGTCCGAGATGGAGGGTGCGGTATCGTCTGCATAATTCCTTCCTGAGATGGGAAACGAGAACAAGATTTCCGTATGGCGATTGCCATCGGGCGATCACGGCCTCGGGACCCTTTGATTTGGACCCCGAACGCTCTCAGATATCTGGGGGCAAATA
>CAKMZE010000054.1:638-6027 GCA_929200295.1 uncultured Alphaproteobacteria bacterium
CCTGAGACGGGATAGACCAGATCTTCCAAGGCTCTTTTGAGGCTTGTCTGGCACGCCCCGTTTGCATGGACTGTAGACTGTTGGGCGGCTGGGCCGTTTAACAAAATTGAGCCGGGAAGCAATTCCCAAACTTGGAGTGAAACTGTGGATAGAGCACAAAAAGAACAGCTGGTCGAAGATCTCGGCCAAGTCTTTGAAAGCTCTGGCGTCGTCGTGGTATCCCACTACGAAGGTATGACAGTTGCTGAAATGCAGGACCTGCGCGCGCAAATGCGTGAAGCGGGTGGGTCTGTGCGCGTTGCCAAGAACAAGCTCGCCAAGATCGCCCTTGAGGGTAAGCCATGCGCAAGCATTGCTGAATACCTGACGGGCATGACCGTGCTGGCCTATTCCGAAGACCCTGTCGCTGCGGCGAAGGTTGTGGATAAATACGCTAAAGAGAATGACAAGCTTGTCGTTCTTGGTGGTGCTATGGGCGATACAGCACTGGATCCAGCTGGTGTGAAATCAGTTGCCTCTATGCCATCCCGCGAAGAGCTTATTGCTTCTATCGCTGGCTGCATCGGTGCACCTGCAAGCAACATCGCCGGGGCCATTGGCGCGCCTGCTTCGAACATCGCGAGCCTTCTTTCGACTATCGAAGAGAAAGCTGCATAAAGCAATTGAACTGTCTTGGGCTTTCTAGCCCACGTTGGAACACACTATTTAGAAACGGAAAAAGCAAATGGCTGATCTGAAGAAACTTGCGGAAGAGATTGTTGGTCTGACACTTCTCGAAGCACAAGAACTGAAAACCATCCTAAAAGACGAGTATGGCATTGAGCCTGCTGCTGGCGGTGCTGTCATGATGGCTGGCCCTGCTGACGGTGGTGGCGAGGCTGCAGCTGAGAAAGACGAGTTTGACGTCGTTCTGAAAAATGCTGGCGCATCAAAAATCAACGTCATCAAAGAAGTTCGCGGCATCACAGGTCTTGGCCTGAAAGAAGCCAAAGACCTCGTCGAAGCTGGTGGCAAAATCAAAGAAGGCGCTGCGAAAGCAGAAGCCGAAGAAATCAAAGCCAAGCTGGAAGCAGCTGGCGCAGAGGTCGAGCTGGCTTAAGCCACGCAACATACTTTGTGATACTGTGCTGGATCCGCAAATCGCGGTTCCAGCCATACCTGTCTTAGACGGTTGTTTTGCGAAACAGCCGTCTTGGGTAGGCCGCAATCGGGAGGCCATCGGTGGGACGGTGGCCACGCATAGATTGCGAAACCCAGTCAACTGGATGTGGCATCGCGGTCCCGGCGCTGTCATTTTCGATAGACAAATATAAGGTGACGTTACACATGGCATCCTCCTTCCTCGGTCAGAAGCGCCTACGTAAATATTACGGTAAAATCCGCGAAGTTCTCGAAATGCCGAACCTCATTGAGGTTCAGAAATCCTCATATGATCTGTTCCTCCGCTCAGGTGATAGCGATACGCCGCTTGATGGCGAGGGGATCAATGGTGTTTTTCAGTCGGTTTTCCCGATCAAAGATTTCAACGAAACGGCTGTGCTTGAGTTCGTGAAATACGAGCTGGAAAAGCCAAAGTATGATGTTGAGGAATGTCAGCAGCGTGACATGACGTATTCGGCACCTCTGAAGGTGACATTGCGTTTGATCGTGTTTGATGTGGATGAGGATACAGGCGCGAAGTCTGTTAAGGACATCAAAGAGCAAGACGTATTCATGGGCGATATGCCTTTGATGACACCAAACGGCACCTTTGTGGTCAATGGCACCGAGCGTGTTATCGTCAGCCAGATGCACCGGTCACCGGGTGTGTTCTTTGATCATGACAAAGGCAAAACCCATTCGTCTGGCAAGCTTTTGTTTGCATGCCGCATCATCCCATACCGCGGCTCATGGCTAGATTTTGAGTTTGACGCAAAGGATCTTGTTTACTGCCGGATTGACCGCCGCAGAAAGCTGCCTGTCACCACATTGCTTTATGCGCTTGGTCTCGACCAAGAGGGCATCATGGATGCCTATTATAACACGGTTGATTACACGCTTGATAAAAAGGGCGCGGCTTGGACAACCAAGTTCTTCCCTGAGCGCGTGCGTGGGACCCGCCCGGCACATGATCTCGTGGATGCGGCAACCGGTGAAGTTATCGCAAAAGCAGGCGATAAAGTGACCCCACGCTCAGTGAAAAAACTGATCGATGAGGGCAAGGTCACGGATCTTTTGGTGCCATATAGCTCAATCGTTGGAAAATTTGTCGCCTCAGACATCATCAACGAAGAAAATGGTGCGATCTATGTTGAAGCAGGCGATGAGCTGACGCTTGAACTGGATAAAGACGGTGAGGTTATCGGCGGTACGCTCAAGGATCTGGTTGATGCTGGCATCAAGACGATCCCTGTGCTGGATATCGATAACATCAATGTTGGCGCTTATATGCGCAACACGATGTCGGCTGATAAGAACATGAACCGCGAAACCGCGCTCATGGATATCTACCGTGTGATGCGCCCAGGTGAGCCACCAACCGTTGATGCGGCTTCTGCCCTGTTTGATACATTGTTCTTTGACGCTGAGCGCTATGATTTGTCTGCGGTTGGCCGCGTTAAGATGAACATGCGTCTTGATCTGGATGCAGAAGACACGATGCGCACCCTACGCAAAGAAGACATCGTGTCGTGTATCAAAGCCTTGGTTGAGCTGCGCGATGGACAGGGTGATGTCGATGACATCGACCACCTCGGTAACCGCCGCGTGCGGTCCGTTGGCGAATTGATGGAAAACCAGTACCGCGTTGGTCTGTTACGGATGGAGCGCGCGATCAAAGAGCGGATGTCATCTGTTGAGATCGATACAGTGATGCCGCAGGATCTGATCAACGCCAAGCCAGCGGCTGCTGCGGTGCGTGAATTCTTTGGCTCTAGCCAGCTGTCACAGTTTATGGACCAGACCAACCCGCTGTCAGAAGTAACGCACAAGCGTCGCCTGTCTGCGCTTGGGCCGGGTGGTTTGACCCGTGAACGTGCCGGATTTGAGGTGCGCGACGTGCACCCAACCCACTATGGTCGGATGTGTCCGATTGAAACGCCGGAAGGGCCAAACATTGGTCTGATCAACTCGCTCGCGACGTTTGCACGGGTGAATAAATATGGCTTTATCGAAACACCGTATCGCAAGGTGATTGATGGTAAGGTATCGGACGAAGTATCTTATATGTCCGCGACCGAGGAAATGCGCCACACTGTGGCACAGGCCAACGCGGGCATGAATGATGACGGATCATTCCGCAATGATCTGGTTTCAACCCGTAGAAACGGTGACTACACGCTCAGCCCACGTGAGAACGTGGACTTGATCGACGTGTCACCCAAGCAGTTGGTGTCTGTTGCGGCATCGCTGATCCCGTTCCTTGAGAACGACGACGCGAACCGCGCGCTGATGGGATCAAACATGCAACGTCAGGCCGTGCCTTTGTTGCAAGCCGAGGCGCCGCTCGTTGGCACCGGTATCGAAGAGGTTGTGGCCCGCGATTCAGGTGCGGCCATCATGGCGAAACGTCAGGGTATCATCGATCAGGTTGATGCGCAGCGGATCGTTGTGCGTGCGACCCATGATCTTGAGCTTGGCGATGCTGGCGTTGACATCTACCGGATGCGCAAATTCCAACGCTCGAACCAAAACACCTGCATCAACCAGCGTCCGCTGGTAAAGGTGGGTGATACGGTGCTTAAGGGTGAGGTCATCGCCGATGGTCCATCTACGGATATCGGTGAGCTCGCGCTTGGCAAAAACGTGGTCGTCGCCTTTATGCCTTGGAACGGCTATAACTACGAGGACTCGATCCTGATCTCTGAGCGGATCACCCGTGATGACGTCTTTACCTCAATCCATATTGAGGAATTTGAAGTCGCGGCGCGTGATACAAAGCTTGGGCCTGAGGAAATCACCCGCGATATTCCAAACGTCGGCGAAGAAGCCCTGCGTAACCTTGATGAGGCAGGTATTGTCTACATCGGGGCCGAGGTCGGGCCTGCGGATATCCTCGTTGGTAAGATCACGCCAAAGGGCGAAAGCCCGATGACACCAGAAGAAAAGCTTTTGCGCGCCATCTTTGGTGAAAAAGCCTCTGACGTGCGTGATACATCTTTGCGTCTTCCACCAGGCGACTTTGGTACGATTGTTGAGGTTCGCGTATTCAACCGCCACGGCGTTGAAAAAGACGAACGTGCCTTGCAGATCGAGCGTGAAGAGGTCGAACGCCTCGCACGTGACCGCGACGACGAGATGGTGATCCTAGATCGTAACATCTACGCGCGTTTGTGGGATATGATCAGTGGCAAAAAAGCTGTCAAAGGGCCGAAGGGCTTTAAATCAGGGTCTGTTGTATCCGAGGAAAGCACCGCCGAACTGAGCCGCGGCCAGTGGTGGCAGCTTGCCATGGAAGACGAAGACGACGCCAAAATCGTCGAAGCGCTGAATGAGCAATATGAAGCGCAAAAACGTATGATGGATGCGCGTTTCGACGATAAGGTCGAAAAGGTCCGTCGTGGTGACGATCTGCCGCCGGGTGTGATGAAGATGGTCAAAGTCTTTGTCGCTGTGAAGCGTAAGCTTCAGCCAGGCGATAAGATGGCGGGACGTCACGGCAACAAAGGTGTGATTTCAAAGGTTGTTCCAATGGAGGATATGCCATTCCTCGCTGATGGAACGCCTGTTGATTTCTGTTTGAATCCGCTTGGCGTGCCATCACGGATGAACGTCGGTCAGATCCTCGAGACACATATGGGCTGGGCCGCACGCGGCTTGGGTATCCAAGTGGACGACGCTCTGGGTGAATACCGTCGCTCTGGTGATATGACACCCGTAAGGGACGCGCTGAAAATCGTCTATGGCGACGATGTCTACGCTGAGGGTCTCGCCCCTATGGACGAGAGCCAGCTGATCGAGGCGGCAGGCAATGTGACACGCGGTGTCCCAATTGCAACGCCGGTCTTTGACGGCGCGAAAGAGGCAGATGTCAACGACGCGCTGGTGCGTGCAGGCTTTAGCACTTCTGGGCAGTCCGTTCTTTATGATGGGCGCACAGGTGAGCAATTTAGCCGGCCCGTCACAGTGGGTGTGAAGTATCTTCTCAAGCTGCATCACCTCGTTGATGACAAAATCCACGCACGCTCTACCGGGCCTTACAGCCTCGTCACGCAGCAGCCACTTGGCGGTAAAGCCCAGTTCGGTGGTCAGCGCTTTGGTGAGATGGAGGTTTGGGCGCTCGAAGCTTATGGTGCGGCATACACATTGCAAGAGATGCTCACCGTGAAGTCGGATGACGTGGCAGGGCGGACGAAAGTCTATGAAAGCATCGTCAAAGGCGAGGATAACTTTGAGGCAGGCGTCCCAGAGT
>CAKMZE010000054.1:6037-14185 GCA_929200295.1 uncultured Alphaproteobacteria bacterium
GATGCGGAGGTGGAGGAGTAAGCGCTTATTGCGCACCACTCATCCCTCTCCCGCCATACTGAAAAGGTATTGATATGAACCAGGAACTGACAAACAACCCGTTTAACCCGCTCACACCGGCGAAAACGTTTGACGAAATCAAGGTTTCATTGGCCTCACCTGAGCGGATCCTTTCGTGGTCTTTTGGTGAGATCAAAAAGCCAGAAACCATCAACTACCGGACATTCAAGCCCGAGCGTGATGGCCTGTTCTGCGCACGCATCTTTGGCCCGATCAAAGATTACGAATGCCTGTGCGGTAAATATAAGCGCATGAAGTATCGCGGCGTTGTCTGCGAGAAATGCGGTGTAGAAGTCACGCTGCAAAAGGTCCGCCGCGAGCGGATGGGCCATATTGAGCTGGCAGCACCTGTCGCGCATATTTGGTTCCTCAAGTCACTGCCATCGCGCATTGGCCTGATGCTGGATATGACACTGCGTGATCTTGAGCGGATCCTTTACTTTGAAAACTACGTGGTGATCGAGCCCGGCCTCACAGATCTGGCTTATGGTCAGCTGATGAACGAGGAAGAGTATAACGACGCCCAAGACGTCTATGGTATGGACGCGTTTCAGGCCAACATCGGTGCGGAAGCGATCCGTGAGATGTTGTCACAGATTGATCTGGAAGCAGAAGCAGAGCAGCTGCGCGCTGATCTGAAAGAAGCCACAGGTGAGTTGAAGCCCAAGAAGATCATCAAACGTTTGAAGATCGTCGAAAGCTTCATCGAATCCGGCAACCGCCCGGAGTGGATGGTTCTGACTGTGATCCCTGTGATCCCACCAGAGCTGCGCCCATTGGTGCCACTGGATGGTGGTCGCTTTGCGACATCTGATTTGAACGATCTTTATCGTCGCGTGATCAACCGGAACAACCGTCTCAAACGTCTGATCGAACTGCGTGCGCCTGATATCATCGTGCGTAACGAAAAGCGGATGTTGCAGGAATCTGTCGATGCGCTGTTTGACAACGGCCGTCGCGGTCGTGTGATCACTGGTGCAAACAAGCGCCCGCTGAAATCATTGTCTGACATGCTCAAAGGTAAGCAGGGGCGTTTCCGCCAAAACCTTTTGGGTAAGCGCGTGGACTTCTCGGGTCGTTCGGTGATTGTGACCGGGCCAGAGCTAAAGTTGCATCAATGTGGCTTGCCAAAGAAAATGGCGCTCGAGCTCTTTAAGCCGTTTATCTATTCCCGGCTTGAGGCAAAGGGCCTGTCATCAACAGTGAAACAAGCCAAGAAACTGGTCGAGAAAGAGCGCCCAGAGGTGTGGGATATCCTTGATGAGGTGATCCGCGAACATCCTGTGATGCTCAACCGTGCGCCAACGCTGCACCGTCTTGGCATTCAGGCGTTTGAGCCTGTGTTGATCGAAGGTAAGGCGATCCAGCTGCACCCGCTTGTCTGTTCTGCGTTTAACGCGGACTTTGACGGCGACCAGATGGCGGTTCACGTGCCACTGAGCCTTGAGGCACAGCTGGAAGCTCGCGTCTTGATGATGTCAACAAACAACGTGTTGTCACCGTCAAACGGTGCGCCAATCATCGTGCCGTCTCAGGATATGATCCTTGGCCTCTACTACACCACCATCGAACGGGATGGGATGAAGGGCGAGGGCATGACCTTTGCTGACATCGAAGAGGTTGAGCACGCGCTGACATCTGGTGAAGTACATTTGCATGCGAAGATCAAAGCACGCATCCCGCAAATTGACCACGAGGGCAATGAGGTGATGGTACGTTTTGATACCACACCGGGGCGCTTGCGTTTGGGGGCTTTGTTGCCACTGAACACCAAGGCGCCGTTTAGCCTCGTCAACCGTTTGCTGCGCAAGAAGGAAGTGCAGCAGGTGATCGATACGGTCTACCGTTATTGTGGGCAGAAAGAGTCTGTTATTTTCTGTGATCAGATCATGACGATGGGCTTCCGCGAGGCGTTCCGTGCCGGGATCTCCTTTGGTAAGGACGATATGGTTGTGCCAGACACCAAATGGTCATTGGTTGATGAGACCCGTGATCAGGTCAAGGACTTTGAACAGCAATATATGGACGGCCTGATCACCCAAGGTGAGAAATACAACAAGGTTGTCGATGCGTGGTCAAAGGCAAACGATAAAGTCACTGATGCGATGATGGGCACAATCGGTGAGACACCGATGCTTGCTGATGGGTCTCAAGGTGAACCAAACTCGGTTTACATGATGGCCCACTCTGGTGCGCGTGGTTCTGTGACGCAGATGAAGCAGCTGGGCGGTATGCGCGGCCTGATGGCCAAGCCGAATGGCGAAATCATTGAGACGCCGATCATCTCAAACTTTAAAGAAGGTCTGACCGTTCTTGAGTACTTTAACTCAACCCACGGTGCCCGTAAGGGTCTGTCAGATACCGCGCTGAAAACAGCGAACTCTGGTTACCTGACGCGTCGTTTGGTGGACGTTGCCCAAGATTGCATCGTGCGTGAGATCGATTGTGGTACTGAAACATCAATCACAGCCGAAGCGGCCGTGAATGATGGCGAGGTCGTCGCCTCATTGGCCGAGCGTGTGCTGGGTCGTGTGTCTGCCGAAGAGATACTAAAGCCGGGCACAGATGAGGTGATCGTTGAGCATGGTGAGCTGATTGATGAGCGTAAGGCGGATATGATTGACGCCGCTGGGATCGCAAAAATGCGTATTCGCAGCCCATTGACCTGCGAGTCTGAGGATGGCGTTTGCGCGACGTGTTACGGGCGTGACCTTGCTCGTGGTACACGTGTAAACATCGGTGAGGCCGTAGGCATCATCGCAGCGCAGTCGATCGGTGAACCGGGTACACAGCTGACTATGCGGACATTCCACATCGGTGGTGTTGCGCAGGGTGGTCAGCAGTCCTTCCTTGAGGCGTCACAGCCGGGTAAAGTTGCGTTCCGCAATGCGCAGTTGCTCGAAAATGCAGCTGGTGAACAAGTTGTCATGGGGCGGAACATGGTTCTTGCGATCCTCGGTGAGGATGGCGAAGAGCGTGCAAACCACAAGGTTGGCTATGGCTCCAAAGTGTTTGTCAAAGAGGGTGCCGATGTACACCGTGGCGATAAGCTCTTTGAATGGGACCCATATACACTGCCAATCATTGCTGAAAAATCGGGTACAATCCGTTATGTTGACCTCGTCAACGGTATCGCTGTGCGTGAAGAAACCGATGACGCAACTGGTATGACCCAAAAGATCGTGTCTGACTGGCGCGCAGCACCAAAAGGCAATGAGCTGGCACCGAAAATCATCGTTGTTGGCGCTGATGGTGAGCCGGCAGTCAAAGACGACGGTAACCCGGTCTCTTATGGCATGTCTGTTGATGCGGTTCTTTCGGTCGAAGATGGTGCTGAGATCAAAGCAGGTGATGTGGTCGCACGGATCCCACGTGAGGGCGCAAAGACCAAGGACATCACCGGTGGTCTGCCTCGTGTGGCTGAGCTTTTCGAAGCGCGTCGTCCAAAGGATCACGCGATCATTGCTGAGATCGATGGCTATGTGCGCTTTGGTAAGGACTACAAAAACAAGCGCCGTATCGCGATTGAGTCTGCCGATGATCCAGAGGTAAAGGTCGAATACATGGTGCCTAAGGGCAAGCACATTCCTGTTGTGGAAGGTGATTTTGTCCAAAAGGGTGATTACATCATGGATGGCAACCCAGCTCCGCATGATATTCTTGCGGTTATGGGGGTCGAGGCCCTTGCGGATTATATGATCGACGAGGTGCAAGACGTGTACCGCCTGCAAGGTGTGAAGATCAACGATAAGCATATCGAAGTGATCGTGCGCCAAATGCTCCAGAAATGGGAGATCCAGGACAGTGGCGACACTGTTCTGCTCAAAGGTGAGACAGTTGATAAGGCTGAGTTTGATGAAGCCAACGAAAAGGCGCTCAAGCGCGGGGATCGTCCTGCGACAGGCGAACCAATCTTGCTTGGTATCACCAAGGCGTCTTTGCAGACACGGTCATTTATCTCAGCGGCATCGTTCCAAGAGACAACACGCGTGCTGACCGAAGCATCGGTTCAGGGCAAGCGCGACAAGCTTGTTGGACTAAAGGAAAACGTGATCGTTGGTCGTTTGATCCCTGCGGGTACGGGCGGTGCAACAAGCAATGTGCGCCGTGTCGCGCAGCAGCGTGATAATGTTGTGATCGAAGCCCGCCGTGAAGAGGCCGAACAGGCTGCAGCGCTCGCCGCACCTTCTGCGGATGAGATGTCAGATGATATCGTGGGCGGTGACGTCTTTGATACAATGGTCATGGGCACGCCAGAAAGCCGGGATGAATAACCCCACTTAGGCTTTTGTCCAAAGCATCAAAGGCCCGCTGCATCACGCAGCGGGCCTTTTTATATGCCGCTCATGCCAAAGATGGCAGGGATAGCTGCACAGAAAATAGCGCCTGATCTTTTGTGAGGGTGATATCGCCACCAAATGTCTCGGTCACCGCTTTTGCAATCGGCAGCCCCAGGCCAGAGCCCGCACTTGGCCCGATTTGACTAAAGCGGCCAAGCGCCTTTTCTTGATCGCCTTGTGCGATCCCTTTGCCATCATCACAGACGACAATATTTAGCATGCGCCCATGTTTCTGGGCGATCAGCTTGACGGTTTTGAGTGTCGGACCACCGTGGTGATAGGCGTTATTGATCAAATTCAACAACGCCTGCTCAAACATCACAGGGTCACCTGAAAGCACACCTAGATCGGGGCCTAGCGTTGCCTCAAACGTGATGCCGCGCGCCTGTGCTTCAGCCTGCCCATGTGCGGCGAGCTTTTGCAAAATGGGGCTCGGGTCAAACTTTATATCTTCGCGCTTTACCCGTTGGGCCTGCGCACGCTCTAAGGTCAAAAGGTTATTGGCAAGCTTGCCCGTTGCCCGCGCCGCATCAAGCAGATCTGTCGTGCGGTTTTGGACGTCTTTCATCGTCTTAGCGCCCTGCACAGATTCAGCGAGGCTCAACACGCCAGCAATAGGATTGCGCAATTGATGCGCCGCATCAGAGATAAAGGCATTCTTTGCGTCCAACGTCGACGACAAATCCAGCAGCAGCGCATTGAACCGCCCAACAATGCCGCCGACCTCGGGCGGGATCCGGCGCTTGATTGTGGAGAGGTCATTGGCCGATCTGCGCGCGATCGCCTCTTCAAGGTCGGTGAGCGGCGTGAGACCCAAGCGCACACCAAACCAAACGATTAAGGCCAGCGCCCCGATCATCGATGTGATGATAAGAAACATCGGGTTTGTGCGGGTTTGCACAAAACCATCGCGTACAGCTGTTTGCTGCCAGACGGTGAAGGTGAATAACCCGGTAAGCCCATCGATCGACGTGCTTTGTGTAAAGCGCAGCGCACGTACCTTTGCATCCTGATAAATTGCATCATAATAGGTTTGTGCGATATCAACAGGCACATGGCTAGGCGGGATAGGTGGGGTTGCATAGCCAGTCACGAAAACACCATCAGGCGCATAGACATGATAAAACACCGCCCCGCCCGAGGTGTCGCGCAAAAGATCACGTGTTTCTTCGCTTAATGCATCGCCACCTGAAACGGCAGTATCACGCGAAATGGCCAAGGCCGTTGAGAGCAATGAGCGGTCAAATCGCGCGGCGGCATTGCTTTGCGCATCCAGATAGGCCCAAGTCCCCACAAGCATGGCAATGCCAATCAGGGGAACCAAAATCAGCAACGTCAGCCGCATCCGCAATGACAGGCTGGGTCGCATCATGTCGCGGCCTGCATCATATAGCCAAGGCTGCGCTTGGCATGGATTTGAATGCCATAGGGCTGCAAGCGTTTGCGTAAACGCGAGACATAGACCTCAACAACAGGTTCATCGACATCCGATCCGGTGCCATAAAGACTATCGAGCAGGGTTTGTTTCGAAACGATCCGCCCTTCCGCCATTAAGAGTCGCTCAAAGAGCGCGATCTCACGACGTGGGATATTTAAATACCCCTCAGGCCCTTCAATCATGCGTGCTGTTTGGTCAAAACGGACAGCCCCAATCACGCGCAGTTGCGCAGGGGGCGTGGCCACGCGGCGGGAAAGGGCGCGGATACGGGCGCCAAATTCTTCCATCTCAAAGGGCTTGCTTAAATAATCATCGGCGCCCGCATCGAGCCCTTTGATCTTATCCTCGGTCTCGGACTGCGCGGTCAAAAGCAAAACCGGGCGCAGATCATCGCGTATCCGCATGCTGCGCAAAACAGATAGCCCGTCTTTGCCGGGTAAGTTGATATCAAGCACAACAAGATCGGCGCGATCACTGCGCAAAAAACTATCCGCCTCTTGCCCATCATCCAGCAGATCAACAGCATGACCTGCATCTTGCAAATAATACCGCAGCCCTTTGGCAACGGCGATATTATCTTCGATGACGACGATGCGCATGGGCGGTATTTCTCAAAATCTGGCGATGCAAGGTTCGCGCAAGGATGTCATTGCAGGGTCAGGTTATCAAGGTGGCTAAAACAGCCGTCTGATTCTATTTCTCAGGCTATTGTGGTCTGATTTCGGGAGGAACTACATGTTTAAGAAAACTCTACGCTCCGCTGCGGGCGCGCTTGCTATGTCGTCTGCGATGGTCGCAACGCAGGCAATGGCAGATGGTCATGCTTTGGATCTGTCAGGAAAAACAGTTGAATGGATCATCCCATTCTCTGAAACAGGTGGATCGGCAAAATGGGCAAACTTCTATGCGCCACTTTTGTCTGAGGCACTGCCAGGCACGCCAACTGTTGTTGTAACATTCAACCCAGGTGCAGGCTCAACCAAGGGTGCGAATGCATTCCAAGAGATGTCATACGAAGACGGCACAACATTGTTCGGCTCTTCAGGTTCAACACAGTTCCCATATCTTTTGAACGACCCACGGGTGCGTTATGAGTATGGCGATTGGAATGTTGTTCTGGCCTCAGGCACAGGCGGTGTTGCTTATCTTCCTACAGACCTCGCGGGGCAGCTGGGCGATAGCGGTGATGCGTCACCACTTGCTGGCGAAGAGTTCATCTACGGCTCACAAGGTGCCACACGTCTTGACCTCGTGCCACTTTTGGCATGGGAAATGCTCGGTCTTCAGGTTGAGCCTGTGTTCGGCATCAAAGGCCGCGGTGATGGCCGTTTGATGTTTGAGCGTGGTGAAGCGAACATCGACTATCAAACATCATCATCATTCCTCAAGGGTGTGACACCATTGGTCGAGGCGGGCACAGCCGTGCCGTGGTTCTCATTCGGATCACTTGATGCGTCGGGCGATATCGTGCGTGACCCAACATTCCCTGACATGCCGACCTTTAAAGAGGTATGCGAGGCGACAGCAGCATGCGCAACCGAGGGTGAGCAGTGGGAAGCATGGAAAGCATTCTTTACAGCGGGCTTCCCTGCACAAAAGATGGTGTTCTTGCCAGCAGGTGCACCTGATGCGGCTATCGCCACATACACCGAAGCGTTCCAAGCGGTACATGCACGCGACGATTTCGCAGAAATCAGCGCAGCACGTTTGGGCGTATACCCACAGATGACAGGTGACGCGGCACAAACAGCGCTTTCAAGCGCAACAGACGTGCCACAAGATGCCAAAGACTTTGTGATCAACTGGCTGAGCGAGCGTTACGGCGTGGTTCTTCAGTAAAAACTATACGCAGACCCCGCCTGTGATATGCAGGCGGGGTCTATCTCTTTTTCATATTGAATAATTTGGGGACCGATGATGGAGGTCTTTGCGACAGCCTTACCCGCGCTCAGCGATGCATTTGCGATGATTTTACAGCCGCATGTGCTTGGCTATTTGGTGCTCGGTGTTGTGATGGGGCTTTGCATTGGTGTCTTTCCCGGTCTTGGCGGGATTGCGGGTCTTTCGCTGCTCTTACCGTTTATGTTCGGGATGGAGCCGATTACCGGTCTCGCGTTGATGATTGGGATGGTCGCCGTCGTGCCGACCTCTGATACCTTTGCCTCGGTGCTTATGGGCATTCCCGGATCGTCTGCGTCGCAGGCCACGGTGCTCGATGGGTTTCCGATGGCGAAAAAGGGGCTTGCTGCACGTGCGCTCTCTGCGGCCTTTGCGTCATCGCTGTTTGGTGGGCTTGTGGGGGCTGCGTTT
>CAKMZE010000054.1:14195-18392 GCA_929200295.1 uncultured Alphaproteobacteria bacterium
TTATTCTCGCGGCACGGGCCATTGTTTTGATGTTCAAAACGCCCGAGCTGCTGATGATCACCATTTTCGGGCTTTCCATGGTGGGGATCCTTGCAGGGCGCGTCGCGCTCAAAGGGCTGATCGCAGCCTGTCTGGGGGTTCTGATCGGCACAATTGGTGAGGGCGCGAGCTCTGGCGCGTTGCGCATGTCGACCTATGACATGCCTTATCTCGTTGATGGGCTGAAACTGGTGATTGTTGGCCTTGGCATTTTTGCGATCCCCGAGATCGTGGCACTTTTGCGCAAGGACAAAGCGATCTCAGATCGCGCGCCACTAGGTGGTGGCTGGCTTGCGGGGGTTAAGGACTGGTGGGCCAACAAATGGCTGTCTATGCGATGTTCGCTGATCGGGGTTGTTGTGGGGGTGATCCCCGGGCTTGGTGGCTCTGTCGTTGATTGGATTGCTTACGGTCACACGATTCAGACTGCAAAAGACAAAACCCAATTTGGCGAGGGTGATGTGCGCGGTGTGATCGGGCCTGAAAGCTCGAACAACGCGAAAGAGGGCGGCGGACTGGTGCCAACGTTATTGTTTGGCATCCCCGGTTCAGGCTCGATGGCGATCTTTATTTCTGCCGTGGCGCTGCTTGGCACTGGGTCGATTGAGGTCGGGCCTTCGATGCTGAAAAACAATCTTGATTTCACCTATGCGATTGTCTGGCTTTTGGCGCTGGCCAATGTTGTGGGCACGATCATTTGCATCGCGGCCTCTGGTGGTATCGCTAAGCTCACAGAAATCCGCTTTGCATTGCTCGCGCCGTTTCTATTCATGATCATCGCTTTCGCAGCCTTCCAGTCGCGCCAAGAGATTTGGGATCTTGTTGCGTTGTTCGGAATTGGTCTGCTTGGCATCTTGATGCGCAGGTTTGACTGGTCGCGCCCGGCCTTTCTGATCGGTTTTGTGCTATCTTCCCCAGCTGAGAATTATACAAACCAAGCCTATCAAATCGCCTCATCACGGTTTCGGCGCGGGTTTGAAGAGGGGATTGATTATATCTTTAGCCCCATCGTGATTGTGTTGATTATCATCACGGTGCTTTCTGTCGTGGTGGGCCTTCGCCAAGCCAAAAACATCCAAGCCGAGGGCGCGGTTGCAGTCGGTGCAAAGCGCGCGCCAGTGGTCTTTTTGTTCGCCATAACGGGCTATATCGCGCTGAGCTATTGGAATGCGGCGGTTATTCCTGACTATGCGCGGATGGACCGCGTATTCCCTGTGTTCGTGGGCACAGTGGCGCTTGTGGGGTGTATCGGGTTGCTGATCCAGATGATGCGCGCGGATGAAACAAACCCTGTTTTTGCCGACCGTGAGGCGGATGATGCAGATGATAATATCTATGGGCTTTGGGAGACACTCAGCTGGTTTGCCGCACTTTTGATCCTATCTGCAATCGTTGGCTTCATTCTGGCGCTCGCGGTTTTCTTGCTGCTGTTTATCCATGTGCGGGCTGGGAAAAGCTGGGGGTTCTCGGCTGTTTACACTGGCGCTGGGGTTGCGTTCATCTGCATGATGGCCTGGGCGTTAAACCGTGATTTCCCGCCGGGCTTATTGCAATCCTACTTTGATCTCCCATGGCCACTGACATGACCCAAACGGCAATTCCATTTCTGTTTATGCGTGGCGGTACGTCGCGTGGTCCTTATCTGAACCGCGCGGATTTGCCCGAAGATCTTGAGAGTTTGGCCAATGTGCTTATTGCGATGGTAGGTTCTGGTCACCCGTTGAATATTGACGGGATCGGTGGCGGAAACGCTGTCACGACCAAGGTGGCGATGCTGTCGCGATCAGATGATGATTGGGCTGATGTTGATTATTTCTTTGCTCAGGTCAGCGTGGAGGACGCCAAGGTGGATTTTAAACCGACCTGCGGCAATATCCTCTCTGGTGTGGGGCCTGCGGCGATTGAGATGGGGCTGATCCCGGCGCAGGGTGATGTCACGCCAGTGAATATCCGCGCGGTGAACACAGGCGCACGCGTGATTGCACAGGTCCAGACACCAGACGGCAAGGTCGCCTATGCAGGTGACGCAGCCATTGATGGTGTGCCTGGGGCAGCCGCGCCAGTGAGCCTGCAATTCATGGATACGATTGGCGGCGCGACGGGGGCGTTTCTTCCCACGGGGCAGCTTATTGATCACATCGACGGTGTGGATGTGACCTGCATGGATGTCGCGATGCCGATGGTGATCGCGCGTGCCGACAGCTTTGGCCTTACAGGGTATGAGACCGCGCAAGAGCTTGATGATAACACAGCATTCTTTGCCCGTATGGAGGCGATACGTATCAAAGCAGGCGAGGCGATGGGCATTGCGGATGTGGCCAATTCTGTCACCCCAAAGTTTGGCCTGCTTGCGCCTGCGCGGGATGGTGGCACAGTCGCAGCACGTTACTTTATGCCGTGGAAGACACACCCAACAATGGCTGTCACAGGTGCGCAGTGCCTTGCGTCTTGTGTGCTCACACCGGGGTCTGTGGCTGAGGGGCTGGCAACCCGCGCCAATACCCAGCCCGCGACAATCACGCTTGAGCATGCATCGGGCACGATTGATGTGCTGGTGGATTATGCGCTCACCGACACAGGGATCGCGCTGCGCTCAGCCGGGCTTGTGCGTACAGCACGCCTGTTGGCAAAGGGTGAGGTGATGATCCCTTCTGCGGTATGGGGTGGATTATGAAGGTTCATATCCTCGATGATTGGTTGGATACGTTGCGTAGCCTGCCATGCTACGCAAAGCTCGCACAGCATGATGTGACAGTTTGGACAGATCACGAGCCAGATCCAATAGCCCTAGCGGCGCGCGTGCAAGAGGCCGAAGCCTTGGTGCTGTTTCGCGAGCGCACACAAATCGGCGCGGATCTTTTGGGGCGCTTGCCGCAGCTTAAGCTGATCAGCCAGCGCAGCGTTTATCCGCATATTGATGTGCCGGCCTGCACTGCGAACGATGTGCTGCTCTGTTCAAACATGCATAGCGATACCCCATCATATGCGGCGGCTGAGATGACATTGGCGTTGATCCTAGCGAGCTACCGGCAAATCCCGCAGCAGGTCGCATCCATTCGCGCGGGGCAATGGCAAATGGGTGTTGGCCGCACATTACGTGGGCGCATATTGGGTCTATATGGCTATGGGCGGATCGCCCGGGCTGTTGCGATTTATGCAAAGGCGATCGGGCTAAATGTGCAGTTCTGGGGGTCCGAGGATGGGCGGGCTAGAGCCCAAGCAGATGGAGAAACCGTCGCGGCGAGCCGCGCAGATTTCTTTGCCAGCTCTGATATTGTTAGCCTGCATGTCAGATTGAAACCTAGCACACGGGGTCTGATCACAGCGGATGATCTCGTGGCGATGCACCCCCGCAGTTTGCTGGTCAATACTTCACGATCCGGGCTTATTGACCCCGGTGCCCTCGAGGCTGAGATCGCAAAGGGGAGGATACATGCCGCTGTTGATGTCTTTGATGATGAGCCTTTGCGCGATACGGCGCACCCTCTCTTAACGCATCCCAATGTGCTGCCGACGCCGCATATTGGCTATGTCACCGAGGATGAGTTTGACCTGCAGTTCAGCGATATCTTTGACCAGATCAATGCATATAGCGCAGGCGCGCCAATCCACATGATTAACCCAGAGGTTCATCATTTTTAAAGAGCCGCGCCGCAATTGGCGCCCCAAGGATCACTGTGACGATGCGCAACACATGATGGGCAATGACAAAGGCCATGTCAGCCCCGACGATCAGTGCCAGCACAGTCATTTCAGCCTGACCACCGGGTGCAAAGGCCAATAAGGTTTCCAAATCTTTGCCGGGTGCGAGCGCGAAGAAGTTAATACCTTCGACAAAACCCACCGTCAGGAACATCAAGATAAAACAGAAGCCCAAGGCGGCGGTGACAGTCCTGCGGACCTCTTCTGCGGAAACGCCCACATATTTTGTGCCCACGGTCATGCCAATGAAAAATTGCGCGGCCCAGATCGCCTCGGCTGGGGGGCGGTGGTGTAATATTCCGCCTAAGGCAAGCAGCCCAGCTAGGATCATCGGCCCGAGGATCGATGAGCCAAATAGCCCAACCGCTTTGGCAATCTGCCATCCAGCGAGGCCCGCAAAGATCATGATTGCGATTTGCGTCAGTGGTAGGCTTGTTGCAGGTGCCCCAGGTGGGT
>CAKMZE010000055.1:0-242 GCA_929200295.1 uncultured Alphaproteobacteria bacterium
AAGAACGGGCACGATCCCGGCATGGATTGCATATTTTATCGGCAAACGTTCGGGCACATTTTCTTGCACGAACATGGCACCATCAACAGCTTGGGCTGCTGTGGCAACAAACTTTATGGCGTCTGGCGTTGCACGTTTGGTAAGCCCGAGTTGTTCAAGCGCTGGCCATGCTTTTTCGATGTAGCTGCGTACGGCTGTGTTTTTGGCTTGGTTTCTTTCGCTCCTGATAACAAGCAACCGCA
>CAKMZE010000055.1:252-16716 GCA_929200295.1 uncultured Alphaproteobacteria bacterium
TAGCTGCGTACGGCTGTCTCGGCATCGCTTGCCGGATCAAAGACGCTAACGCTGCGCCCCGACGCCAAGAAGAGCGCTGTCCAGCTGGCACCGATGACGCCAGCACCCAGCATTGCGGTGTGCTGCATATCATCTGCCATCAAAACAATCCTGGATTAAGCGGCGAGGCGGAGGTCATGCCGCCATCGACAGTGAACAGTTGCCCGGTCGCGAAACTTGCCTCATCCGAGGCAAGCCAAAGCGCCATAGCGGCTATATCCGCAGGCTTGCCAAAACGCTTTACCGCATGGCGTGCGATGGCGTCTTCCTTGGCGCGTTTTGGATCGCTTGCGAGATCAAAGCCCGCGTCAAGCATACCTGTTTCGATCCACCCCGGGCAGATCGCGTTACACCGCACATCGGGCCCATGATCAACTGCGATCGAACGGGTCAACCCGTGAACAAAGGCCTTGGACGCGTTATAAAGCGCCATCGACGGATCGGCCGTGTTGCCAGATATCGACCCGATATTGATGATTGATCCGCCTTTGGTCATGTGCGGAATAAGAGCACGGCAGACGTTGAACACACCGCGCGCATTCGCGCCCATGACCAGATCCCAATCCGCATCCGTGCTATCAACGACGGTCTTCTCAACCTGAACACCTGCGTTATTCACAACGATATCAAGCGCGCCGAGTTCAGAGGCTACCGCGTTCACGGCCTGTGGATCAGAGACATCCAATGAGAGCCATTCAGCCGCGAGACCACCCGGCTTTGGGCCGCGACCACAGGTGATGACCTCGGCACCTTCTGCGATAAAGCGCTCTACAATGCCCAGACCAATACCTTGGCGTCCGCCTGTCACGAAGGCGCGTTTTCCTGAAAGCCGCATTTCGGTTCCTTACTTTTGATGTCTCACAAAGGGTGAATATTCGGGCGCGCCGGGCTTTAACCTTTGCGTTTCGTCAAAGTCTTCCTCTACGTTGAACGGTAAAACTTCCCTTGTACGGAGTGTTTCGACGGTCTCGCGCCAATGAGACAGGTAGGCCTCACCAGTTGAAAGCTCACCGGATTTTGCGCCCATAAAATCAACGCCGCCGACCCCATGCATCAATTCGGGTTGCAAGACCTCAAATCCTAAGTATCGGAACGGCAACAAAACTGGCCAAAGGTGAAGATAACTGTCTCCTTCGCGGCCATTATAGGCGCAATTGCTAGCGCTCGCCCCAGTCGTGACGCAAAAGATCATGCGTTTTCCTACACAGCTGCCGCAATCATATCGCATCTCGCTTTTGTAGAGCTTACCATACACAAAGACCCGATCCATCCATCCTTTCAAGATCGCTGGTGGACCAAACCACCATGACGGGAAGTGAACGATCAACAAATCACAGGCTTGTATATGATCAACCTCAGCCTGAACATCACTAGGTAGGCGGTTTTCATACGCTGCTAGCCGTTGTTCGGTCTGGGTTTGAAAATGTGATGCGTCCGGGCGGCCAGGATAGTGTTCTTTTCTCTCTACAGGGTCAAAACCCATCTGGTAGAGATCTGAAATCTGCACCTGGTAACCTTGTTGTTGAAGGCTGTCACGGCTGATTTGAGCCAGGTTCGCATTGAATGATTTCGGTTCCGGGTGGGCTAGAACAATATGCGCGCGCATGAAATTCTCCTAATGTGCCAACATCACGTGACGAATAGCTGTATAGGCATCGAGCGCATAGACAGACATATCGCATCCGGTGCCAGATCCTTTCATCGCGGCCCATGGCATTTCCGGTGTTCCGACACCATGCGTGTTAACCCAAGTGAACCCGTAGCGCAGGCGCGATGTCATCTGCATCGCAAGCCCGACGTTGTTGGTCCAAACCGAAGAGGCCAAACCATAGCTGCCAGCGTTTGCGATCCGCAATGCATCCTCAGCATCTTTGAACCGTGAGATGGTGACGACGGGACCAAAGACTTCGTTGCAGGCGATTTCGGCATTATTGTCGACGTTGGCCACAACGGTGGGCTGGTAAAAGAAGCCATTGCCCTCGCCCGCATTCCCACCTGCGACAATTTCAGCTGATCCGCGCGCACGCGCGACAAATCCTGCGACACGGTCGCGCTGATCGCTTGACACTAAGGGGCCCATTTCGGTGCCTTCGGCCTTTTGCGCCCCGATTTGGATTTGTCCGACTTGATCGGTAATCGCGGCTACCAGCTTGTCATATGCGCGGTCTTGCACCAGCACGCGGCAGGGCTGGGCGCAATCTTGACCCGCGTTGAAGTAGCTGCCGTAGCGGATGGTTTCGGCAACAGTTTCAATATCTGCATCGTCAAAGACGATCACTGGCGCTTTGCCGCCCAGCTCCAAATGCACGTGACGAATTTGGTTTGATGCAGCCCGCATCGCCGCCATTCCTGTCGCAGGTGATCCTGTGACCGATATCGCCTCCATCTGCGGGCTGTTGATCAACTGATCCCCAATCGAGGGTCCGCGGCCATGGATCACATTCATCACGCCTTTTGGCACGACATCTTGCAGCAGTTCCGCCATCCGAAGCGTTGAGAGTGGCGTGATCTCAGATGGTTTAAGAACCACGCTACAGCCTGCCGCCAAGGGGGCCGCTAGTTTCCAAGACGCCATCATCAACGGATAGTTCCAAGGCGCAATTGCCGCTACAGGCCCAACGGGATCACGCCGGATCATTGAGGTGTGACCCGCGACATATTCGCCAGCGGCAGAACCCATCATGGTGCGTGCAGCACCTGCAAAGAACCGAAAGACATCAATGGTCAGGGGCATTTCATCGTCATGCGCAGATGGCCATGGTTTGCCAACGTCTTGGCTTTCTAATTCCGCCAGCTCTTGACTGTTTTGCTCAATCACATCTGCGATTTGCAACAACAGCGTCGCACGATCCATAGGGGTCGATTGCGAATAACTTGCAAAAGCTTCTTCTGAGGTACGCACGGCGGCTTCGACTTGTTCAGAGCTTGCCTCGCTCACGCGCGCGAGCTCTGCACCTGTTGCAGGGTCAAGCGTTGGCAATGCCTCGCCTGCGCCCTCTACTAATTCGCCGTTGATCAACATTTTCGTTTGCATCGTTCTTCCCCTGTTAAAATCCGACCTGATCGCCACCCTTAAGCGCAAGCCTTGTGCGGGCCTCGTCTGGTGTTGCGACCTCAAGGCCCAAGTTTTCGATTATGGTTCTAATCCGTGTGACTTGCTGCGCGTTAGACGTCGCCAGCTCACCTTTGCCAATAAAAAGACTATCCTCAAGCCCGACCCGTAGATTGCCACCAAGAAGCGCACTTTGCGTGGCAAACGGCATTTGATGACGGCCTGCGGCGAGCACGGACCACTCGTAGTTTTCAGCGCCAAAGAGCTTATCCGCGGTCTTATGCATGTGCATCAGATGATCCGGGTCAGCCGCAACGCCGCCCAATATTCCAAACACCATCTGTATAAAGAACGGCGGTTTGATCAGACCTTGGTCAATGAACCATTTCACGTTGTAAAGATGGCCGAGATCATAACACTCAAATTCAAACTTTGTGCCGTGATCACCGCCCAGCTTTTCGATTGCATAGCGGACGGTCTTGAACGTGTTGGGAAAGATGAAATCCTCGGTCATCTCGAGAAATGGCTTTTCCCAGTCGAACTTGAACTCATTATATTTCTGCAACATCGGGAAGATGCCGAAATTCATTGACCCCATGTTCAAAGAGGCCATCTCTGGGCTGGCACTGGTCGCGGCCAACAAGCGATCATCCATGCTCATGCCCAGACCACCACCGGTTGAGACATTGATCACCGCATCTGTGGATTGCTTGATCACGGGCAAGAACTGATCGAATATCTCTGGTCGCGGATCCGGTTTTCCTGTCTCAGGATTGCGCGCATGCAGATGGATAATCGAGGCACCCGCCTCTGCGGCCTCAATGCTTGCGGTCGCAATCTCGGCGGGCGTGATGGGCAGATGTTCAGACATTGACGGCGTGTGAATGCCACCTGTTGGCGCGCATGTGATGATGACGGATTTAGGCATGATATGCTCTTTCGCGTGAAATGGTCAGGCTACAGGTCGCAAGCGGCGGATGATATAAGCCAGTAAGAGGACGACAATGATCGCCCCATAAATGCTAATCGAAAGGAACTTGATCTGCGCGCTATAGCTCATGATCGTGATCAGGGTAGTCGAGGGCTGCACCAGCTCTGACGCATTGGGCGCATCAAGATTTTGAAACCCTGTTGCGATATAGGTGATGATATTTTCTAGCGTATCAGCGCAAAGACACATACAAGCAAGCGTCACACCAACGCGTTTGAGTAAGGTTAGCAGCCCAGTTGCACTTGCCCCCAACCCACCGAATAAGGCCATGGCAAGTATGAACAAACCGGGCGCAAACAACAGCGTATCACCGGTGTTCGACACATAAGCGTCATTGCCCGCTGCAACCGCAGCCGTCGTAAACTCTGCCGGTGTTGTGGCCGCTTGCATCGCCACGATGCCCCCACCGAAGCCTTCGATAATGGTAATGCCCGCAATTGTGATTAAGAGCCCAATAAGCCCTCTTTTCCAATGTTTATTCATGGCTCCAAGCCCCTTATCTTCAGCAATCCGCGTCCGTTGTTCCACCAACGATGCGGGTTGTCAGACTGCGGATCATACGCCGCGCGACTGGCAAAGGCTTCGCGCACAAAGATCACGGGCTCCTCGTAATGATGCACCTCAAGGATCGCGGACATAACTTTCTCAAGCACGTCAAGGTCACGCTCAATCGATAGCTTTAGCTCGACCACCGGATAGGTCTCGGTGCTGCCCGCGGTAAAGCCATCCACATGGGTCGTCGTGGTTGATCCTGCTTTGGGCTGAGCAGTCTCGTATCCGACACCCGTGACCGACGCGTTGCGTTCGTAATTACCGTAAGCCAGCGGATGAACCTTCATCACCGCGTCCAAAATACGATCTACATCTTCGGCTAGGGTCTGCACCTCGATGGTATAAACCGCCTCGAAACGGCCCGACGTAGAATTATATTTGGACAGATCAGTCACCTCAGAGCTTCATCTGCTGAACTTGTGCCGAAAGGCCGCCATCAAGCACCCAAAGCTGCCCACTTGCATAACGTGCCTCATCCGAGGCCAGCCAGTTCACAAGGTTCGCGATGTCGTCGGGCGTGCCATAGGTACGCATCGGGTGCACATCACGCACGGCCTGTTGCAGGCTTTCGATATCACCGCCATCCCCGCCAGAGCCGTCACCATTGAAAAAACTTTGCAGCATCGGTGTGTCGATATAGCCCGGGCAGATCGCATTTACGCGAATGCCTTCTGGCCCGTGGTCGCAGGCCATGGCGCGTGTGAGCGCATGTACAGCACCTTTGGTGGCGCAATAGGCCGCGAGCCCTGGATCGGCGATAAATCCATCATAAGAGCCAAAGTTGATCAAGCTCGCACTCGTGCCATTTGCCGCTGCTTTGCGCAACAACGGCAAGGCATATTTCGAGGTCAAAAAAGTACCATTCACGTTCACCGCGAAACTTTGGTTCCATTCCTCAAGCGTCGTATCCTCGATGGTCTTTTCGATCTCAATACCAGCGGCATTGACCAAGATATCTAGCTTGCCCGCCTCGTTACCAATCTGCTCCATAACAGCAATGGCATCGGCCTCTTTCGTGACGTCCTGCTTAACAAAGATACTGCCATCATCATTATGTTCAGCCAGCGATCCTTGCGGTGTTAAATCAGCTGCATAAACGCGCGCGCCTTCTTTGATAAACCGCGCCACAATCGCGCGGCCAATGCCGCCGCGTGCGCCCGTGACCAGTGCTGTTTTGCCTTCAAGCTTCATCGTTGCTTCCTTTTAATGGCGGGTATCTGTAATGGCCTGCGGCAACCGTCCAATCCATGTGATTGCGCACATATTGCTGGCTGGCATCTGAGGGCGGATTGTAATCCCAATGCTCACCAGCACCTGCTTCCATTGCGGCATGCAGTGCACGGCGGGATTTCTGGGTGGCGATCACTTTTGTGCGCAGCGCCTCTCCGTCCCAGCGTTGCGCAACCTCTTGCGCGAAATCCGCCGCCTGTTTGGCATAAGCCGGGTCAGTGGCGAGGTTCGTGGTTTCCAAAGGATCAGACACCACATCGTATAATTGTGGTGGGTCCACATCGCAGTGGATATATTTCAACGGCCCGCGCCGGATCATAATGACCGGATAGGGGGTCATCTCGGCGCAATATTCACCGATCGCGACATCTGTTGGGTCATCCTCTCCACGCGCCAATGGCATCAGGCTGCGCCCATCAATCGGTTCACCCAGCACATCGGTTGAGCCACCCGCGATATCCAAAAACGTCGGCAAGAGATCAACCAAAGAGCAGGCATTAGGCGTGGTTCCCATAGTAACCCCCGGCCCCGCCATCACCAGCGGCACCCGTGCGGAGTGTTCAAAGAAATTCATCTTGTACCACAACCCACGCTCACCAAGCATATCACCATGATCCGCCGTGACGATCACGATGGTATTTTCCAGCTCACCTATTTCATCAAGCGTTTTCACGATCTCGCCGATTTTGCTGTCAAAATAGCTGACATTCGCCAGATAGGCATGCCGCGCACGGCGCACCTCTGCCTCGGTCAGCGGCACATACGAGGCCTCGATCCCATCCATAAGACGCTTTGAAAACGGGTCCTGCGCCGCGGGTTCTGGCACGAATGCGGGCATTGCGATCTCATCATCCGCATAGAGATCCCACCATTCGGGGCGCGCCACATATGGATCATGCGGATGAATAAAGCTCGCCACGAGAGCAAATGGATCGCGGCGCCCATGTGCTTTTTCACGGGCTGCATTCATCAACCAGCGGCGCGCGGCAAAGCCAACCTCATCATCGTAATCGATCTGAAATGTCGCTTGCGCGATCCCGCTTTCCTTGACCGTTTGCATGTTATGATACCACTTATCGATCCGCTCATCATGGGCCTCCCAATCGGGTGTCCATGCAAAATCGGCCGGGTAGATATCTGTCGTGACGCGGTCTTCGAACCCATGTTTCTGATCTGGGCCCACGAAATGCATCTTGCCAGATAGACACGTGCGATACCCCAATGATTTCAGGTAATGCGCAAATGTGGGTGTCGTGGCCTTAAACTCTGACGCATTGTCATAGGCCGCGATACGGCTGATCAATTGCCCCGACATAAAGGCAAACCGCGAAGGCGCGCAAAGCGGCGAATTGCAATAAGCCGCATCAAAGCGCATGCCACGGGCCGCGAGCGCATCCAAATGCGGGGTCTTTGCGATCTCATGCCCATAAGCGCCCGTAAAATGCGGAGCGAGCTGATCTGCCATGATCACAACAATATTGGGTGGGGGGGTCGTCATATGGGGTCAGCTTTCTTAAATTCTGTGGTGACCGTTTCAAAGCTGCAAACAGCCCCGGTTTGCAGATATTCCATTGCATCCAATGAGGCGCGGTGCGCCTTTTCACTAGATCCGCCAGTGCAGTCTTCGACGACACGGCAATAGTAATCAAGCTGGTGCGCATCAGCGAAGGTGTAATGCACGCAGACATCAGTAAGCCCACCACATAAGATCAACGTTTCAGCTTTTAAGCCTTTCAGCAGGATCTCAAGATCGGTGCCGAAAAAGGCAGAGTAGCGCCGCTTTTTGATCGTATAGTCAGAGGCTGTGATCTTGAGCTCAGCATGAGCCAATTCAGTGCGCGGGTCGCCTTCGAGACAATGCACATCCTCCGCGCCGTCCAGTTCGCGGCCAAAGTCCACGAGATCCGGGCGATGCGCCTCTTGAATAAAGATCACAGGGATAGTTGCTTCGCGCGCCGCGGCGACAAGGTCGCATGCCTTATGCATACGGTCCTTATAGCCCGCCATATTCGGAATAGACCGAACAGTGCTGTCATCAATGAATGTGCTAGCCTGAATATCAACGACAATCAGCGCAGGCTTCCCAGTGATCAATGCCTGACGCGGCATCTATGATGCGCCTTGCGCATAGGCATCTAAGACAAGGCCATGAAAATGATGCACCGCATGCTCTGATTTGCCAGACCCATCAGGGTCATGCACGATCCGTCCTTGGGTAAATGCTGGCGTGTTCATCTCACGCTGTACGCTTTCCACAAGCCCGATATCTTCAACCTGCAACACCTCATCCAAATATCGGATCGCATCCAGTTCCATTTCGTCAGGCTCTGGTGTTTCAAGAAAGAAATCATAGGTTTCTAACGTGCGGTCTGGGCCAATAGGAATGATGTTGAGCACAATCATGCTCGACCGTCCGGGATACCGCATCAGGCATGTGGTCGGATAAAGCCACCATACCGCGTGGGTTTTGACCGTCGCGTTTGACACATCATAGGCGCTGTTCGCCCCATTGCCCGCATCCGCCATATGACTGGAATAAATCCCATAGGTCGTAACCTTATAGCTATCCATATCCACAAGATCACAGAAATCCTTATGCGCTGTTGGGCAGTGATAGCACTCAAGGAAATTATCAACGACGTTCTTCCAGTTGGATTTGATGTCATAGGTCAGACGGTGACCAAAGGTCAGCTGATCCACATCTGGCGCCCAATGACGTACTTCGGTTTCGAGATTACCCGATTGCTCTGACAAAGAAACTGCTTTGGGATCAAGGTTCACAAAGACAAAGCCGCAAAACTCTTCGACCTTCACCTCATCAAGACAAATCTCGGAGGTCTGGAAATCATGTAGGTTTTCCGTGTGCGGCGCGCGGGCGAGCTGCCCGTCGAGCTTGTAAACCCAAGCATGATAGGGGCACATAATGCGGGTTGTATTGCCTTCACCCGACAAAAGCTCATGCGCACGGTGTTTACACACATTGTAAAACGCCCGCAAAACCCCGTCTTTGCCCCGCACAATCGCAATTGGATGGCCCGCGATATCAACGGTGACATAGGCCCCCGGATCACGGGTTTTTTCAACATGGCAGACCCATTGCCATGTCTTGCTGATCACCTTGCGTAAATCTGCATCAAACCATGTGTCTTGCGTATAAGCATCAGCAAGCAAGGATTTTGATTTCGCAGGCTCGGCGTCATAACCTGCGGCAATTCCTGTTGAGACAGACATCGGTGGCAGCTCCTATCTATTTGGATGATGTGAGAGTGACAGTTTATACGCAATAGACTTAACTTATTTCGACATTTTTACGACCTAAAAAGACATCCCTCACCTAACACAGTGTACCAATTGGAATGTGTTTATTTAAAAGCAAAATCTCAAAATTGATCAGACATATAATGGCCCTAGAAATCTAGGGCCATTATATGGTTATTGGGTCATGAATTGGTGGCGTTGCCAACGATAGCGCTTAATTATTGCCCGCATTTCAATGACTGAGCGTTTTTTATGATTATTGGTCATTTAGCTCTCCTTTCAGGGACATGTTCACACTTCCCTAAAGGCATGCATAGCTGTAGATAAATGAAATCACTGTACAGAAAAAACAATAAACTGAAGCAATGCGAAAAGTTTCGAATTTACTCGAATTCTTCAAAGACCATGCTAAGAATTCTTGAGTCGCTTTCAGGGCTTGCTCTTCTGGCTCTTGGAATTTCTATTTCACAATGTATCCCGGATGCCTTCACAACACGCTCGCAAATCTCAAGTGGGTAGCGCTTACCTAAACAAACAGATCGTACAATTTCCTCAGGCAAGCTAGAACTTTCAGATAGATTACTAATTCGAGTTCCATGTTCACTGTTTTGTTCGCCCAACAAATTACTTAGTCCACGCACGCAATGACTAAACCTAATTATATCACCATCGTATAACTGCGCCTTCTCATCCTGAACAAGGTGGTGATTAAGTATCGAAAATAGATCCCAAGCAATATTCTCACTTACAAGAGAAGGATAATCTGGGTTGAATTTCGTTTCGATTAACCTGTTCGAAATTTCCGAGGACATTGGAGGTACAAAATTCCGATCTTTATTGCGCAACCTAATTACCCCACGGTGTGACCTAGGGTAACCAAGCTCGGCAACTTTTGTCCAAAGCTTCGGTATTGCGTATTGAGCAGACATTAAAACTCCATTGTATATTTTACGATTATTTTCGCTTTTCTGCTATTTACATCTCACCTATCGATATTAGGCTTAACCGGAAGTTGAGAAGTTCTTTCTTCGGATGCAATCTATATATAGATACACCCCTAAGAGGAGTACCATATTGTAGAATCTCGAATGCACGATTTGCGACACGAAGTTCATAATTTGCGACAAGCCAAATTCCGCAACAAAAAAGCCCCAACGTCTCCGCCGGGGCTTTGAGATAATGATGAATCAGAGACTTACTCTGCTGATTCTTCTTTTTCGATCTCTTTACCAGTTTCCTGATCGACCATTTTCATTGCAAGGCGCACCTTGCCGCGGTCATCAAAGCCGAGCAGTTTGACCCAAACCTCTTGACCCTCTTTGAGCACATCAGATGGGTGGTTCAGACGGCGGTTCTCGATTTGTGAGACATGGACGAGACCGTCACGCTTTCCAAAGAAGTTCACGAACGCCCCGAAATCAACCAGCTTAACGACCGTGCCTTTGTAGATCACGCCTTCTTCTGGCTCTGCCACGATTGAGTGAATCATGTCATAGGCTTTCTTGATCGCTTCGGCATCGTTAGACGCCAGTTTGATCACACCGTCATCGTTGATATCGACCTTCGCGCCCGATGTTTCAACGATCTCGCGGATGACTTTACCACCCGAGCCGATCACCTCACGAATTTTATCCGTGGGCACCTGCATGGTCTCAATCTTAGGCGCATGCACGCCAAGATCTTTTGCGCCAGACAATGCTTTGTCCATCTCACCTAGGATATGCAAACGGCCTGCTTTGGCCTGCGCCAATGCTTTTGACATGATCTCAGGCGTGATGCCCGCGATTTTGATGTCCATCTGCAAGGATGTGATGCCGTTCTCAGTGCCTGCGACCTTAAAGTCCATGTCACCAAGGTGGTCTTCGTCACCTAAGATATCGGAAAGGATCGCATATTCGCCATCATCTTCCATCACCAGACCCATCGCAACACCCGCCACAGCGGCCTTAAGCGGCACGCCTGCATCCATCATCGACAGTGACCCACCGCAGACAGACGCCATTGAGCTGGAGCCGTTGGATTCAGTGATCTCAGACACCAGGCGAATGGTGTAGGGGAAATCTGTTGCAGCAGGCAGAACCGCCTGCAAAGCACGCCAAGCAAGCTTACCATGGCCGATCTCACGACGGCCGGGGCCACCAACACGGCCAACTTCACCAACAGAATACGGTGGGAAATTATAATGCAGCATGAAGTTTGATTTATACATGCCCGAAAGCGCATCAATCATCTGCTCATCATCGCCAGTGCCCAACGTTGTCACAACAAGACCCTGTGTTTCCCCACGGGTAAAGAGCGCAGATCCATGGGTCCGTGGCAAGATACCGGTTTCTGAAACGATAGGGCGGATTTCATCCAAAGCCCGGCCATCGATCCGCTTACCGTTTTTCACAACATCGCCGCGCAGCACATTGGATTCGAGCTTTTTCAACGCAGCACTTAGGCTGCCATCTTCTTGCTCTTCTTGTGTGAGGTTTGCGATGATCTCATCGCGGGCAGCGGAAACAGCTGCGGTGCGCTCTTGCTTGTCTGTGATGGCGTAAGCCGCGCGCATTTTATCTTCGCCAGCTGCGGTCACAGCGGCTGACAAGGCCGAATAATCAGTTGGCGCAAAATTAAATGGCTCTTTTGCGCAATCTTCTGCAAGATCAATGATCATATCGATGACAGGCTGAATGTTTTCGTGGGCGAATGTAACCGCACCGAGCATTTCTTCTTCGGTCAGCTCATAGGCCTCGGATTCGACCATCATCACCGCATCTTTGGTGCCTGCAACAACAAGATCAAGACGCTGCTCTGGGTTGGTGCGCAGATCATGCATATCGTCCATTTCAGGGTTGAGGATATAATCCCCATCTTCATAACCCACACGGCAAGCCGCAATCGGACCCATGAACGGTGCGCCCGAGATTGTAAGCGCCGCAGAGGCTGCGATCATCGCCAGCATATCCGGGTCATTCACCAGATCGTGGCTAAGCACAGTACACATCACCAATACTTCGTTCTTAAAGCCCGGCACGAAAAGCGGACGGATCGGACGGTCGATCAAACGTGATGTTAGCGTCTCTTTTTCAGTTGGACGCGCTTCGCGCTTAAAAAAACCGCCTGGCACTTTGCCGGCGGCGTAATATTTCTCTTGGTAGTGGACAGTCAGTGGAAAGAAGTCCTGCCCTGGTTTTTGCTGGCGCGCGAATGTCACGTTCGCCATGACACTGGTTTCACCCATTGTGGCGATGACGGTGCCATCTGCCTGGCGGGCAACCTTGCCTGTTTCAAGTGTCAGCGTTTCCTGGCCCCACTTGATTGATTTTTTCACTTCATTAAACATCTATGTTTTCCTTTTGGCACGCTGGCCATTTTGCGTAGAGGGCGTATTCCCTCTGACCCCTTTCATCTTGCCCCATGCATCGGGATAGCGCTGGGTCCGGGCGCTTAACATCTCAAGATGGGGAGGGCCTTACACGGGATTATACCAATTGGGAAGAGCCAGCCTGCGCACAGCATGTAATGCGACGATATCGCCACAATACCGCTAAAGCAAAACGCCCGCGGTGACCACGGGCGTTTTAGGAATTTCATGCTTTATGAGATATCAGTCAGCGCTATCAAGAACGCCGCTTTTAAACAGCAGACCCGCAGCAACAGCACCAATGATAGGTGCCACGATAAACAGCCAAAGCTGGGTAAGTGCAGTACCGCCAACAAAGAGCGCAGGCCCGATAGACCGGGCTGGGTTCACGGATACGCCTGTTACATTGATACCCACCAAGTGAATTACCACAAGAGCCAGACCAATCGCGAGACCTGCCATAGCCGTTGGTGCGCCATTTCCCGTTGCGCCTAAAATCACAACCATGAACAGAAACGTTGCAACAACTTCAAACACAAAGGCAGACATCATTGTGTACTCGCCGAGGTATCCCGCACCCCAGCCGTTTTGACCAAGACCGTTTTCAGCAATAGCGTAATCTGCTTTGCCAGACATGATCAGCAGTAAAACAGCCGCGGCGGCGATAGCACCCAAAACCTGCGCGATGATGTAGCCGATAGCCTCAGACACCGTCATGCGACCCGCGGCAACGGCACCAAGTGACACAGCCGGGTTGATATGACAGCCAGAGACCGCGCCGATACCGTAAGCCATACCAATCAATGCCAAACCAAAGGCGAAACTAATCCCGGTAAGTCCGATGTCCGCACCCGCGATCACAGCCGCGCCACATCCAAATAGCACCAGTGTAAAGGTGCCTATAAATTCTGCGATTTGTTTATTCATTGTACTTTTCCCTCCTTGTTACTGCGGGCTTAATACACGCAATCGCGCAATCAACTAAGGGGAAACTCTTCCATTGGATGTCAAGGCAACGATGACCCCACATAGATGGGCCCGCCTTTTTCAGGTTTCCATGGGCTGAAAACCATGCAACCTTAGGGCAAAAAGAGGCGCAGGATATGACCACTATATTCATCAACGGGCTCGGTCGGATCGGCCGCACGATGTTGCGGGCTTGGGCAACAGGTGCCGCGCCAGATCTTAACGTCGTGGGCCTGAACGATATCGCAGCGCCCGAACTGATTGCGCATCTGTTTGAGTTTGATAGTGTTTTTGGTCGTTTTCCGGGTGAGATCGCCTGTGATGGGAATGGATTACATATCAACGGGCACACGCTTCCACTACATACGACCTCGGATTTGACAACGCTTGATCTCACAGGCGTCGATGTCGTTGCAGAATGCACGGGCAAGGCGGATATACGCGATATTGCTGAACGCGGCTTGCGCGCAGGTGCCAAACGCGTCCTGATTTCGGGGCCATCAGATGCAGCCGATGCCACAGTGGTGATCGGCGCAAACGATGGGGTGCTCACCGATCAAACGATCGTATCAAATGCCTCATGCACCACCAATGCGCTCGCCCCATTGGTCCGGGTGCTTCATGACAATTGGGGTGTGCAGACAGGGTGGATGACCACGATCCATTGCTATACGGGCAGTCAACCCACAATTGATGCGCCGCGCGGCGATATGATGCGCAGCCGGGCTGCGGCCCTATCAATGGTTCCGACAACGACATCTGCCATGCGCCTACTCGATCAGGTTCTCCCCGATATCGCCGGGCGCATTGAGGGGGCCGCTGTGCGCGTGCCTGTTGCCTCTGTTTCAGCTGTGGATTTGACAGTGACACTCGGCCACCCCGTCACATTAGACGCAGTCACAACTGTCCTAAACGACCAAAAACCTATCATCGGCCCCACTGAAAAACCGCTCGTCTCAACCGATCTAAGGGCACGACCCGAAAGCCTGGTTGTTGCTTTGCCAGAGTGCCGAATGACCCAAGGCGGGCTGCTAAGGGTCTTTGGCTGGTACGACAATGAATGGGGTTTTGCACAGCGGATGTTAGAGATGGCGCAAAAGATGGGCTAACGCCCCTTTCACTTTCCCTAGGAGCGTTCTAGGTTCGGGCTAAGATTTTAATGAGGTATTCATGTCATCAATTGTTTCAGTACAGAATTTGCGCAAATCCTATCAATCAGGTTTCGAAGCGCTCAAGGGGGTCAACCTTGAGATCGAAGAGGGTGAAATCCTCGCATTACTCGGGCCAAATGGCGCGGGAAAAACAACTTTAATTTCAACGATCTGCGGCATCACTGTGCCAACCAGTGGTGCGATATCAGTGGGTGGCCACGATACACAAACAGGCTTTCGTGCAGCGCGCGGTTTGATCGGCCTTGTGCCACAAGAAATCAATCTAGAGCCATTTGAAACGGTCATGAACACCGTCCAATTCTCACGCGGCCTCTTTGGCAAGCCACGGGATGACGCAAAAATTGATGCGATCCTCAAACAGCTCTCGCTTGATGATAAAAAAGACAGCCGGATCATGATGCTCTCTGGCGGGATGAAACGCCGCGTACTCATTGCCAAAGCGCTGTCGCATGAGCCGCGCGTGCTCTTCCTCGATGAACCAACAGCAGGCGTGGATGTCGAGCTGCGCAAGGACATGTGGGATATCGTCGCTGGCCTAAAGGCCGCAGGTGTGACGATCATCCTCACCACACATTACATCGAAGAAGCCGAAGCAATTGCTGACCGTATCGGCGTGATCAGCAAGGGCGAGATCCTGCTTGTACAGGACAAGGCAGAGCTTATGGCGCAAATGGGCAAGAAGCAATTACAGATCGAAGTCAGCGCGCCAGTTGATAAGCTCCCCAAAGCGCTCTCGGGTTATCAGCTCACCGCAGAGGGCACGACGCTCACATATACCTACGATACAAAAAACGAACGAACGGGCATCACAACCTTGCTCAATGATTTGCAAAAGACTGGGCTACAATTGGTGGATATCCAAACCCAGCAAAGTAGTCTGGAAGACATTTTTGTTGGCCTCGTGAAGGAAGACACATGAATTTTATAGCGATTTCAGCCATCTATAAATTCGAGATGGCCCGGTTTTTTCGTACAATGATGCAAAGCATCATCTCGCCCGTGATCTCAACCTCACTTTACTTTGTGGTCTTTGGCGCCGCGATCGGCAGCCGGATCGATAATGTTGAAGGGGTCAGTTATGGCAGTTTTATCGTGCCGGGGTTAATTATGCTCTCGGTGATGACGCAAGCCACATCAAACGCATCGTTTGGGATATATTTTCCAAAGTTCATCGGCACGATTTATGAACTGCTTTCAGCCCCGGTGAGCTTTCTCGAAATCACCATCGGCTACGTTGGTGCAGCGGCGACAAAGGCGATGTTTATCGGGATGATCATCCTTGGCACCGCCTATATGTTTGTGGACATCCAGATTGCGCACCCTGCTGCAATGCTCGCTTTTCTCGTGCTCACATGTTTTAGCTTTTCTCTCTTGGGCTTTATCATTGGCATCTGGGCTGGGAATTTTGAGCAACTACAGCTCATCCCCCTGCTCATCATCACGCCTTTGGTGTTCTTGGGTGGTAGCTTTTATTCAATCACCATGCTGCCACCGGTCTGGCAATCGATCACGATGTTTAACCCGGTGGTCTACCTGATCAGCGGCTTTCGCTGGTCATTCTTTGGCACAGCGGATGTGGGTATTGGGCTGTCGCTCTTTGCTATCGCGCTCTTTACAGCGATCTGCCTCGGGGCGATTTGGTGGATTTTCAGAACAGGATGGCGCATTCGCCAATAAAATCGTCTTGTGAAACGCAGTGTGAGGCCTACGTATCGTATATGAAACGCTATATCCCATTTATGAACGAAACACCCTTTGTCGCGGTCATCCGTCTGCAAGGGGCGATCACAACGGGCGCGCGCGGGCTCAATGATGCGACCCTTGCCCCCGTGATTAAAAAGGCCTTTGAAAAAGG
>CAKMZE010000055.1:16726-18066 GCA_929200295.1 uncultured Alphaproteobacteria bacterium
CCTGTTCAATCGTCGCTCATTGCAGCACGCATTCGCAGACTTGCGGCTGAAACAGAAACACCTGTGTTTGCCTTTGTTGAGGATGTCGCCGCATCAGGCGGGTATTGGCTCGCCGCTGCGGCTGACGAGATTTTTGTTGATGCGTGCTCTTTGACCGGCTCTATCGGCGTGATCTCTGCGGGCTTTGGCCTGCATGATGCTATTGACCGCTACGGGGTTGAGCGCCGCGTTTATACCGCAGGCAAATCAAAATCGATGCTCGACCCATTCAAGCCCGAGAACGCCAAGGATGTGACCCGGCTCAAAGGCTGGCTCGAAGACTTGCACGAGACGTTTATCGCTTGGGTCAAAAGCCGCCGTGGCGACAAGCTATCACAAAACCCTGATCTCTTCACCGGAGAGGTCTTTATCGGGCAAAAGGCCGTTGATGAGGGCCTTGTCGATGGGATCGCGCATTTGGTTCCGAAGATGAAGGAACGCTTTGGTGACAAGGTCAAGTTCCGCAACTACAGCCAGCGCAAATCACTGATGTCCCGGTTTGGCGCATCTGTGCTGAACGATACAGTCGCCTCGCTCGAAGATCGCGCCGCATTCGCGCGATTTGGGCTCTAGCGTGCTGGTCAAAATCATATTCCTGTTTCTCGCCTTTATGGGCGTATTGGCGATTTTCGGGAAATGGCAATTCCCGGGACAAGCGCGGCTTGCTGCCGCGAAATGCAGGTCATGTGGACGCTACCGCATCGGGAAAGGTCCGTGCAGCTGCAAGACGAGATCATAAGGAGAGAACGGATGCCAGCAGCTTTGGTCACAGGTGCGGGTGCACGGCTCGGGCGGGCGATGGCACTTTTCCTCGCCGGGCGCGGCTATGATATCGCGGTGCATTACGCCAGCTCAAAAGCTGGTGCCGAAGAAACCGTCGCTGAGATTCAATCGCTCGGGCAGCGCGCTGTTGCATTACAAGCCGACCTCTTGGATGAAACGCAAACACAGGCGCTTTTCCCAAGCGCCACTGCGGCGTTGGGCACGGCGCCCAGCGTGCTCATCAATAATGCCTCTGTCTTTGAATATGATACGATCAGCACTGCAACACGCGAAAGCTGGAACAGGCATATAGAAAGCAATCTGCGCGCGCCATTTGTGCTAACACAAGCGCTTGCCGCGCACGCGCCAGAGCCACTGCCAGATCACGCTGGGGAGCCTGTCGCACAGGCTTTGGTCATCAATATGATTGACCAACGGGTACATAAACTGACCCCAGAATTTATGAGCTATACACTTGCGAAAATGGGGCTATGGGCGTTGACACGGACGGCGGCGCAGGCACTCGCGCCACGGGTCAG
>CAKMZE010000056.1:0-206 GCA_929200295.1 uncultured Alphaproteobacteria bacterium
ATTTGGGTCAAGAATTATTCTTTTGGTGGTGCGACTTTATCTTGTGTCTTGGTGTCAAAGTCGCTCGCGTCATGCCGCTCGTGTAGCTGGTCGCTTGGCTCACCCCATGCGCGGTTGACCTTTTTGCCGCGGATCACAGCGGGGCGGGCGGCGATCTCTTGGGTCCATCTGTTCACGTTTTTATATGAGGCGGTGTCGAGAAACTT
>CAKMZE010000056.1:216-16828 GCA_929200295.1 uncultured Alphaproteobacteria bacterium
CCGCGTCATAAACAAGATTCATGACAAGTGCGCCATACCAAGGGAATGTCGCCATATCCGCGATTGAGTATTCATCACCGCCCAAATAGCGCGCCTCGCCCAAACGGCGATCAAGCACATCAAGCTGGCGTTTGGTTTCCATCGCAAAGCGATTAATGGGGTATTCGAATTTCTCAGGCGCGTAAGCGTAGAAATGGCCGAACCCGCCACCAAGGTAGGGGGCGGACCCTTGCAACCAAAACAGCCAATTAAGCGTCTCAGCCCGTGCTTTGGCATCCTTTGGTAAGAATGCGCCGAATTTTTCGGCGAGATAAAGCAGGATTGCACCGCTTTCAAACACGCGCACGCCTGTGTCTTCGTCCATCAGCGCAGGGATTTTTGAATTAGGGTTCACATCCACAAAGCCAGAGCTGAATTGATCACCCTCTTGGATTTTGATCAACCACGCATCGTATTCAGCCCCCTTATGCCCAGCGGCAAGCAGCTCTTCGAGCATGATCGTGACCTTCACACCATTGGGCGTGGCCAATGAATAGAGCTGAAGCGGGTGTTTCCCTATTGGGCGCTCTTTGTCGTGGGTCGGGCCTGCAATGGGGCGATTGATGCTGGCAAACTGGCCACCGTTTTCGGCGTCCCATGTCCAAACCTCAGGCGGTGTATATGTCTCTGTCATTTTTTATCTCATTATTATTGGTCAAAGGTATGTAGGATCGAATGTGCAGAATACAATCGGGGTTTAAATCCCTGTGCCCTGCAAAACACCGTGTTCCATCGCATAACGCGTGAGCCCAGCGGTCGAGCTAATCCCAAGCTTGCGTTTGATATTGTTGCGATGGGTTTCCACAGTGCGCACGGAGATGCTGAGTTGTGCGGCGACCTCTTTGTTTGATCGTCCTTGCGCGAGCGCGAGTAGGATTGTTTGTTCGCGGCTTGTTAACGGCTCACGCCCGTCTGAAATTTTCGGCTCAAGCGCGATTTTTGCCCCTGTACATAAATACTGTTCGCCGCCTGTTACGGTCTTGATCGCTGTGTAAATCTCTTCGGTTGGGACGTCTTTGAGCACATAACCTTTTGCACCATGGGCCATGGCAGTTGAAATATACTCGGGGCTGTCATGCATCGATAGGATCAGGATATGCGTGTCTGGGCAGTTCTCAAGGATCATCTCGGTCGCATTGAGCCCCGATAAGCCCGGCATATTTAGGTCTAAAAGCATGACATCGGGCTGCAAGTCTTGCACTTGCGCAACAGCATCCTGACCGGATGACAAAACGCTCACCACGCGGATGTCATCATAGCTTTCTAAGATTGCTTGTATCCCTTCGGCGACCATGGGATGATCATCAACAATAGCAACACGGATCATGATGCGTATTCCTTTTCCATGTTTTGTGGGCGCAACATATGGCTTAGCGGGACAAGTGCTTTGATCGTTGTGCCGGTTTTCGTGCTGGATATTTTCAGCGTCCCGCCCAATTGTTCAACCCGTTCTTGCATGTTGCGTAATCCAAGGCCGGTTTGTTTTGGCGCGACTGAAAACCCTTTGCCATTGTCACTGATCTGTAAAAGCGCACCCTGACGCGTGCCCGCGAGCGAAACCGCGACTTCGGATGCTTTGGCGTGGCG
Source organism: uncultured Alphaproteobacteria bacterium (assembly GCA_929200295.1). GTDB lineage: Bacteria > Pseudomonadota > Alphaproteobacteria > Rhodobacterales > Rhodobacteraceae > Yoonia. Next base: position 1,843 of record CAKMZE010000056.1, read on the forward strand.
CTCTATATTGGTAAGCGCCTCTTGTGCGATCCGGTAAAGCGCAATTCGCGCGTCTTGATCAAGTCGGTTGCGAAACACAACCGTTTCAAATTCGACGGGTGTGCCTGTGCGTTGATGAAAGTCTTCTGTCAGGGCTTGCAGGGCAGGGCCCAAGCCCAGATCATCAAGCACCGCAGGCCGTAGATCGCGTGAAATACGCCGCACCTCTTGGATCGTGCCGCCTAAACCTGCAATGCCTTTGTTCAGGCTTTCATCTGCGCTGGTTTGACCAAGGCTAAGACGCTTGCGCGTCAGCTCAAGCGCGTAACGTACACCGACAAGCATTTGGCTAATGCCATCATGCAGCTCACGCGCAACGCGGCTGCGTTCTTCTTCTTGTGTATCAATGATCCTTTGGGTGAGCGCCTTAAGCTTTGTATCCGCAAGCCTGCGTTCGCGGATGTTGAGAACGATGCCAGAGACAAAGACCCCGATGACAGCGATACTGGCAATCACCGCGATATAAAGCGATGTGCGATTGATTCGGTTTTCAACATCAGCACGTGCGGCGGCCACATTCTGCAAGACGTCATCAATAAAGATCCCCGTGCCGACGGCCCATCGCCAGTCTTGCAGGCCATTCACATAGGCGATCATTCTTGCGGTTTGGCCAGTAGTCGGTTTTTGCCAATCAAAACTATGATACCCACCGCCCGTGCGCGCGATGCGGATCAACTCATCCGTGATCGGGATACCATTTTGATCTTTAAGCCCGGACCAATCTTTTCCGATGAGATACGTCTGACGCGGCGCTACGATGTTGACCCCATCATAATCAAACACAAAGAAATACCCGTCCTGCCCATAAAGCATTGCGGAAAGCTCGCGACTGACAGCGAGTTTTGCTCCTTCATCATCCGGGGCTGCGCGCCCATATGTGTTCACAAATGCGGTGCGCGCAATTGAGAGATAATTGCGCAGTTCTTCGCGCTTGGCCTCAATTAATTGTGTTTCTAGCGCCGCAATTTCACGCTCGGCAAGCTGTCGTGATTGGCTGGTTACGACCAAAGCAATCAAGGATATCGCGATAATCATCGGTAGCGTCGCTAGCAAAAATACCTTTTGCCCATAGGACAAAGCGATCATTTCCCGAAGCCGTGATACATGCGCTGACATGTCCTTTGGGTAGTAGGGAATCGCTGTTAACGCAAAGCTGTTTTCAATGGTGGGTTAGCCGCCTAGGTGGATTGTTAGCGAAAACATAGACTGAATTGGTCAGAAAAAATAACAAAATACGCAATACTACGTATTCCGCTTTGCAAATTCATTGGCTAGCATCTCAACACGAAGAGATCCGCCATCGGTCGGGGCAATTTAGCTTGGCCAATGGTGATGACAGGGAGGAAACCACATGGATCGTCGCTCGTTTTTGAGAAATTCCGCTTTGGGTGGCACAGCTGCCGCTGCGTCTACATTAGCTGCTCCTGCATATGCGCAGGGTAAGCGGACACTGACCCTCGTGACAACTTGGGGTCGTGGGCTTGCTGGTGTGCATGATGCCGCACAGCGTGCTGCTGACACAATCACTGCAATGTCAGACGGAAGCCTGACAATTGACCTGAAAGCCGCTGGCGAACTCGTTGGCGCATTCGAAGTCTTTGACGCTGTGACCTCTGGTCAGGCTGATATGTACCACGGCGCTGACTATTACTTTGTTGGTCAGCACCCAGGCTATGCATTCTTTACGTCTGTTCCTTTCGGCATGACACCGCAAGAGATTTCAAACTGGTATTACAATGGCGAAGGCCATGGCTACCATGATGAGCTTGGCTCAATCTTTGGTTTGAAGTCATTCCTTGCCGGTAACACAGGCCCACAAGCGGGTGGCTGGTTTGCCAAAGAGATCGCAGGTCCTGAGGATTTTCAAGGTCTGAAATTCCGCATGCCGGGTCTTGGTGGTCAAGCGCTGGGCCGCATGGGTGCATCCGTCCAGAACTTGCCAGGTGCAGAAGTGTATCAGGCGCTAGCGTCTGGTGCGATTGACGGCACTGAGTGGATCGGCCCTTGGGCAGATGAAAAGGCTGGTTTCCAGGAAATCACCAAGTTCTACTATACAGCTGGTATGCATGAGCCAGGTGCAGCGCTTTCATTGGCAACAAACCTCGATGTGTTTGATAGCCTTTCACCCGCGCATCAAAAGATCATCGAGATCGCAGCGGGCGAAGCACACCAGTGGAACCTTGCACAGTTCATGAACAACAACGGTGCAGCGCTTCAGCGTTTGCAGGCTGGTGGTGTCAAAGTGCTCGAATTCCCAGACAGTGTTTGGGACGCAATGGGCACAGCCGCAAAAGAGACCATGGACCAGTATGCTGGTGATGATCTCTATGACCGTCTGCGCGCGTCATACAATGCGTCAATGGCTGCGTCTTCTGGCTGGATCACCCGCTCTGAGGGTGCGTACCGCACGCAGCGTGACCGCGTCATGGGCTAAGCCCAAAGCGATTTACGACATATTTTGGCGCGGCCTTACCGCAAGGTCGCGCCAAATGACGACAGATTTTCGCGTGGTGCGGGCCTCATGAGGCCCCCATGCAAGACGGGGGGGACATTATGGACGAAGAGATCGTCTGCACAGGATTTTTCCGTGCATCCGAAGAGGACACAATCAGCTGTCTTGACCAATTTGAGATGGGCGGGAGTGCGCAATATGTCTTGGGGAATTTACTCGAGGCACCCTATAATATAGGTGCGGCACTTCTTAATACAGATCAATGGCTTGCGTGGCTTCCTTATATCAATGGAAACATGCCTGACGCGGAAGTAAAACAAAGCCTGATGCGCTTTATCTATTATGGTGCCTCGGCTGAATTGTTCTTTGTGGTCTTTGCTCTGTTTTTAGCCGTCACGATCATTGGTATGGTCTTTAACCGCTTTATGTGGGGCTGCGTGCGTGGGTTGGAAGGCTTTGCAAATATCGTTGGCCGCACCTTTGCTTGGGCGGGGCTTTTGATGGTGCTCCAGCAGATCGTCATCATCTTTATGCAAAGGGTGTTTGCGGTCTCTGAGATTTCCATAGGCTTTGGGATGACGATCACCCATGATGTGAGCTGGTGGTCAGAAGAGCTGAAGTTTTATAACGCGATGATTGTGTGCATGTGTGCGGCTTATACTTTTGTGCAGGGCAGTCACGTGCGGGTCGATCTGATTTATTCCGCTGTGAGCTTTCGCACAAAACGGGCCATCGATATGTTTGGCAGCATCGTGTTTATGGTGCCTGCGGCCTTGCTCACATGGCTATACGGATGGTTTTTTCTCTGGCGGCATCTTGTCGTGCCGAACCCATCGGCCTCGGACAGTCTTGAGCGTCTTTTGACCAAAGCCCGCGCGCTGCGCTGGAATGTTGAAACGATCGGCTTTTCGCCAAATGGGTTTAACGCTTACTTTATGTTCAAAGTGCTGTTGGTGAGCTTCACCTTGATGGTGCTATTACAGGCGATTGCCTTCTTTTACCGCTCATATCTTGAGTTCAAAGAAGGCGAGGAGAGCGAGGGGAAATACCTCGACAAAGATGATTTGGGTGATCCACAGGCCGAGCTGGTCGCGGAAATTCACTAAAGCGAAGGCGGGGTTCTCATGCTTTTTGGACTTGATGGCGTAGAAATTGGTATCATCATCGTCTTTCTGACGCTGTTTGCGGGGATCCTCTCGGGTTTTCCTGTGGCCTTTGCAATTGGTGGCGCGGCGGTGATCTCATTCACGATCATCGCAGGGTTGGATAGCAGCGGTTATCTGATCCATATGGCGGTTGATACAGGATCGGCAGAATATGCAGCCCTGATTGCCCAAGGCATTCCTGCGGATGCGATATCGGTATTCCGAAACCCTGATTTGCCGCGCTATGCGACAGCGCTATTCCCCAATGGATGGGAGCAAGCGCTTGATCGCAACGTTGGCTTCCTTGTGAACCGGATGAACGAACGCGTGCTCGCGGGGCAATCGATTGAAACGTTGCTGGCCGTTTTGATGTTCGTGATGATGGGGATCGTGCTGGAACGCTCGCGCATTGCTGATGAGCTGCTCACAACAATGGCCCGTGTCTTTGGCCCCTTACCGGGTGGTCTTGCGGTATCGATTGTGATCGTGGGCGCGTTTTTGGCGGCTTCAACAGGGATTGTAGGCGCGACCGTTGTGACAATGGGTCTTCTAGCGCTACCGACGATGCTCAAGAACGGCTATTCGCCAGAGCTTTCCACAGGGGTTATCGCGGCCTCTGGCACCTTGGGGCAGATCATTCCGCCCTCAATTGTGATCGTGCTCTTGGGCACCTTGGCTGGTGATCTTTATTCTGCGGCACAAGAAGAGCGCGCGCAGCTTGCTGGTTGTTCGGATGCTCTGACATTCCTTGGTGAGCCTGCGGTTGTGTCTGTTGGCACCTTATTCCAAGCCGCATTGCTGCCGGGGATCCTGCTTGCGTTTCTTTATGCAGCCTATGCATTTGGCTTTGCGCTCATGAACCCAAGCAAGGCGCCGCCAGTGCGGATGGGCGATAGCCATGGCAAAGAGGTCATCACCCGCAATGATGCGCTCACATGGTTCCTTGCTGTGCCTGTGGGGCTTATCGTGCTGATCATTGGCTTTGGTCAGGTGAATATCGTCGGCAACCAATCTGTAATCGTGGACAGCTACACAGATGCAGGGCAGACATCCTCATTACGCACTAACGTGAGCGAAACCTGTGCCGCATCAATGATCGACCTGCATGGGCAGGCAGCCTGGGATCAAGCGCTCGCTGAACAAGCCGCGATTGATGACGCAGGCGGCGTGGTCGAGGCGCGCGAGCTTAGCCCAGAAGAGCGTGCAGACGCCGTAACTGCCAAGATCGAAGCCGCCGCACCAATTGGCACAGGTATTGCTGTCATGGCGCTTTTGGCGGGTCTTGCGCTTGCTATCGCACGTGGTGTCGCGCCAAGTGCGCATGCCGCACCGCTCATCGCTGGGGCGGCAGGTGTCTTGGCGCTGTTGTTGGTCGATATCCTCCTTGTCAGCCCTATCACGACACCGGGGGCGACGACGCTGTTAATAGCTTTGCCGCTGATCGTGACGTTTTATGGCCTTAGACACGCAGCGCACCGGATGTTTGCGAATGATATCTTGCGCGTTGTGTTCCCGCCACTGGTGCTGATCATTGCGGTGCTCGGTTCGATCTTAGGCGGGATCACAAACCCAACCCCTGCGGCGGCACTTGGGGCCGGGGGGGCGATCCTGCTGGCGACCTATCGCAAGCTTCAGGACCAAGGGAAATCGGGCCGTATGGTGCTATGGACTACGGCTGCGATTGTCGTGATGTTAATCGTCGGCACAAATTTCGACATGCGCCTTGGCAAAGAAGAGGTATTGTTTGAAAACCGCGTGGCTTTCCTTGTGGCCTTTGCCGCGTTTTTGTTTTCTATGTTCGGATTGCTTTGGTCCTGCTGGACACTCGCTGCGGGCGGTGTTCTGTCGCCTGTTGTGCGCGAAACGGCAAAGGTCACATCCATGGTCTTTACCATCCTGATCGGCTCGCAGTTGCTAAACCTTGTGCTGATTTCCTTTGGCGGCGAGCATTATATCCAACAATTCCTACGGTCGTTCGATAACGAATGGACGGTGTTTCTCATCGTGATGCTCGTGCTCTTTGTTTTGGGCTTCGTGCTCGATTTTCTTGAGATCATTTACATCGTGATCCCGATTGTGGGCCCTGTGATCTATGGCGGCACGTTTGATCCGAAATGGGTGACGATTATGATCGCTGTAAACCTTCAGACATCATTCCTGACCCCGCCATTTGGCTTTGCTTTATTCTATCTCAGAGGTGTTGCGCCAAAGGATATCACCACTGGGCAGATTTACCGCGGGGTGATGCCATTCATCGGCATTCAGGTGCTGGGCTTGTTACTACTCGCACTTGTGCCGGGGTTTGTGACGATCATTCCAAATCTATTGAACTAAACGGCTCAGGTTACCGTGTTGGGCGCCCGTCGGGGAGGTCGATCTTGGCTACTTGCTCTGCAATCGGGTCTGTTGAAAGCGGGTGCGCTGTATTTGCGAATGCACTTGGGTCAGTGAGTGGTGTCCATTCACGCCCATGATAGACTTCGATACCTTTGAATTTTTCCTTATAGGCCATCTTGGGGCTGCCGGGCACCCAATAGCCTAAGTAAACAAATGGTAGCCCAAGCTCGCGGGCGATCTCAATATGATCAAGGATAACATAGGTGCCAAGCGATGCGATCTGTAACTCAGGGTCGTAGAACGAATAGACCATGCTCAGCCCGTCATCGAGAATATCCGTTAGACACACGGCATCAATGACGCCGCCGCTATCGGGGACACCGTATTCGATCAATCGTGTGCGAATTGGGGTTTCTTCAACCATTGCGGCGAATTCGAACATATCCATATCCGCCATCCCGCCTGTCGCATGGCGACTGTCAAGATATTTGCGGAAAAGCTCGTACTGTTCTTCTGAGGCCCAGGGCGATGACGCGGTACGCACAAGGTTCGCATTGCGCTTTATCACACGTTTTTGACTACGGGTGGGGACAAAATCGGCGACACGGATACGGGCCGACATGCAGGCCGAGCATTCAGCACAAGAGGGCCTGTAAAGCACATTTTGAGAGCGACGAAATCCTTGTTTGGAAAGCGCATCATTGAGCTGCGTCGCTGTTTCGCCCTGCAAAGCAGTAAACAGCTTACGCTCCATCCGGTCCTCAAGATAAGGACAGGGTTGAGGTGCAGTGACATAAAACTGCGGAGCAATGGGGAGGGTATGACGCATCTGGCTCAGGTAAATAACTACGATTTATTTTAACAATCTGGTGGGGAAACGCCACCCCTCTAAAATAGTGGGGTCAGGCCGGACGATTTATTGCAACAGTTCCAAGCAAATGATCGGTTAATCCCTGACCACGTGAGGATAAAAACATCATTGCGATTGAGATGAATTGTAAGGGCGCAAAAACAACGGATATACTATAGCCAAATGTATGTACCATCGCGGTTTGTGACGATAAGTTTTGCCCATCTTTGTCTTTCAATTCAATTGCCATCAGGCGCATTCCCCATGTTGATCCTTGGCCGGTCAGTGTGAACCACCTGTAAAAAAAGCCAATAACCATCATCATGACGGGAAAAAAGAAAATTCCGGTAAAGAAAGTGAAAGGAAGCAAAATTACGCTGATTAATGCGATTAAAATGCTATCGATCACCCATGCAAGGCCGCGTTTTAGCGTCACGTTTTCATAAAATTCTGGATTTTGCGCGGGGTCGGGGTGCTGAAAAAGCGTTGATTGCATGTCTATGTCCTTTCTGAAAAAATTAAAAAGCTGCCAGAGGGAGGGGATCTGGCAGCTTCTAGGTCGTGGCTGATTAGGCTTTGGCTTCGGTGTCCTCGGTCTCTGGTGCTGATGACGCGCGGTCATCCATGAACTGATCAAATTCGGCTTTGTCCTTTGCGTCGCGCAGACGGGCAAGGAAGGCTTCGAAATTTGTTTGCTCATCTTCAAGACGGCGCAATGTTTCGGCTTTATAAGCGTCAAACGCGCGGTTGCCCGAAGATGTCATTGCCGTGTGGATGTGGCGTGTAGATTCACAAGATTTGCGAAACATTTTTTTGCTCCAAGTCATATAAGCCAGAAGGGCGAGGCCAATGGGCCAGAAAAAGACGAAACCGATGATCATCGCAGCGATCCACGCGCCTTTGCCGCGCGCATCAAGCCAGTTCTCGCAGCGTGCGAAAAAAACAGGCTGGTGGTGTGAGTGACGCATCTGCGAGGTCGGATGCATGGTTGCGGTGTTCATTTTAGGCTCCTTGTTGCTATGTTGATGTGAATGCCTTTCACATTATTGATATCGGAAGCCACAAGCACGCATTCAAGGGGTAATGTGAATGTTTTTTACATTTTTCAATATTATGTTTGTGTATCAATGTGTTGCGTTTAATTTATTGGGCGAAAACTATCATAAATCTCCATTCCCAAGGGTTCAGCAAATATATTTTGTGGGCTTGCCGATCATACAGGTGCAAAGTAGCCTTTGATTATGTCGTCTCTTATTGATCTCCAAACACGTAGCCCCAGAGCATATGATCAGATGATGGGGGATGATGTTTGGGCGACATTGTCAGGGATTGATCCGCGCTATGCGCCTTTGATCAAAGGGACCGCAGGCTGTAGCCCTTATTTATCCGGTCTTCTGACCCATGAGACGGATTGGCTTGCTGCGGCATTAGATGCACCACAAGATGCTATCGAGACGATCATCTCACAGCTGACGCAGCCAACGTTAGAAGAATTGCCACACGCCCTGCGCAAAGCGAAAAGACGCATGGCGCTGATCATTGCATTGGCAGATCTTGCGGGCGCTTGGGAGCTGCCGACAGTGACCGCGACATTGTCGCGATTTGCCAGCGCATGTGTTGACGCGAGCCTCAAAGGTTTGATCGCAGCAGAGGTCGCGCATGGGAAAATCCCAGGCATGTCTGAGGATGATATCGTGACTGCTTGCGGCATGGTTGTTCTGGCAATGGGCAAGATGGGCGCGGATGAGCTAAACTACTCATCTGATATCGATCTGATTTGTCTGTTTGACGAAACGCGTTTTGATCCAGCGGATTATCATGATGCGCGCAGTGCATTTATTCGGGTGACCCGGAAAATGACCGCGATCCTGTCAGATACCAGCTTTGGCGGTTATGTTTTTCGTACCGATCTGCGCTTGCGGCCTGATCCATCTGTCACGCCTGTTTGCGTCTCTATGGATGCAGCAGAACGCTATTACGAAAGCGTTGGTCGCACATGGGAACGTGCCGCCTATATCAAAGCCCACCCGGTTGCAGGCGATATCGCAGCAGGTGCGCGGTTTCTTGACACCTTGCGCCCGTTTGTCTGGCGCAAGCATCTCGATTTTGCAGCGATACAGGACGCCCATGATATGCGGCAGCGTATCCGCGATCATAAGGGGCTGCATGGGCCGCTTGTGCTTGAAGGACATAATATGAAGCTGGGGCGTGGGGGTATCCGAGAGATCGAGTTCTTTACCCAAACCCGGCAATTGATCGCGGGGGGACGTGACCCATCGTTGCGAGGCAGGGGCACGAAACAAGGGCTGTCGCAATTGGCCGCATCAGGCTGGATACCCGAGGAAACAGGGCAGATACTCTATCACCATTATGCGGCCCACCGTGAGGTGGAGCATCGCTTGCAAATGATCAATGATGCGCAGACGCATGATTTGCCAACATCCCCAGAGGGGTTTGGCAGGCTTGCTGCATTTATGGGGCAAGAGACCGTGCAATTGCGCCGCGACATCAAAGACCGGCTCGAAGAGGTGCATGAGCTGACCGAGGGCTTCTTTGCCCCAGAAGAGCCGCGCGTTGACGTGCCGTCGCAAGATTGGGCGCAAGAGACCACAGATCGTTGGCCTACATATCCTGCGCTTCGGTCTGACCGCGCTGTGCAAAGTTTTGATCGGCTTTTGCCGGGGATATTGGCGCACTTACAAGAGGCGGCAGCACCCGAGGAAGCGCTGCGCGAGTTTGATGGGTTTTTACGCGGGCTACCGGCTGGGGTGCAGCTCTTTGCGTTGTTTGAGGCCAATCCGCAATTGACACGGATGATCGTGGATATCGCTGCGACAGCACCTGCGTTAGCACAGTATTTATCGCGCAACGCCAGTGTCTTTGATGCGGTCATAGGTGGTGCATTCTTTGATCCATGGCCTGATCAAGAGGCGCTTAAGCACGATCTACAAACGGCATTAGATGAATGTGCGGATTATGAAAGCCTTTTGATCCGCGCCCGCACATGGGCCAAGGAATGGCATTTTCGTATCGGTGTGCATCATTTGCGTGGGCTTATCGATGCGCAAGCCAGCGCGCAGCAATATGCGGCTCTTGCTGAATGTGTATTATCGGTGCTCTGGCCTCATGTTATTGCAGAGTTTTCCCACAAACATGGGGATCCGCCGGGGCTTGGCGCGATTGTCTTGGCGATGGGCTCACTTGGGGCGCGGCAATTGCACGCCAGCTCTGATCTTGATCTGATTGTGATCTATGATGCGCCTGCTGATGCGATGTCGCAAGGGCCGCGTCCCTTGGCTACGCGGCCGTATTATGCGCGGCTCACACAGGCTTTGATCACAGCGATTAGCGCGCCCATGGTTGCGGGGCGGTTATATGAAGTGGACATGCGTTTACGCCCCTCAGGGCGGCAAGGGCCTGTTGCGACATCCTATAAATCGTTTTGCGATTATCAGATGTCGGATGCGTGGACATGGGAGCATCTCGCCTTAACGCGCGCGCGCGCTGTTGCGGGGCCTGAGCCTCTTGCGGACTTGGTTGAGGTTGCCCGCAAAGAGATTATCGCGCAAAAAGGTCAGCAAGATACGCTGCTTGCGGATGTCGCCGATATGCGCCGGAGACTGCGTGCAGAAAAGCCGCCCGATAGCCTGTGGGATGCAAAGCTCGGTGCTGGACGCTTGCAAGATTGTGCTCTCTTTGTGCAGACAGCGGCGCTGCGCGGGGGGGACCTTGCGCAAGACCCATTTGCACAATTGCAAGCAGGTGTCGCTGATGGATGGTTGAGTGCCGCAGATGCTGGGGACATCACCGAGGCCTTGGGGCTTTTTTGGCGCTTGCAGGCCGCTGCACGATTACTAACCGGCAGAGTATTAGAGCCGGAAACCATAGGGCAGGGAGGTTTGCGTTTTGTGTTGCGGGAAACAGAAATGGAAACAGCTGATGCGCTGTCTGCGGCGTTAAGTTTACATGCAGCGAAAGCAGACGCTATTATCACGCGTATGCTCAGCCAAAGTGAGGCCATAGATGACCCAAGCACATGATCCCAAAGGTTTGATCCGAGAAAGCTACCGGATTGACGGGATTACAGCCGAAGAATGCCGCTCGATCTTTTTGGATTGGGCGTTGAGCGTTCCTGTGGGCAGCGATACACGCGCATTGGTGCAAACCTTGCTCTCACTATATGCAGAACATCCCGCAGATCACCCGATGACACAAACGCTAACCGCAGCCTTATCTGCGGCTGAAAAGCCGCGCAGGCGCGGCGGGCGCGCCGCGCGGGGGCGGTAACGTGCAAGCTGTGACGCCTCGCGCGCGAGCTCGGTGATAGCGTCCCAGTCTTGTGCATCGACCAAAGACTGCGGTGCGACCCATGATCCGCCAACACATAATGTATTGGGCAGGCTCAGATAGGCGGGTGCATTCGACAGGCTCACCCCGCCCGTTGGGCAAAATTTAATCTGCGGCAATGGTGCGCCAATCGCTTTGAGCGCAGGTGCGCCGCCATTTGCTTCGGCAGGAAAGAATTTTTGTACCGTGTAGCCACGTTCTAGCAGGCGCATCGCCTCGGTTGAGGTGGCCGTGCCCGGTAAGAGCGGCAAATCATTGGCCTCACAAGCATCAAGCAACCGATCCGTGGCCCCCGGTGAGACCCCAAATTGCGCGCCAGCGGCTTTCGCGTTTTCGACATCGCTGGTGCTGAGCAATGTACCTGCACCTACGATGCCGCCATCAACCTGTGCCATCTCGCGGATCACGTCTAATGCAGAAGGGGTGCGCAGCGTGACCTCCAATGCGGGTAACCCACCCTCAACAAGCGCCTGAGCGAGGCTTTGGGCACGGGCTGCGTCATGAACAACCAAAACAGGAACGACAGGTGCCAGATTGCAAATGCGCGCGGCGTCAATCGAGGCTTGTTCAGGTGTCATATCGCTTTGTCCTTTGGTTTATTTTGGGGTCGTAAGATTTTGTTTTATTACTATTAAGTAGGGTGTTTGCGATCACATGATCGCGCAAGCCCCATCTGCTGCAAGCCCTGCGTTTTCGCGGAAAACCGCAAAGAGCTCGCGGCCCACACCCGTGCCATTACCGGATAGTTCCGCCTGCGCAGGGGCACGCGTCGCAAGATCAACATCCAAAACATCAATTGTGCCATTGGTGGCATCAAGACAGATCATATCGCCATCTTGGATCTTTGCAATTGGGCCCCCATCGGCTGCCTCAGGGCAAACGTGGATCGCAGATGGCACCTTGCCCGATGCGCCAGACATCCGCCCATCGGTCACAAGTGCGACACGCAATCCGCGATCTTGCAGCACGGCAAGCGTTGGGGTGAGCGAATGTAGCTCGGGCATGCCATTGGCCTTTGGCCCTTGGAACCTGACGACGATAATTGTGTCGCTTGTGAATTCGCCCGCCTTGAACGCGTCTTTGACCGCTTCTTGGGAATGAAAGACACGGGCCGGGGCTTTGATGATATGGCGGTCTTCTTGCACGGCTGAGGTTTTGATCACCCCGCGCCCCAAGTTGCCTGCAAGCTGTGTCAGCCCCCCATGCGCGTGGAATGGGTTTGTGGCCGGGCGGAGAATTTTCTCGTTCAAAGACTGTGTTGTCCCCGGTTCATACCGGATCTGATCATCCGCGAGCTTGGGATCTTGTGTGTAATGGGCCAGCCCCGTGCCTGCGACAGTCTCAGTGTCATCATGCAAGAGCCCGGCATTCAGCAGCTCAGAAATCATAAACCCAAGACCACCAGCCGCATGGAAATGGTTCACATCAGCAAGCCCATTTGGATACACCTTAGCCATCAGTGGTATGATCTCTGAGATATCTGAGAAATCTTCAAGATCTAGGATAACACCAGCAGCGCGTGCCATTGCAGGAAGGTGCAATACAAGGTTTGTTGACCCACCTGTGGCCATCAGACCGACAAGACCGTTTACAAAGCTGCGTTCGTCCAAAATCTGATAAACTGGGCGGTAATCATCCCCAAGCGCTGTGATAGCAAGCGCGCGCTGTGCGCCAGCGATTGTGAGAGCCTTGCGCAAATCTGTGCCCGGTGTGACAAATGACGCACCCGGCATATGAAGCCCCATAAACTCCATCAGCATTTGGTTGGTGTTTGCGGTGCCGTAAAACGTACATGTGCCCGGCCCGTGGTATGAGGCGATTTCGGCGGCCATAAGCTCTTCACGGGTCGCTTCACCTGTTGCAAATTGTTGGCGGACCTTGGCCTTTTCATCATTGGGCAGGCCGCTTGTCATCGGGCCTGCGGGCAGGAACACGGCAGGGATATAGCCAAAGGTTGCGGCGGCAATCACCAGACCGGGCACGATCTTATCACAAACGCCCAGATAAACCGCTGCGTCATAGACATTGTGCGACAGGCCAACACCTGCGGCTAAAGCGATGACATCACGTGAAAAAAGCGAAAGCTCCATGCCTGTTTGGCCTTGGGTAACGCCATCACACATGGCAGGTACACCGCCTGCGACCTGCGCCGTGCCGCCCACTGCGCGGGCGGCGTCGCGGATCAATGCAGGATAGGTTTCAAAGGGCTGATGGGCAGACAGCATATCATTATAAGCGGTGATAATCCCCAGGTTTGGGGTTTGTCCCTCGCATAGTGTTTTTTGATCTTGCCCCATCGCAGCATAGGCATGAGCCTGATTGCCGCATGTCATATGTGCCCGGCGCGGGCCTTCTGCTGCGGCATGTGCCATTGTCGCGAGGTAATGCGCGCGCGTTTTTTCACTGCGTTTGCGGATGCGGTCTGTGACCTCAATGATCTTTGGATGCAGGGCCATAGGCTGCCTCTTAATTATGTTCTCGTGCCGATAGCATGTGTCGTTAGCGCTAACAAGTGGGGAAAATGTTTCGCCATTTGTAGCGAGATGGGCTTTGCAGTGGGGCACGAACACAGGTATGGGGCGCGTATGACATATCAGATGAATACGACAGTTCGATTAATGCCAAAGGCGGATGCGCGCGCGATCCGACACGGGTTTCCTTGGGTTTACGCAAATGAGCTCGTGACAGACCGCCGTACACGGGCCTTGCCCGCTGGCGCGCTGGCAGTACTTGAGGATGCAGAGCGTCGCCCGATGGGGCTTGTTGCGGTCAATACAGCATCAAAGATCATCTGCCGCATGCTGGACAGAGACCCTGAGGCGCGGATCGATCAAACATGGTTTGAAACGCGGTTGCAAAAAGCGCTGCGTTTACGAGAGCGGTTATTTGATCAGCCTTATTACAGGCTGGTCCATGCTGAGGCTGATGGCTTGCCGGGCGTGATCATTGATCGCTTTGGCGCGCTGGCTGTTGTGCAACCCAATGCGGCATGGGCCGATCAGCTGAGCGCTCAGCTAATCGCTGCTTTGCAAGAGGTGACGGGCGTTGAAACAGTGATCATCAATGGTATGGGCCGTGCGCGCAGTCTAGAAGGTCTGCCAGAAATGACCGAGATCGCCCAAGGCACCGCGCCAGAGGCCGCGCTACATGTGCCGATGAATGGCGCAACCTATCTCGCCGATGTAATGGGCGGGCAGAAAACCGGGCTCTTTTACGACCAGCGCCCAAATCACGCCTTTGCATCGCGTTTGGCAGCAGATGCCCGTGTGCTTGATGTGTTTTCACATGTGGGTGGCTTTGGGTTGGCAAGCCTCGCGCATGGGGCGGCATCCGTATTGGCAGTTGATAGCTCTGCACCAGCGCTTGCCTTGGCTGAGGGTGGTGCAGAGGCGATGGGTATGTCCGAGCGGTTAACAACCCGCAAAGGCGACGCCTTTGACACGCTCGCAGCTCTTGCCGAGGAAGGGGAGACATTTGATCTTGTAGTTTGTGATCCACCGGCCTTTGCGCCGTCGAAAAAGGCGCTTGAGGCGGGGTTGCGGGCTTACGAGCGTATTGCACGGCTTGCAGCGCCCTTGGTGGCTGAGGGCGGGGTTCTAGGTCTTTGCTCGTGTTCGCATGCGGCTGATTTGACAAAGTTTCGCAATGCCAGTGCACGCGGCATTGGCCGGGCAGGGCGGCGTGGTACAGTGATTTACACCGGGTTTGCCGGGCCTGATCATCCGCTCATGCCGCATCTGGCAGAAAGCGGCTACCTGAAATCTGTGTTTTTCCAACTCTAAGGCACCATGATGCGGGTGTGTCTTGATGCATGTG
>CAKMZE010000057.1:0-8371 GCA_929200295.1 uncultured Alphaproteobacteria bacterium
ATCCCGGGGGTCTGGGGGCTGGCCCCCAGTGGTGGTCTTGTCTGGGGGCTGGCCCCTAGGAGTGCCTGAAGGATGTATAAACGCTATTGCAGCGTTACCGGCTGTAATTGATTTTGCTCGGCCAAATGAAACGCCAGTTTCTTTGTGGCCACCAAGGCAAGTTGTTCGCCATTTTGGTTATGCACCGCAAAAAGCGTTTTAAGCTCACCGATCTGGTCTTGCACCTCATCGGGTAAATCAGTTGCGGGGATCTGTTTCACGTAAACGATATTCTCACCCAACGTGTCAAAATCAAATGTTTCTTGCATCATCTTACCCTTTTTTAATCGCAATCTTTTGTACAACCCGGTCAGGAATTGCGCGGTTTAAATCCACGTGCAGCAAGCCGTTTTCCATCAGCGCCTCGCCGACATCAACACCATCAGCGAGCACAAACGACCGTTGAAATTGCCTTGCCGCAATCCCACGGTGTAAGAACACACGGCCTTCGCTGTCTTCATTCTGACGCCCACGAATGACTAATTGATTATCTTCAAGCGTAATCGACAGCTCGTTTTCGCCAAATCCAGCCACCGCAAGCGTAATCCGGTAGGACCGCTCAGAGGTTTGCTCAATATTATAGGGGGGGTATCCCTCGTTTCCGGTTTTCGCTGTGCGCTCAACAAGGCGCTCTAGCTGTTCAAACCCAAGAAGGAACGGATGCGTTCCCAAAGCCATTTTCGTCATATGACACGTCCTTATGATAAGCGACCTGTGTTGCGATTTGGCCCCAAATGGCGACCGTATCACAAACATGGGGGTTCACCTTGCATTGCGCAAGGGTCAACGGGCGAACTAAAGCTAGGCGAAACGCCGTAATTAACCTATTTGATACGCAGTAAACCTAAGGATGTGGATTATGGATAGCTCTGGTGAAATGGACCATAAGGCGATTTTGCGTGTGAAGCTTGCCGTGCTTGAGCAAGAGCATCGCGACCTTGATACAGCCATCCACGCACTGCATGAAAAAGGCCAGCCTGATATTCTCACCTTACAAAGGTTGAAGCGCCGTAAATTAGCGCTAAAGGACCAGATCACACGGATCGAAAACCAGATCACTCCGGATATAATCGCCTAAATCTGCAAGGGTGTTATGCAGTTACCCATTGCACCTCGCAGACCGCAGGCTATAGTATCGCTTCCTTATTCCAGAGGCGAGATATGACGCACCCTTCTGTTGGCATCATTATGGGCAGCCAAAGTGACTGGCAAACGATGCGCGAAGCCGCAGAGATGTTGGATACGTTAAACATCGCCTATGATACGAAAATCGTATCCGCACATCGCACGCCTGATCGGCTGTGGGAGTATGGAACATCCGCCGTCACGCGTGGGTTACAAGTGATTATTGCGGGCGCTGGCGGGGCTGCGCATTTGCCCGGCATGATGGCGTCAAAAACCCGGCTCCCTGTGATCGGTGTGCCAGTGCAGACGGCTGCCCTTTCTGGGGTTGATAGCCTCTATTCGATTTTGCAAATGCCACGTGGCTACCCTGTCGCGACAATGGCGATCGGGGCGGCGGGGGCTGCCAATGCGGGGCTGATGGCTGCGGGCATTCTCGCCTTGCAAGACCCCGCGCTTGCGGAACGCTTGGATCAATGGCGGCAGGCGCTTTCGGCCTCAATCCCAGATGAGCCGCAGGATGACTAACCTGCTTCCCACAGGGGCCACCATCGGGATTTTAGGCGGTGGCCAATTGGGCCGGATGCTCGCGGTTGCTGCGGCCCGCCTTGGGTTTAAAACCTGTATCTTTGAACCGGGTGCCGATTGCCCCGCATCCCATGTGGCGCATCAGCATATTCAGGCGTCATATGACGATCATGTGGCGCTCAAACGGTTTGCAGACAGTGTTGATGTTATCACTTATGAGTTTGAAAACATCCCGACAGCGGCGCTTGATCTCCTTGAGGCGCATAAGCCAATTCACCCTAACAGGCAGG
Organism: uncultured Alphaproteobacteria bacterium; assembly: GCA_929200295.1. Classification (GTDB taxonomy): domain Bacteria; phylum Pseudomonadota; class Alphaproteobacteria; order Rhodobacterales; family Rhodobacteraceae; genus Yoonia. The sequence continues at coordinate 1,980 of CAKMZE010000057.1, forward strand.
CATTGGCCACGAGCCAGGACCGTCTTGTTGAAAAGACGTTCCTCAATGATCTTGGTCTGGCAACAGCGCCCTTTGCAGATGTCACTGATCTTGCCTCTTTGAACGCGGCGGTTTCTGAGATTGGCACGCCTGCGATCTTAAAAACCCGGACACTTGGGTATGATGGCAAAGGTCAGACACGGCTTTATACGCCTCAGGATGCAACCGAGGCGCTTGCCACGATGGCAAGCGCGCCTGCGCTTCTCGAAGGGTTCGTGGATTTCACTCATGAGGTGTCGGTGATCGCTGCGCGGAATGCTGCGGGCGCTGTGGCCTGTTATGACCCCGGACAGAATGTACACAAAGACGGCATCTTAGACACTACGACAGTGCCGGCAAAGCTAACCGCATCACAGCGCACTGATGCTGTGTTGCTCGCGGCGCGCATCTTAAATGCGCTTGATTATGTCGGCGTCATGGGGGTCGAGCTTTTTGTGACACCGGTCGGCTTGATTGTGAATGAGATTGCGCCGCGTGTGCATAATTCAGGTCACTGGACACAAAACGGCTGTGTGATTGACCAGTTCGAACAGCACATCCGCGCGATCACAGGCTGGCCGCTTGGCGATGGCTCACGCTATGCCAATGTTGAGATGCGCAATCTTATTGGTGATGCGGTGACGCAGATCGAAAGCCTTGCACCGGATAATGCCGCAATCCATCTCTATGGGAAGGCAGACGTAAAACCCGGACGCAAGATGGGCCATATCAATATTATTATGGGGCCTGCGGCATAGGCTGAGCGGTGTGTGTGGGGTCAATCGGTCCCAAAGATGATGCCGCCGATGCTGAGCGTGCGGTCAAAACGGCCTTCGGTTAGAAATGATTGCACCTGCGCAATCACAACCGGGTTATTCATCAAAAACGTATGTGTGACGGGCAGGGTGATGTGATCTGTCATGCCCTCCATCCGGGTTGACGCAACCGAAACCTTCCCATCATCGGGGCCATCAATCAGTGATGATGCGACGAGGTTCAGGCTTTTGTCGCCTGCGATGATACCCACCTCAAATGGCAGCGCTTCAAGTTGTGAGAGCACATCAGACCCTTGGGTGCTTAGCTGTAATCCCGCCGGGCCGTTCACCCACTCAAAGGGGTCATATTCGCCAAAGATATCGACCAGCTCAGACCCGTGGTTTGGCGGGGCGAGCATCACAACACGCCCCATATTTTCGGGGTGCGCCTCGCTTAACCATGCGCGCGCGAGAATGCCGCCCATGGAATGGGTCACGATATTCAGTCTGCGTTCGCCGCAAGCCTCAACACTCATCGGCAGCGTTGAGCGCACCAGTGTTTCAATCGGCGCTTTTGTTGAGGGGTAGCTTGTGTTGACGACCCAATATCCTGCCGCCTCGAGAACGGCTGCCATTGGCGCCATCGACACCTCGGTGCGTGCAAGCCCGTGTAAGAGCACAACGCATTCCCCATTTGAACGTGGCTCAGCATGCACCAAAGACTGCGCAAGTGGTGCGCAGCCGAGTAAGAAAATACAAATGAGAGCCAACCGTTTCATGCTGCTTGAGATAGACATTGATCCGCGCAAAAATAAGTCATTGCGGTGGAACTAAATCAAATTCCGCTACGTCAGATTGCTCAATCGGCTCATTTTTGCGGCGCTGGACGAAGCGAATATGCAATCCCCCCAAGAACCAGCATCCCAGAGATGAGCATACGCAGACTGAGGGCCTCGCCTAAAAAGCTGACACCAACAGCCACCGCGATCACAGGGACGCTCAATTGTGCAATCGCTGCGGTGACGGTCTGTAACTGTGGCAAGAGATGATACCAGAGCGTATAGCCTAACCCCGAGGTTACAGCGCCGGCGAGAACGGCAAGCACCACACCGCCCGGTGTCACAGGTGACCCGCCGACAAAGGCAAGCGTGATGAGCATGAGAGGCAGGCAATATGTGAAACTCACAGCAGTCGCGCCCAATGCGTCATCTGCGCTGCGCCCCAAGAGCGTATAGCCAGCCCAGCCGCAGGCCGCGATGATCATCGCGATCACACCACCGGGCGTGCTTGGCACATCTGCACCGCCGGGAAAGAGCAGGATGATCAACCCTGCGCAGGCAGCGACTGCGCCTATCCAGCGTCTTTTGGGCACGCTCTGGCCTTCGATCAATGCCCACGCAAACATCACGATTTGCAGAACACCGAACAAGATCAATGCCCCCAGCCCTGCGTCTAACGACACATAAGCCACGGAAAAGCCGATCATATAAATTGCTAAGGCCACGGCCCCTGCAAAATATGCAGGCACGCGCCAATATAGCTTTGGTGTTGCGCGCCACCTGATCATTGCGTGTAACGTCACCACGCCAGAGGCAACGCGTAGCACCGCAAACATAATCGGTTCCATCGCGAACGTATCAATCGCGATCCGATTAAGCACCGAATTGCCCGCAAAAGCAGTCATGGTCAGTGCAACGAGCAAAAAGAGTTTCATAGCCCGGACAATGGGTGTGCTTTGATATGAGCACAAGACGTTATCCGCATGCGTCTTATTGGTCAGCTTTCGCGGCAGAGGGCTTTGCGCTCTTTTTATCGCTTGCAATTTTAGTGACCCGCGCACGCCGTTTTTGGCGGCTGTCGCGTGCGCCATACCAATCCTCGAATAGTTGCTCGATCAGCTCAAGCAGAACAGTGACCTCGCCTGCATCAACAGCGATGATATGGTTTACATCCTTTTCCATATGCGCACCAATATTGCCGATGCTGCGGACAGCATCGATTGCAGCGACAGATTCCTCAGAGATCGAGCGGTCAGCAGAGCCATCTTTGATCGCCGCATTCAGCGCCTTGATCTCATCAATCAACCGTCCTTTGGAGATCCCCGCGAAATCCCGGATCATCCCTTGCAGGCAGCGCCGCGCCAAAGTTGCCGCGGCCTTTGGGCTGAGCTCCTTGATCTTGCAGGCCTCATAATAGTCTTCGGCGATGACGGGTGGAATATAGTCGGGCTGTGGTTTGGCTGTGCCAAATGGGTAGATTGATCCCTGCCAAAGTCGGAGCTCTCCTAGTCCTCCAGACTGCATACCTAGTATGTCTCCCGACACCCAATCACCTAAAGAGATGCCAAAAGTGATCTCTCCACATTGGTTATTCAGACACCTCAAAGCTGTATATTCAAAGCCACACCCTTCATGCCCGTTTTCAACAATTCCCAAGTATATCGTATCACTTTGTTGATTTTCGGCAGATGCAATTTGAGGGTTTTGACAATGCGGGCAGGTCCAATTCATCTTTTACCTCAGCAATATAGAAACGTCACAACTTATCCGTGATTTTGAGGTGCGCGGCAATATGTAATGCGCGCTTTGATCTTTGCGTCCGTCTCAAAATATCTGTGACAAGCCTACAAATAACAAAGGGGCCTCCAATCAGGAGACCCCTTTGCATCACCACACATACATGCGGTGAATATCGCTAAGCGATGGTCAGCTTACATCATGCCGCCCATGCCGCCCATGTCGGGCATGCCACCGCCTGCTGGGCCTGCGCCCTCTTTTGCAGGCTTATCAGCAACCATGGCTTCTGTTGTGATCAAGAGACCAGCAACTGAGGCTGCGTCTTGCAGTGCTGTGCGAACAACCTTAGCCGGGTCGATCACGCCGAACTTGAACATGTCGCCATATTCTTCTGTCTGTGCGTTAAAGCCGAAAGACGCATCGCTGCTCTCACGGATTTTGCCAGCAACGACAGAGCCATCAACACCAGAGTTCTCAGCGATCTGACGCAGCGGTGCTTCGAGCGCGCGGCGCACGATTGTGACACCAACGTCTTGATCCGCATTTGCACCTGACAGACCGTCGAGCGCTTTTGCGCCTTGTACCAGAGCAACACCACCGCCAACAACGATGCCTTCTTGCACAGCTGCGCGTGTTGCGTTCAGCGCGTCATCAACGCGGTCTTTGCGCTCTTTCACTTCGACTTCTGACATGCCGCCAACACGGATCACGGCAACACCGCCAGCCAATTTGGCCACACGCTCTTGCAGTTTTTCGCGGTCGTAATCGCTGTCTGTTGTTTCGATCTGTGCACGCACCTGATTAACGCGGGCTTCGATCTCGGCTTTATCGCCGCCACCGTCAACGATGGTTGTCTCGTCTTTGGTGATGTTGACGCGCTTGGCTGAGCCTAGCATATCGATTGTGACAGTCTCAAGCTTCATGCCCAGATCTTCTGAAATCACCTGACCACCTGTGAGGATCGCGATGTCCTGCAACATGGCTTTGCGACGGTCACCAAAGCCAGGGGCTTTGACAGCAGCAACCTTCAGGCCACCGCGCAGACGGTTCACAACGAGCGTTGCGAGCGCTTCGCCCTCAACATCCTCAGAAATGATCAGCAAAGGCTTGCCTGACTGAATAACAGACTCGAGCAGTGGCACCATTGGCTGCAAAGATGACAGTTTCTTTTCGTGCAGCAGGATGATCGCATCTTCCAGCTCAGCTGTCATTTTCTCAGTGTTTGTGGTGAAGTATGGTGAAAGGTAGCCGCGGTCAAACTGCATGCCTTCAACAACATCAGTCTCTGTTTCAAGACCTTTGTTCTCTTCCACGGTGATCACGCCTTCGTTGCCGACGCGCTGCATGGCGTCTGCGATCTGGCGGCCGATCTCAGCTTCGCCGTTGGCAGAGATTGTGCCAACCTGGGCGACTTCGTCACTGTCAGAAACGGGACGTGCTGCGTCTTTAATAGCGGTCACAACAGCTGTTGTCGCCATGTCGATGCCGCGCTTAAGATCCATTGGGTTCATGCCAGCAGCAACTGATTTCATGCCTTCGCGGACGATGGCTTGGGCCAGAACAGTCGCTGTTGTTGTGCCGTCGCCGGCTTCGTCATTGGTGCGCGAGGCCACTTCTTTGACCATCTGCGCGCCCATGTTTTCAAACTTGTCTTCAAGCTCGATCTCTTTGGCGACAGAAACACCGTCTTTTGTGATGCGCGGTGCACCAAATGATTTGTCGAGAACAACATTGCGGCCCTTTGGACCCAATGTCACTTTTACAGCGTTTGCGAGTGTGTTGACACCAGACAGCATGCGATTGCGTGCATCTGAATCAAACTTGACGTCTTTAGCAGCCATTTTCATGTGCTCCTTAAATTCTTCGATTACGTTTTGCGATGGTGGTCATCACGCATGTAGGGTGGGCAATTTGCCCACCATGCGGATTACATGATGCCCAGGATATCGCTTTCTTTCATGATCAATAGCTCTTCGCCGTCGATCTTAACTTCGGTGCCGGACCATTTGCCGAACAAAACCTGGTCGCCAGCTTTAACAGCCATTGCGATCAGTTCGCCATTGTCTTTGCGTGCGCCTGCGCCAACTGAGACGATTTCGCCTTCTGCTGGCTTTTCTTTTGCGCTGTCGGGGATAATCAACCCACCAGCTGTTTTCTCGTCGCCTTCGATGCGACGCACCAATACACGGTCATGAAGTGGTGTGAATGCCATTTCGAAACTTCCTACATTGCGGTTTCACTCATATTATCACTCACTATAGTCGAGTGCTAACGGCGTATAATTAAGAAACCCGATCAGTCGAGTCAACGGGCGCTTTGCGATTCTTTTTGAAAATATGCAACCGGTAGGTTGCGGCGCTTGCATAGCAGAACAGACCATAGCCCCTTGCAATCACATGCTCTATGATGACAAAACACCCCAACATGCAAGCCTAACCAAGAAGAGAACGCGATGAAATTGCCCTTCCTGACACTCCTCTTCACCATTATGGCACGGGTTGCTATTGCCAATTGTGACGGCCCAAGCTTTCATAATCAGATGACCGCAGAAGAAGCGGCAGAAATCGCAGCAATCACCGCAGACACCCCTTATGCACAAGGCTTGATCTGGACCGCTGAGAAAGACGGAAAATCACTCACAATCGTGGGCACGATCCATATCAATACGCCAGAACTGCCTGGCATTCGCCGCGCGCTTGCAGATACGATCGCTGCTGCAGACCTTCTCCTTGTGGAAGCCACATCCAAGGAAGAAACCCAACTACTCAAGACTTTCACAGAAAACCCAAGCCTTTACCTGATCACCGAAGGCCCAACGCTGCCAGAGCTTCTCCCGCCAGCCCTTTGGGCCGATCTGAAACAAGCTGCCGAAGCGCGCGGCATGCCGAGCTTTCTTATTGCGCAGTTTCAGCCATGGTATCTTGGTCTGACACTCGCATTCCCACCCTGTGCCACGGCCAGCATTGCGTCGGGTCAAATTGGGCTCGACAAGATGCTGATGGAGGATGCGCAGGCATATGGCGTGCCTTTTCGCGCGCTCGAACCTTACGATACCCTTATCAACTTTCTGCAAGGCGCGTCCTTAGAAGAACAGATTGCAAGC
>CAKMZE010000057.1:8381-9973 GCA_929200295.1 uncultured Alphaproteobacteria bacterium
CCTGTCACTCGGGCTTCCACCGCTTGCACTGCAAGACAGCATGTTTGTCGCAATGCGCGAAAGTTATGCCGCAGGTGATACCGCCGCATTTATGGCGCTTTCGTACATCTCATTGCGCTACATTGAGGGCCTCGATATTGCTGAGGTGGAAAAGCAACTCGCTGAGACAGAAGAGGCACTCCTTGACGCGCGCAATCGTGCCTGGCTTCCGGTGATCACGGATGCGACGCAGACACATGATCAGATCGTTGTTGCTTTTGGTGCCGCACATCTGCCCGGTACAATGGGGGTGCTGAACTTGCTCGCACAAGCCGGATGGACAGTTCAACAACGCGATATGTAGCACGCGCTGCGTTTCATAAGGCCGCAACCTGCAATAAATTCCCCCTTTATTCCGCAGCGTATACTCTTGGCCTGACGCGACTGTCTGATATGGTTTTTGCATCACGCATATGAAATGCCCGCAATAAAGGTGCAAAGATGAAAAAATTGATCAGCCTATCGTGTGTTGCCATAAGCCTTGCAACATCTGCGCTCAGTGCGCCTTGCGGGGACACGGCAAATGGGTTTTCCGCATGGAAAGCAGCCTTTGCCTCTGAAGCGGCATCCGCTGGCGTCGGTGCCGCTGGTTTGCAAGCGCTTGCCAATGCAAGCTATTCGCAATCAACAATCAAGGCAGACCGCAATCAACGCGGCGTGCGTTATGCGCTTGATGACTTCATCCGCATTCGTTTGGGGTCCCTCGATAGCTTTGCGACACAGGCCAAGCGCGTAAAGCAGCAAAACGCCGCGTTTTACGCCAATCTTGAGACAGCATACGGTGTTCCCGCTGGCATTTTATTGGCCATTCATGGAATGGAAACAGGTTTTGGCCGGAGCTTGGGAAATACGCCTGTGGTGGATTCAATTACAACTGTGGCCTATGATTGCAGACGGTCTGGCTTCTTTACCCCGCATGCCATTGCCGCGCTTAAACTGGTTGATCGCGGCAGCCTCGCCCCCAATCAGCGCGGCGCGGCCCATGGTGAGCTGGGTCATACGCAGTTTTTGCCGGGCAATGCGCTGGCATATGGGGTTGATGCTGATCGCAATGGCCGCGTTGATTTGTATACAGTCTCTGATGCGCTTGCCTCGACGGCAAATTTCCTGCGCAAAAAGGGTTGGCGTCCGGGGCAATCCTATGCGGAAGGCACAGCGAATTTCCGCATTCTCAATGAATGGAATGCCGCGACTGTCTATCAACAGGCCATCGCACTCTCAGCGGCAAAAATAGACGGCTAAAACATAACGCGGCCTTAATTAGGCTTTTTGCGACGGAACCGCGCTGCCCGCACGTTGAACCTCTGATACGAATAAGGAGGTTACCCATGCGGATCTTATCACTGGCGTTTATCTTTGCATTGGGCGGCTTGAGTCTCGCGACCTTTGCCACATCTCAAACATTTTGGTCTCAGCCAGATACTACGACCGCACAGCCCTAATTCTTAGGTTTTGAAATATCCCGGGGGTCTGGGGGCTGGCCCCCAGGTATTGGTTTGTCTGGGGGCTGGCCCCCAGGTATTGGTTTGTCTGGGGGCTGGCCCCCAGGTATT
>CAKMZE010000057.1:10073-11313 GCA_929200295.1 uncultured Alphaproteobacteria bacterium
GGTTTGTCTGGGGCTGACCCCCACAGACATCTCCACACAGAAACGCAGACCACATAAATGGCCTGCGCTTATTAGATTTACATGATGGCTTTAGCTTAATACCCGCGTGATCGCCTGATCAACAGCATCTGTGATGTGATTAATATCATCCTTGGTCGCGACCAAGGCAGGGGCAAACAAGAGCGTATTATTATGCCCTGGAACAGATCTGTTGGTTGCACCAATGATGACACCTTGCGCCATACAGTCTGCGACAATCGCCATCACTTGCTTTTCATCTAATGGATCTTTGCTGGCGCGGTCCGCAACCAACTCAGCCCCAGCAAAAAGACCCATGCCCCGGACATCACCGATGCAAGCATGTTTGTCCATCAACGCGTTCAGATTACCCTTGAGATGCACGCCCATGTCGGCTGAATTCTGCAAGAGGCTCTCTTCTTCGATAATCTTCATATTTTCGATGGCTGCAGCTGGGCCTGCGGTACAGCCACCAAAGGTCGAAATATCGCGAAAATATGACATGCGATCAGTGTCGTCTTTGAATTGATCAAAGACAGCGTTCGTGGTCACACAGCAAGAGATCGCGGCGTAACCAGAGGCCACACCTTTCGCCATTGTGACGATATCAGGCTGCACACCAAACTGTTGATAGCCAAACCATGTGCCCGTGCGCCCAAGTCCGCAGACAACCTCATCAATATGCAAGAGGATATCGTATTTCTTGCACAGCTCCTGCACACCTTCCCAATACCCATCAGGGGCGATGATGATGCCGCCACCCGCAGTGATCGGCTCTAAGCAGAGCGATCCGATGGTTTCAGGCCCTTCGCGTAGGATCACATCTTCAATCGCTTTCACAGATGCGGCGGCATATTGAGCGCCCATCGTGCCGTCTTGGCTGCGATATTCCAGACAATGCGGGACTTCGACGAAGCCCGGTGCAAAGGGGCCGTATTGCGCATTGCGCTCTTGCTGGCCGCCGGCGGATAATGTGGCGACTGTTGTGCCGTGGTAATCGCGCTCGCGGTAAAGGATTTTGTATTTCTTGCCGCCGCGGTGTTTATGAGAAATCTGGCGCACCATTTTAAAGGCTTTCTCGTTCGCCTCAGAGCCGGAGTTGCAGTAGTACACACGGCTCAGGCCGGGCATTTTGTCGATCAGCTTTTCGGCAAAGATCGACCCCGGAATGGAGCCGGCAGAACCTGCGAAGTAGTTCAGCTTGATCAACTGGTCGCGTACG
>CAKMZE010000057.1:11323-16790 GCA_929200295.1 uncultured Alphaproteobacteria bacterium
TTTTTCATTCGCTTCAGAGCCGGAGTTTGCGTAATAAACCCGGTCGAGACCCGGCATTTTATCAATCAACATCTCTGCAAAGTTAGCGCCGGGGATAGTACCTAATGAGCCGCCGAAAAAGCACATTTTTGAAACTTGCTCAGCGATGGCATCGCCAATGCGTTTACGGCCGTAGCCGACGTTCACAGTCCACACACCACCTGATACGGAATCGATGTGTTCTTTGCCCTTGATGTCCCAAACCTTCAGGCCCTTACCTTCGACGATGATCCGTGGGTCAACAGCGCCTTCGTAAGGTTTATGCTGTGAAAGGTGATGCCAGACATGCGCGCGGTCAGCTTCGATTACATGGCCAGGGTCATTTGATAGCGAATAATCCATTGGAAACACTCCATATGTGCAAAAGGTCTTTGATACGCGAATCTCATAAGAGACGTACCATATTTGGCATTATCCTTCCTGCGGTTGCTGCCAAACGCGTAGGGCCAGACGATGGTGTTGGTTATGTCCAGTAGGGGAGATGGGCAAATTGCCCATCCTACAGACTTTGTTAACCATCTTACGCGAGGGTGTCAGTATGGGACATTATCGACGTTTTCACGTTGCAGGTGCGACGTATTTTTTCACTGTATGTGCGGCTTCAAAAGGCGCAGATACGCTGATCTGTAATATCAATGCGCTCCGCTGGGCTTATGCCAAAACGATAGCAGAGCACCCGGTTGAGTGCCACGCGATGGTGGTTTTACCGGATCATCTGCATGCGATTTGGCAGTTGCCGAATGGGGATGCTGATTTCGCGATCCGCTGGCGCAAGATCAAGGCGCGGTTTAGCCATGCGGTGGGTCACGCAGACAAACGCTCAGCTAGCACCATCAAAAAACGCGAGACGGGCGTTTGGCAACGTCGCTATTGGGAACATATGATCCGTCATCCCGATGAATTGCAGGAGCTAAAGATGTTTTGCTGGAATGACCCTGTAAAACACGCGCTTGTCGCGCGTCGAGAAGACTGGGCGTATTCGTCTTTTGCGAAATGTAGGGTGGGCAATTTGCCCACCACACCGACAAAAGCGTTTGCATAACCTAAGACCGTCCGCGCCGCTTTACACCACCGCGTTGCCCCGGCCTGCCAGCGGTGGAGCGCCCTGACATCTTCTGCGCGTCAGAGACGGCCTTTTCCACCGCTTGTTGCCGCGCCAATGGGTCATCCGCCACCACAAGATCAACCGTCTCTAACCGTTTCACTTCATCACGCAGGCGTGCGGCCTCTTCGAACTCAAGGTTCTCAGCCGCCTTGCGCATATCTGCGCGCAATCCATCAAGCACAGCGGCGAGGTTCGCACCGGCCAAGGGTTTTTCCACCTTGGCTGTGACCCTATTCATATCAACATCACCCTTATAGAGGCCTGCAAGAATATCCTCGACGTTCTTCTTAACCGTTTGCGGCGTAATCCCATGAGCCTCATTATAGGCCACTTGCTTGCCGCGGCGACGTTCGGTTTCCTTCATCGCGCGCTCCATAGAGCCGGTAATCTTATCGGCGTACATAATCACCCGGCCATCGGCGTTGCGCGCTGCGCGGCCAATGGTTTGCACAAGGGATGTTTCCGATCGCAAAAATCCCTCTTTATCTGCATCCAAAATTGCAACCAATCCGCATTCAGGAATATCGAGCCCCTCACGCAAGAGGTTGATCCCGATCAAGACATCAAAGGCCCCAAGCCGCAGATCGCGTAGGATCTCAATCCGTTCAATCGTATCAATATCACTATGCATATAGCGGACCTTAATCCCCTGCTCATGCATATACTCTGTCAGGTCTTCGGCCATCCGCTTGGTCAGTGTCGTGCAGAGCGTCCGGTAGCCATTTGCAGTGACCCTGCGGACCTCGTCCAACAGGTCATCGACCTGCATGTCAACTGGACGGATCTCAATCTGAGGGTCGATCAGACCCGTGGGGCGGATGATCTGTTCGGTAAACACACCGCCCGTTTGCTCAAGCTCCCATGCCGCGGGTGTTGCGGATACAAACACGGATTGCGGGCGCATCGCGTCCCATTCTTCAAACTTCAGGGGCCTGTTATCCATACAGGATGGCAAACGAAACCCATGTTCCGCCAATGTCATCTTGCGCCTAAAGTCGCCTTTATACATGCCGCCAATTTGTGGCACCGACACATGGCTTTCATCGGCAAAGACGATGGCATGATCTGGGATGAACTCAAACAGTGTTGGCGGCGGCTCACCTGGTGCACGCCCCGTGAGGTAGCGCGAGTAATTCTCGATCCCGTTACAGACCCCCGTGGCCTCAAGCATTTCGAGATCAAAGTTGGTCCGTTGCTCGAGCCGCTGGGCTTCCAAAAGCTTGCCATCCGCAACAAGCTGATCAAGCCGCATGCGCAGCTCTTTCTTGATCCCGATGATGGCTTGCTGCATGGTCGGGCCGGGCGTCACATAATGCGAATTGGCGTAAACGCGGACCTTATCAAAACTATCGGTTTTTGCACCAGTGAGCGGATCAAACTCGGTGATGCTTTCTAACTCTTCGCCAAAGAACGATAGTTTCCAAGCCCGATCATCAAGGTGCGCTGGCCAAATCTCAAGACTATCCCCGCGTACCCGAAAGCAGCCCCGTTGAAAGCCCTGATCATTGCGGCGGTATTGCTGGGCGACAAGATCGCCAATGATCCCACGCTGATCATAGCTTTTGCCTGCGTGGATATCTTGGGTCATCGCGCCATAGGTTTCAACACTGCCGATGCCGTAAATGCATGACACAGAGGCGACAATGATCACATCATCACGTTCAAGCAACGCGCGCGTGGCTGAATGGCGCATGCGGTCAATTTGTTCGTTAATTTGGCTTTCTTTTTCGATGTAGGTGTCAGAGCGGGCGACATAAGCCTCTGGCTGGTAATAATCATAATAGGACACGAAGTATTCTACAGCATTATCCGGGAAAAACCCTTTAAACTCACCATATAGCTGGGCGGCGAGGGTTTTGTTTGGGGCTAAAATAATCGCAGGGCGTTGGGTCTCTTCGATCATCTTGGCCATGGTAAAGGTTTTACCTGTGCCAGTGGCCCCCAAAAGCACCTGATCACGATCCCCGTTCATAATCCCCTCAGAAAGCTCTTTGATCGCCGTGGGTTGATCGCCTGCTGGGGCAAATTCGGTTTGAAGAACGAACTCTCTGCCACCTTCGAGCTTTTCACGCTTTTTTACATCAGGGGCGGGATTGCTGAGAAAGGCATCGTCGTCAATCACACTACCGTCGCTATGAGAATAGGGCATGATATAGACTCCTGAAATGCTTTGTTCATTATATGTTCCAAATGGTCTATTGTTCAACCCGTTACATATTCACCCAGTAGGGTTGTTGACGTCTGGCGATATCCGCGTAGATAACGCCTATACATCTTCAAATGGAGCCCGCTCATGTCTGCATCTATTGATCCACAAAAGCTTGACCGTTTAGCACAGGTCGCTGTGCGCACGGGCGTGAACCTGCAAAAGGGCCAAGACCTGATTATCACAGCCCCGATGATTGCCTTGCCTTTGGTGCGGCGGATCGTTGTGCATGCTTATCAGGCGGGGGCAGGGCTGGTGATGCCGTTTCTTACCGATGATGAGATCACACTGGCGAGATACGAGAATGCGAGCGATCAAAGCTTTGATCGTGCGGCAGATTGGTTTTTTGCAGGCATGGGGCAGGCGTTTCAGGATGGGGCTGCGCGCATGGCTATTACGGGCGATGATCCGATGCTTTTGTCTGAACAAGACCCGGCAAAGGTCGCGCGTGTGTCTAAAGCCAATTCGATAGCCGCTAAGCCCGCAATGACCCCGATCGTTGGTTTTGAGGTCAACTGGAATATCGTCGCCTATCCGGGTGAGGCCTGGGCCGCTCGGGTGTTCCCTGATCTGCCCGTTGATGAGGCGCAGGGCAAACTGATGGATGCGATCTACACGGCCTCGCGCATTGATGGCGATGACCCTGTTGCCAATTGGGATGCGCATAGTGCCGAACTGCAAAAGCGTGTTGATTGGTTGAATGCGCAAAAATTCGATGCGCTTCATTACACAGGGCCCGGTACAGATTTGCAGTTGGGCCTTGCCGAGGGGCATATCTGGAAAGGCGGGGCGTCACCTGCTTTGAACGGTGTGGTATGCCAGCCCAATATCCCAACAGAAGAGGTCTTCACCTGCCCGCACGCCTATAAGGTTGACGGGACAGTCTCTGCGACAAAGCCATTGGCGCATCAGGGCAATGTGATCACTGACATCGCCGTGCGCTTTGAGGCGGGTAAAATCGTTGAGGCCACAGCCTCACAGGGGCAAGAGCAATTGCGCGCGTTGCTTGCAACAGATGACGGCGCCAGCCGGATCGGTGAGGTGGCGCTCGTGCCGCATTCCAGCCCGATCAGCCAGTCCGGCGTGCTGTTCTTTAACACGTTGTTTGATGAAAACGCCTCGTGCCATATCGCGCTGGGCCAAAGCTATGCGGATACGATTGAGGGTGGCTCGACCCTTAGCCCAGAGGAGCTCCAGCAAAAGGGTGGCAATCAGTCTTTGATCCATGTGGATTGGATGATGGGCTCTGATGCGGTGGATATTGATGGGGTGAGCGTGACAGGCGAACGCGTGCCTGTGATGCGCGCAGGAGAATGGGCATTTTAAGCTTACCGCAACCAAGCTTGCAGCCAAGGCTTGCAAGCGCGTGTCCTTTGGCTAATAACATCCGCAGTGATTGGAGACCCTGATGCGTGCACGAATTTATAAACCCGCGAAAACCGCCATGTCCTCTGGCACAGCGAAAACCCAAGACTGGGTGCTCGAGCATGTGAATGAAACAGGGCGTGACGTTGACCCTTTGATGGGCTGGACCTCGTCGTCAGATACGCAAGCGCAAGTTAAGCTGACATTCGAAAGCAAAGAAGCCGCATTAGACTATGCCGCGGCCAACGGCATTGATGCGGTTGTGAAAGAGCCAAACCCACGCAAGCACAATGTGCGTCAGGGTGGCTATGGCGATAACTTTGCCACCAATCGCCGCGGCGCTTGGACGCATTAATTTACCACAATAGGCAAACTTTGCCCAAGATCTCTTGCAATCGCGCATGTACCTGCGGCATATCACTGGTAGCGCGGTCTCGTAGCTCAACTGGATAGAGCACCTGACTTCTAATCAGGGGGTTGGGGGTTCGAGTCCTCCCGGGATCGCCAAATCAGCTATACCCTATCGCGCTTTAGAGCCGTATTCCTATGTCTTGCATGTTTAGAGCGTTGATCCACATAGCGCTGACCTCTAGACCCCTAGAGCGCACAACCTTAAACTTGGATCACCAATGCCCTGCCATGTCTGCGGCATTTTCAGGACATTGGCGATTGAACCGCCCCGGTTTTACCGGAGGCTGCCTAGGCAGTACACCCATTAATTTCTGTTCAAACACATGATCTTGTGATTCAAT
>CAKMZE010000058.1:0-5951 GCA_929200295.1 uncultured Alphaproteobacteria bacterium
TCAGAGGCGGTTTGCGTCAACGCGGTCTTGCTCTCATCATCCAAGCGCACCGTCTGCGTGCCGCCAAAGAGCTTGCGAAATGGTTTGAAGATCGTTTCAAGCATTGCCAGCAAAGCCGCAGAACTGCCAATCGCAGCCCCATATTCCGCGAGAAACGCGAGTATAATCTCAATCAAACCACCCACTCCATCGGATTCTTAGCGGGTAGTTTACACAGCTTTCGCGTGCGCGCCAGATGTGGATTACAGATGTGGGGCGTAATGCGTCTTCATCTGTGCGACGGCGGCGGCGGCGGGCATTTCGGTGCTTTGCCCGGTGCGGCGTGATGTGACCTCGACCACGCCGTTTTTCAACCCGCGCGGCCCTACCGTGATCCGCCATGGCAGGCCGATCATATCCATCGTGCCAAACTTGGCCCCCGCGCGTTCATCGCGGTCATCATAAAGCGGCTCAAGCCCGGCTTGGGTCAGCTGCGCATAGAGATCCTCGCAAGCCGCATCGCAAGCCGCATCGCCGCTGCGCATATTTAGGATGCCCACGTGAAATGGCGTGACCCCCTCGGGCCAGATGATCCCTTTGTCGTCATGGCTGGCCTCGATGATCGCGCCTAAAAGCCGCGACACGCCGATCCCGTGTGAGCCCATATGCACCGCCTGTTTGCCGCCCGCGCCATCATCCACAAGCGCGCCCAGCGCATCTGAATATTTCGTGCCAAAGTAAAAGATCTGGCCAACCTCAATCCCGCGCGCGGTTTTGCGGCGTTCTTCTGGGATTTGGGCAAAGAGCGTCTCATCATGGGTTTCATCGGTGCGTGCGTATTTGGTTGTGAACTCTTCCATCACCGCCGCACAGGCGGCTTTGTCGGTGTAGTCAATCTCGCGGTCCCCGAATGTGAGATCGGTGACGGCGCTGTCGTAGAACACCTCGCTCTCTCCGGTGTCGGCCAGCACGAGGAACTCATGGGTGTCATCGCCACCAATGGGGCCTGAATCCGCGCGCATCGGGATCGCCTTGAGCCCCATACGTTCATAGGTGCGCAGGTAGCTGACGAGATGGCGGTTATAGGCGTGCAGCGCGTCTTCTTTGGTCAGGTCAAAGTTATAACCGTCTTTCATATAAAATTCGCGGCCGCGCATCACGCCAAAGCGGGGGCGGACCTCATCGCGGAACTTCCATTGGATTTGGTACAGAGTGAGCGGCAGGTCTTTGTAGGACGTGACATTGGCGCGAAAGATATCGGTGATCAGCTCTTCTGCCGTGGGGGTATAAAGCATATCGCGCCCGCCCCGGTCAGTGATCCGCAGCATTTCATCGCCATATGCATCATAGCGCCCGCTTTCCCGCCAAAGATCGGCCGATTGCAGCGTGGGCATCAGCATCGCATGATGGCCTGCGCGCGCTTGTTCTTCATGCACGATGTTTTCAATCTTCTTGAGCACCTTATAGCCCAAAGGCAGCCAGGAATATATCCCAGCACTCGCCTGTTTGATCATCCCCGCTTGCAGCATATAGCGGTGGCTGACCACCTGCGCTTCGCGTGGGGTTTCCTTGAGAACTGGTAGAAAATAACGGGACAGACGCATGATGAGCACTCTTCTAAGACGTATATGATCAATGACAGAGCGTTTAGGCGCATGATGACAAAGAGGCAAGCATATGCTGACATGGTTGATGTGCAATACTTGAACTTCAGCCGTGCATACGCCATGTGTAAGCGATAAGATAACGGCGGGTTGATATGGGACTTTTAGTTTTACAGCAGGCAAAATATTGGGGCGTTGCAAGCGTCGCCTTTGTGGTTGTCCTTTGGTTTTTGGGCAATGTTTTGATGCCCTTTATCTTGGGCGGGGCGATTGCTTATTGTCTTGATCCGATTGCAGATCGGCTTGAAAAGCTCGGGCTCACTCGTGTTGTTTCCGTGACATTAATCTCAATTGCCGCAGCGTTGATCTTTGTTCTGATGATCCTTCTGGTTTTGCCGACCTTGGTCACGCAGGCCTCGGCCCTGATTGCGGCGGCACCCGATGCGCCCGAGGCCTTGCGCGGGTTTTTAAGCGAACATTTCCCATCCGTCTTGGATCAAAACAGCCCCGTTTATCAGCAACTGACCAATATCGCCCAAGCGCTACAAGCCAAAGGTGCGGATTTATTTGAGGGGCTGTTGTCCTCAGCGCTCGGGTTGATCAATATCCTTGTGCTCGTCGTTGTTGTGCCTGTCGTTGCGTTTTACCTGCTGCTTGACTGGGACAATATGGTTGCCCGCATCGATGAGCTACTGCCACGCGATCATGCGCCGGTTGTGCGCGAGATCGCCCGCGATATTGACCGCACGCTTGCCTCGTTTATTCGCGGTCAAGGCACAGTGTGCCTGATCATGGGCAGCTATTATGCGCTAGGGCTGATGGCTGTGGGGCTGAACTTTGGTTTGGTCGTCGGGTTCATTGCAGGGCTGATCACCTTTATCCCCTATGTTGGGGCGCTGGTTGGTGGCGCCTTGGCAATTGGTCTTGCCCTGTTCCAATTTTGGGGCATGTGGGGCTGGCTGATTGCGGTTGTGATCATCTTTGCCTTGGGGCAGTTTTTTGAAGGTAATATCATCACACCGAAGCTGGTTGGAAAATCAGTTGGCCTGCATCCGGTTTGGCTGATTTTTGCGCTGTCTGTGTTTGGATCACTCTTTGGGTTTGTGGGCATGTTGGTCGCAGTCCCTGTGGCGGCGATGATCGGGGTATTGGTCCGCTTTGGGCTGGGCCAATACAAAGACAGCCGCCTTTATAGCGGTCTGACCAAGAAGGGCTGAAATGGCTGAGCAGCTTGTCTTTGACTGGCCAGCGGGTGTGGCACTTGGTGCGGATGATTTCTTTGTCTCGCAGGCCAACCAAAATGCGTATGATATGGTTTGCGCACCAGAAAGCTGGCCGCAGGGCAAGCTGATCCTGACAGGTCCCGCGGGCTGCGGCAAAAGCCACCTTGCGCGTATCTTTCAATCGCAATCCGGTGCAAAGGTCATCGCCGCAAAGGACCTGCGCAATGAAAGCCCGCCCGATACAGCGATCATCATCGAAGACGCAGAACAACTGCCAGAGACCTCGCAAGAGGCGCTGTTCCATCTTCATAATCACCAACATCACGCAGGTCGCGCCCTCTTGATCACCGCACGGGATAGCCCGGCACGTTGGCCGCTCACCCTACCCGATCTTGCCAGCCGGATGCAGGCGATTGCGCTTACCCAGATCGCTGATCCTGATGATAAGCTTTTGACCGCCCTCATTCTCAAGCTCTTTGCGGACCGCCAAATCACGCCGCCCCCTGCGCTTGCCCAATATCTTGCGCTACGGATTGAGCGGTCTTTTGCGGCCGCCGCAGATATCGTTGCGCAGTTAGATCAGGCGTCATTGCGCGATGGCAAACCGCTCAACCAGCGCACCGCGGCATCATTGCTGGACATTTAGCCCTGATCTGAGGGATATAAAGCCCCTGCAAGACAGTGCCATAATATTGTGAGAAAAAGGAGGCATACTGCGATGATGACCAGCGATTTTCTTGAATGCCCCTTCCCTGCGCCGCTTGCGCTCAACATCGCAGCCGACAGTCCAGATCGGTTCGTTAATCGCGAACTGAGCTGGCTTGATTTTAATGGCCGCGTTCTTGAAGAGGCCGAAAACCCGCGTGTCCCGCTGCTAGAGCGGCTGCGGTTTTTATCGATCTCTGCAACCAACCTTGATGAGTTTTACACTGTGCGCGTGGCGGGGCTACGCGAGCTTGCGCGCGCTGGCAACACCACACCTGCATTAGACGGGCGCCCCCCAACAGAGCAATTGCACCTGATTGATGAGCAGGCGAGGCAGCTGATGGCGCGACAACAATCGGTGTTTGATACGCTTTTGTCTGCCCTCGCACACGAAGACATTCATCTGCTCAACCAAACCCAACTGAGCAAAAGCGATATCAAATTCCTTGAGGCGGTGTTTATCGAACAAGTGTTCCCGGTGCTGTCACCGCTTGCGATTGACCCTGCACATCCCTTTCCGTTCCTGCCCAATCAGGGGTTTGCCCTCGCGCTTGAGCTGGAAAGGGTCAAAGACAAACGCCCCTTGCGCGCGCTTTTACCGATCCCACCACAGATCGCACGGTTTATCGCGCTTCCAACGCAATCTGGGCATCGGTTTCTCCCGCTCGAAGACCTGTTGCTGTTAAACGTGGGCAGGCTTTTCCCTGGATACAAGCTGAAGGGTCATTGCAGTTTCCGTGTGCTCCGCGACAGCGATCTTGAGCTTGAAGAAGAGGCCGAAGACCTGGTCCGTGAATTTGAAACTGCACTGAAACGACGCAGACGTGGTGAGGTCGTGCGGCTAAAGCTTTCAGCTGGCGCGCCCAAGTCATTGCGCAATGTCATCATGTCAGAGCTGCGCGTGACAGATGCAGAGACCATCGAAATAAAGGGGCTTATTGGGCTGACCGATCTAAATGCCCTGGTGGTTGAAACCCGGCCCGATCTCTTATGGCCCGTCTTCTCATCGCGGGTGCCAGAACGGGTGCAAGACCACGATGGCGATATGTTTTCAGCAATCCAGCAAAAGGATATGTTGCTGCATCACCCTTATGAAACCTTTGACATGGTCGTGCGTTTTCTCAATCAAGCCGCGCGCGATCCCAATGTGGTGGCGATCAAGCAAACGCTTTACCGCACATCGCGTAACTCCCCCATCGTTGCGGCCCTTTGTGAGGCAGCAGAAGCGGGCAAATCTGTTACCGCATTGGTCGAGCTAAAAGCCCGCTTTGACGAGGCTGCAAATATCCGGCAGTCGCGGCGTCTTGAGCGTGCGGGCGCACATGTGGTTTACGGCTTTGTGAACTATAAGACCCACGCGAAAATCAGCACTGTTGTGCGCCGTGAGGGGCAAAAGCTTGTCACTTATACGCATTTTGGCACTGGCAATTACCATCCGATCACCGCACGCGTTTATACTGATCTCAGCCTTTTCACCTCCAACGCCGGATTGGGCCGCGATGCGACCAAGGTTTTCAATTATCTCTCGGGCTATGCCCAGCCTGATGGTCTCGAAAACCTCGCGATCTCGCCGCTGGATCTCAAAGAACTTCTTTTATCCCATATCGCAGCCGAGGCCGCACATGCCCGTGCTGGCAAACCCGCTGCAATCTGGGCTAAGATGAATGCACTGATCGAAAAGGACGTCATTGATGCGCTTTATGCTGCCTCTCAAGACGGGGTAAAGATCAGCCTTGTGATCCGCGGCGTCTGCGGTTTGCGCCCCGGCATCGTCGGGCTATCTGAAAACATCCGTGTCAAATCTGTTGTGGGCAGGTTTCTTGAGCATTCGCGGATTGTTTGTTTTGGCAATGGGCACGGGCTGCCCCATAAAAAGGCGCGCGTCTTTATGTCCTCGGCGGATTGGATGGGGCGCAATCTAAAGCGCCGCGTTGAAACCCTGATCGAGATCACCAATGCCACTGTCAAAGCCCAAATCGTCGGGCAGATCATGGCCGCCAATCTGCATGACGTCGCACAAAGCTGGGTGATGGATGGCACGGGCACCTATACGCGCGAGACGGCACCAGAAGACAGGTTTACCTTTAACTGTCATAGGTTCTTTATGGAGAACCCATCGCTCTCTGGGCGGGGGTCGGCAGGGGCGGCAGACGTGCCACAGTTAACCCATACCGCAGAATAATTTTACTTGCGATTGACAGCGATAGTAGCGGCACAGCATTCTCAAACGCAGAACATGCGACCACCGGGGATGGGCTGTGCAAGATACCGATAATGATGACACCATTGATTGGGGTGGTTTCGGGCGCCCTCTGTTCGAGGACGCCGCCGCATTAGGGCTGGGGCGTGTCGGCGTGATTGATGTCGGCTCAAACTCGGTACGGATGGTGGGTTTTGATGGTGCGGGTCCCCCCCCCGGCCCTTTTTTTAATTTAAAAAA
>CAKMZE010000058.1:5961-13051 GCA_929200295.1 uncultured Alphaproteobacteria bacterium
CGCTCGCCGGCTTATTTTTACAATGAAAAAATCATGTGCGCCTTGGGTGCTGGCCTGTCGCAAACCGGTCATCTAAACCCAGAGGGACGCATCCGCGCAATGTCCGCATTGCGGCGTTTCGCAGCGCTCGCCAAGAGCATGCAACTGTCAAGCATCACCGCTGTGGCAACCGCAGCCGTACGCGAGGCCCGCGACGGCAAAGCCTTTCGCGATGAGGTCGCGCGCGAAACCGGGATCAACATCTGGATCATTAGCGGCAAGGACGAGGCCCGATTTTCAGCCCAAGGGGTGCTGCTAGGCTGGCCCGGATCATACGGGCTGGTTTGTGACATCGGCGGCTCGTCGATGGAGCTTGCCGATTTGTCCGAGGGGCAAGTGGGCCAGCGTGTGACCTCGCCACTTGGTCCGCTCAAGCTGCGCGAAATTCCGGGCGGAAAACAAGCCGTCAAAGCCTACATCAAAGACACCATGCAAAGCTTGCACGCGCAAATGCAGTATGAAACCGGTATGCGCCTGTTCCTTGTCGGGGGGTCTTGGCGCGCCATTGCGCGCATTGATATGGAACGGCGTGGTTATCCGCTGACGGTTTTGCATGAATACCGCATGACCGCGCGCCAGATCAGTGCAACAGCAGACTATATCGCACAATCAGATCCTAACGATCTGCGCGCACGGTGCCATATCTCTGAAAGCCGGATGGCCCTCGTCCCACTCGCCGCTCAAGTGCTGAAATACCTGATGCGCACGTTCAAGCCTAAGGATGTCGCGGTCTCGTCTTATGGTATCCGCGAGGGCATGCTTTATGAGCAAATGCCGCGCGCATTGCGTGAGCGCGATCCGCTGATTGAGGCCTGCCGTTTTGCCGAGGATAAGGATGCGCGATTGCCCGGCTTTGGGCGCATTCTGTATCATTTTGTTAAGCCGCTGTTTCCACGCGCAAACTGGCAGCGCAAACGGATCATCAAAGCCGCCTGCCTCTTGCATGACGTGAGCTGGCGCGCGCATCCTGATTACCGCGCCGAGGTGACATTTGATAACACAACACGGGCAAATTTGGGTGGGCTGAAACACTATGAACGTGTCTTAATGGGGTTGGCGCTGATGTACCGCTATACCTCAAAACCTGCAGGCGGGCGATTTGATGAACTCTTTTCCATGCTTGATGACACCCAGATCAAAGAGGCCGAGATCCTCGGCCGCGCGATGCGCCTTGGTGCGATGCTATGGCTCTCGGCAGATACGGACCCCGGTGCGTTCAAATGGAACCCCAAGACCCGTGATCTAACACTCACCCTGCGCGAAGAAGCCCGCCCGTTATTTGGTGAGGTGGCAGAGGCAAGGTTTAACGCGCTGGTCAATGCGCTGGATGCAACGGGTCAGGTTATTTTTCGATAATTGTTCCCTTCAAAGCTCGATCTCGCCTTGCGGCTCGGGCCAGACAAAGGCGGGCGCGTCGGGGTCTCTGCGGATGATGATATCGCCATTGGGCAGCATCTCGGGTTGGCCGTAATACTGAAAATCATCCACCAATTCCAGCAATGTCTCAAGCCGTGGGCCCAGTGCGATCACAAACTCATCCATACGCGGGCCGAATTCTTCGATCAGCTCCTGTAGTTCTTGTACGTTCGGCTCGATCTCATCCATGAGCCCGCGCAAGATCAGCTTGGCCCCCTCTTCCATCAAGGAAAAACCTTGGTCGGTATCGGTTTCTTCGGCGTATACGGGCTGCAAAGATGCAAGTGTCAAAGCACATGCGATTACCGTTTTGTGCATAATGGGCCCCTCCCTTAGAGACCTATATATGGTTTCCGATCACACGTTACGAGCCCCCCCAGCAAAGGACCGCTTAGAGCGGCATATCAAGTGTGACAGGGAAATGATCAGAGGCCAGCAACAACGCCTCACGCAGCTTCGTATCTGCATAGCAACCTGGGTGATCAAACGGGTGCCAGATTTGCCAGTTTGGATGCAATGCCCGCAAATCAGGCGAGACCATGATGTAATCAAGCAAAGCCTGCAAATACGGCCCGTCGCGTTTCTTAAACCGGGCTGTTGAGGGTACGGCCCCGATGCGGCGCGATAGCGCCATCTGGGCATGTGGATCATAAAGCCGGGTTGCCGCGCCCTCGCCCAAAACAATCTCAACACCGGAACGTCCAAAGAGCTTTTCATACGCGTCCAGCCCCGGACCATCGTTAAAATCACCCATCACGATCAATGGGTCATGGGCCGCAAGATGCTGGTTTACCCGTTGTCTTAGCCAAATGCATTGGGCGAGCTGCTTGCGGCGGTTTTGAATGGAAATGCGCGTTGCTTCAGCATCACCGCGCGCGCCATGCGGTGCTTTGGATTTTGCGTGCACACCGATCAAACGAAGTGTTTGCCCCCCGGCTTTCAGCGCAATTTCAAGCGGCGGTTTTGACCAGCGGATCACCTCGGGCTTTGCATCAACATCCAGATCCATTTGTAGTTCTGCATCAAATCGCGGGGCTGGGCTATCAAGATCCAACGTCCCTAAGGGGTTATGTTCCGCCTGCATCACATCAGGGTCATAAAGAAACGTGATCTCTTGTTGGGTATCATTGCGAAAGCCAATGATTGCTGATCGTGCACGCAGGCCAAAATGTTTTGCGAAGGTTTCCAAGGCTTGCACCCCGTCACGATGGCGACTGCTATCGGGGGCCTCAATCACCATCACCGCATCAGCATCTAGTGCTGAAAACACATGGCCCAAGGCCGTGATCTGCTGCGTGCGTGTGACATCCCACCGCCCTGACCACCCATCGTCAAGGCGCAGCTGCCCATCATCATCAAAAAGACTATTGAACCACTCAACATTGTAGGTGGCGATCCTCACGCGATTTCGCTCTCCCGTGACGCGGTGATCTCTTCCCAAGCGCGGTTAACCGCAACGAGCCGGTTTTGCGCAAGCTTCACAGCTTCTGGCGGCACGCCGCGCGCGATCAACCTGTCAGGATGAGTTTCGCGCACAAGCTGGTGCCATGCTGCGCGCACCTGATCCATTGGCGCATTTGGATCAACACCCAGTACATCATAGGGGTCACGCACAGCATCAGACACGAATTGCGCACGAATACGCAAGAATCGCCGTTCATCAAAGCCTAAGATACTGGCAACCTCTTGCAGAAACGCATTTTCGCCCGGGTGGTAAACCCCATCTGCCATCGCGATATGAAACAACCCTTCCATCAGATCACATAATGCTGCGTTATCCGCATCATCATACATCGCATGGATCCGCTGCGCATACTCTTGGAAACCCGCAACATCCTGCCGCGCGAGGTTAAAAACCCGTGCAGCATGCGGCTCATCCGCTGGTGCGATGTGAAACACCTCGCGAAACGCTGTCACCTCGTCGCGGGTGACCTGGCCATCGGCCTTTGCCATTTTGGCACCCAATGCGATCACAGAAATTGTAAAGGCGACTGTTTTATCTGGGGCCACGCGCAGACGGTCAAATACCGTTGAGAGCCCTTCACCAGCGGCGAGAGCAGAAAGCGCGTCAGCAATGCGGTTCCAAATCGACATACCCCATCATAACGCAGAACATCGCGAATGTCAGAGGTGTTTTTGCGCCAAAATTAAATCAAGCTCTTGACCAAACTTTTGTGCGATCCCCGGCATATGTCCGGTTTCGACAAAGCCCATTACCGCATGAAACCCGCGCGCGGGTGTGTTATCGGCGTTCATCCCCGCAACAAGGGTAGTCATCCCCGCAAGACGCGCATGAGACACGACCGCATCCAGCAGCCCGCGCCCGGCCCCCAAGCCATGTGCAGCAGGTGTTACAGAGATACTATACTCCACCGTTTTGGCGTATCCTGGACCTGCGCGAAACGGAAAATAACTGCTCTGCCCCACGATCTGGCCTTGATGCACGGCCACAAAATACGGCGTTGTTTTGATCGCCTCTGCAATCTCAGCCTCGGTCTTTTCTTGGCTATTAAAAGTGATCATCGTGTCGCGGATCACATGGTTGATGATCTTTGCCATCGCAGCCACATCTTTCACCTCAGCGGAGCGGATCATCATAGGCGGCACACCCCATCTGGCGTGTCAAATTCCGCTTCAAATCCTGGTTCCCCAGGCGCGAAGCTGATGCGCGTATCAGGGATACCGAGCCGCGCGCGCAAATCATCCGCCTCAGGATGATACACCGTCCAAGACTTTAGCCGCACGCCGCGATCTTGTAATGTTGCCGCAGGGGGCGTGACCCCTTGCGCCCATTTGATCAACGTTGGAAAGCCGCCCTGCATTGGTAAGGATCCATCATCAGGTACGGTCAATTGCCAGCGCAAATCCCCACGCGACAACGCCACGGGCAGGCCTGTGATCTCTGGCGCCTGCCCCAAATCATCGCTTTGGCAAATCCAGTTCCCCAAACGCGGCGCACCGATAGGCGCATCCAACCCAAACCACGCGGGCCTGTCTGTGTGTGCGGCACCCGGATCGCGCGCGATCACCTCAAGATACAAATCAGGCCCCAGCCCCAAGAGCTGGTTATACGTGCCAAAATGCGCGTGCTGCCCACCGGGCTGCATCACAACGCCCAAACGCTCTTCGACCCAAGCGACACCATCCGCAAGATCATCGCAAACAACTGCAATATGGTCCAAAATCAACATGGCGCGGGCGTATCCTGTCTATTTCCACCTCTTTGTGCAGCAAAACCGCGCAAATCACCTTGATGCAAGCGAAAATCACGTTACTTACGCATTAGATAAATGACAGTCACAAGGTAAGCATATGGGCCTGCGCGCATCTCTCGACCGGTTTTTCCAACATGACGCTTTTGGCGGCATCTTATTGATGGCCTCTGCGTTGGCAGCCCTGATGGTGGCGAACTCTTCGGCGGCGGGCTGGTATGACAGCGTGCTCAAATCCTACCTTGCGGTTACGATCAACGGTGAGGGGCTACAAAAGCCACTGATTTTATGGATCAACGACGGTCTCATGGCGATCTTCTTTTTCCTGATCGGGCTTGAGCTGAAACGCGAGATGCTTGAGGGCAAGCTGAAAAACCCCCGCGACGTGGTGCTGCCGGGCATGGCAGCTGTGGGCGGGATGATCCTGCCCGCACTGGTCTTTGCATGGCTCAACTGGGGCCTTCCATCGCTCAATGGCTGGGCTATCCCTGCGGCGACTGATATTGCGTTTGCGCTGGGTATTCTCGCACTTGTGGGGTCGCGCGCACCTACGTCGCTTAAGGTGTTTTTGCTCACCCTCGCGATCCTTGATGACCTTGGTGCGATTGTCATTATCGCGGTGTTTTATACAGCCGAGCTGAATGTTGACTATCTGATGCTGGCTGTGCTGCCTTTGGTGGGACTTATCGCACTGAATATGCGCGGCGCACATCGGCTGGCGCCTGCGATCCTGCTGGGCACAATCATGTGGTTTCTCGTGCTCAAATCAGGGGTCCATGCGACGCTCGCAGGGGTGGTGACCGCGTTTTGCATCCCGATCAAGGACCGCTACGGCAAATCCCCGCTGCATTCGCTCGAGGATGGGCTGACCCCTTATGTGCTCTACGGGATTATCCCGATCTTTGCCTTTGCCAATGCCGGCGTGGTGCTGACCGGGCTGTCGCTAAATGATCTTTTGGCGCCACTGCCCTTGGGCATTGCGCTGGGGCTGATTGTGGGCAAGCAAATCGGCGTGTTCGGGGTGACATTTGCAATGGTCAAACTGGGCTTTGCTCGGCTGCCGTATGGGGCGAATTGGATGCATATCTATGGCATCTCCTGCCTCGCGGGCGTCGGCTTTACCATGTCGCTCTTTATTGGCGGGCTCAGCTTTGAAAGCGATGAGATGATGAAACAAGTCCGCTTGGGCGTGCTCACGGGCTCTGTGATCTCGGGGCTTTTGGGCTATGCCGCGCTTATGCTCGCAGGGGCAAGTGCCGATGATCAGGAAGAGGCTGAGGGCACGACACCTGCGTAAGTGGGGCACCACTCTTGCGACTATATGAGTAGGCCCAAAACAAGATAGATGAATGCTCCCAATTTAGTAATGATATCTATTGTCCCATAAGCAGGGCTTTGGCGTATTCTTGCTATCACCTCTGGGTATTTCTTTAGAAATACCAAAATACGCGCTGCGCGACCAAAGACCCGAACCTCCTCAGGCACCATTGGCCGGGTAACACCCGGTAACGGCGGCGGGCCTGTGCGCATATCTTGGGTCAAAACAAGCACATCTGCGCGCATTTCATTTTGCGCCTCAGTTATCAATATCGCCTCTAGACTGTCCACCGCAGTGCTCAGCGTCTCAATATCCGTATCTTCAAGCTCGGCAATGGCCTGCGCGACTAAGGTTTGACGGTTTTCAGCGATCTCTGGATGACTGGCGCGCAACCCTTGCGCCAGCTCCTTAAGACTATCGAGCATGGCCAGCGTTGCATCCGAGGCTGGCAAACCATCGCTCGCTATCGCCCGGGTCACGCTGCCATAGACCGCGGTCGCATCCATTTCGATCCGCTGCGGGTCATTGGCGTAACGTGTAAACGTGCGTTGCAAACGCTTAACATCCAATGATGTCTCATTCAGCCCATTGCTAG
This sequence comes from uncultured Alphaproteobacteria bacterium, assembly GCA_929200295.1. Classification (GTDB taxonomy): domain Bacteria; phylum Pseudomonadota; class Alphaproteobacteria; order Rhodobacterales; family Rhodobacteraceae; genus Yoonia. The sequence continues at coordinate 12,542 of CAKMZE010000058.1, forward strand.
GGTCATCTAAAACATCCGACAGCGCATCACGCGCGACATCCAGCGTGGCATTGAGCAAACCGGGCTTTGCGGGATCGATCTTTTGAAACCCCAGCTTTCCTGTTGTTTCCTCGACAAACAACGTTTCCTCATATGGAAGCTGTTTAGCGAGGAACGCCGCTTGCCGCTCAGAAATCTCAGCGGCGACGGGTTTGGGGCCTTCGTTCCAAATCTCATCGGGGATCAGCACGATGGCCTCCCAAAGCGCCCAATTGGGTGGGGTGCCTTTGCGCAGCCCCGCGTACCAATCGATCCAAAACCGCCAGGTGTCGATATCCTGCTGCCAATGGGCACGCAGGTCTTGCCAAGCCTGTTCGACATTTTCCCGGGTGTCACTCTGCCTCAGTGGCGCGGCCATCGCCACATCAATCCCCTGATCATCAAGTTGCGTCGCAATTTTTGCGGCTATAGAATAGCCGGCGGCGCCGCCGGCGGCGGCGGCGGCATCGGCGCCGCCGGCGGCGGGGGCGG
>CAKMZE010000058.1:13061-16673 GCA_929200295.1 uncultured Alphaproteobacteria bacterium
GGCATAGGCGGCTGCGTCGGTGGCGGTATAGGCGACTGCGTCGGTGGCGGCGTAGGCGGCGGCGGCAACGCGGGCGGCGGCGGCGGCGCGGGCGGCGGCGGCGGCGGCGGTGATCACATCTTCATTTTGTGAGTGACTACGCACAAATGCCGTCAGGATCGCACGGGTGCAAATCAGATCAAGATGTGTCTTTGCAATATCAGGATCTCGCGTCACATATGGGAACACCTGTGCGGCACAAAGCCCTGCAAAAACAGCGCATGTTTCAGGCGTCTTGCCCTTTGTCCATGCCGCAACACCGCTGTATTTTTCAAATGCGACCATGCGTCCCCCTGCGCGGCAGTCTGTCAGAGCCAGAGCATACGCGCAACCCGCGCGTGCATGGCGAGCCGTCAATAGAAACTCTGCGGATCGATATCAATCGCCATGCGCAGATCGCCCCGCAATGGAAACTGAGCCACCCAATCCGCCAGCGCCTGTTGCAGGGCGGCGGTTTTTTCGGCCTTAATCAACAGCCGCACCCGGTGCCGCCCGCGCACCCGCGCAATGGGTGCCGGCGCCGGGCCAAAGACCTGCGCGCCAATGCGCCGCAACGGCCCATCGCGCCGCGCCATCTCTGTGCCGAGATCAAACACCGCTTGCACATCTGTCGCACTCAGGATCACCCCCGCCATGCGCCCATAGGGCGGCACGCCTGCTTGTTTGCGCTCTGCGGCCTCGGCCTCCCAAAATGCCTCTTCATCGCCTGCGAGGATCGCGCGGATCACCGGATGCTCGGGCTGGTAGGTTTGCAGCACCGCCGTGCCCGGTTTATCTGCGCGCCCTGCCCGGCCCGCCACCTGCCGCATCAGTTGAAACGTACGTTCAGCCGCGCGCAGGTCAGAGCCTTGCAGCCCCAGATCCGCATCGATCACCCCCACGAGTGTGAGGTTGGGAAAGTTATGCCCCTTGGCCACCAGCTGCGTGCCGATGATGATATCCATGCCTCCTGCCGCGATCTCGGCAATATGCGCCTTCATCGCGCGGGCAGAGCCGTATAGATCAGATGAGAGCACCGCCACGCGGGCGTCCGGGAAGAGCGCTGTGATTTCCTCGCCCATCCGCTCAACCCCGGGGCCGACAGCGCTCAGCCGGTCCTCGGCCTCGCACGAGGGGCAGGTGGTGGGCATCGGCTTGGTCGCGCCGCATTGATGGCACATGAGCCGCTTAAGGAAACGGTGCTCAACCATGCGCGCATCGCAATCATCGCAGCCGATCTGATGACCGCAGGCGCGGCAAAGGGTGATCGGCGCGTAGCCGCGACGGTTGAGAAAGATCAGCGACTGTTCGTCGTTTTCCAGCCGTTTGGTGATTTCGGACTGGAGCGCGGGCGAAACCCAGCGCCCGCCCGGCAGGTCCTGCGTGCGCATATCAATCGCCGCCATATCAGGGAGCGTCGCCGTGCCAAAGCGTGATGTCAGCACCAGTCGTTTGTATTTGCCCGCATCCGCATTGGCCCAGCTTTCCAGCGACGGCGTGGCCGAGGCCAGCACCACCTGCGCGCCATTGATCGCCGCGCGCAGCACCGCCATATCGCGGGCATTATAGAGCACACCGTCTTCTTGCTTGTATGATGTGTCATGCTCTTCATCCACCACGATCAAGCCGAGCTGTTGAAACGGCAAGAACAGCGCCGAGCGCGCGCCGACAATCAGCTGCGCATCCCCCTGTCCGACCATGCGCCAACAGCGCCGTCTTTCGGTGACCGTCACACCCGAGTGCCATTCCGCCGGGCGCATCCCAAACCGCGCCTCGACCCGGGCGATGAACTCACCCGACAGCGCGATCTCAGGCAAGAGCACCAGCGCTTGGCGCCCCATGCGCAAACATTCCGCGACCGCCTCGAGGTACACTTCGGTCTTGCCAGAACCTGTCACCCCCTTGAGCAAGGTCGTGCCATATGCATCGCTGCGCAGTGCTGCGCGCAGGGTGTCCGCCGCGCCCGCCTGATCTGGGCTTAGGGATTTGCTGGCGTAATCTGGATCAAGCATGGGATAGGGGGTGTCACGCGGCGCGTCTTCTTCGCGCACCGCACCCAGCTTAACCAACCCCTTTACGACTGAGGCCGTGACATCCGCCATCTCAGCCAGCTCGCGCAGCGTAAAGGCAAGACCACCGTAATCGCGCAACACATCCAGCACCTTGCTCCGCGCAGGCGTGATCCGGTCCGGCACCTGATCGCCCAAACGAAACACCTTGCACATCGACATCGGATCACCCAAGCCCGGCGCGCGCGTGCCAAGCCGCAGCATCGCATGCAGCGGGGTCAGTGTATAATCGCCCGCACGGGTCAGGAACTGGCGCATTTCATCGCGCATCGGGGCCACGTCCAGTACACGGATCACACGGCGCACCTTTGCGTAGTCAAAATCGCCCTGCCCAGGCCCCCAGACCACACCGATCACCTTGCGCGGCCCCAGTGGCACCTCAACAAACGCGCCCAGATGGCAGCCCCCCTCGGGCGCTTTATAATCCAAAAACCGATCCAGCGGCTGCGTTGTCAGCACCGCGACCAGATCATCTTCGTGGAAAAAATCAGCCATTTCAGCCCACACAAGCTCTACCATACTCAGAAAGAGGCTTTCCGCCCCGCCCCACATGAGGTAAACGCTGCAACAACAAACGCCAACCCATCAAACGCCATATTTGGCCCGGAGAGACAGAATGAAGTTTTTTGTAGATACCGCAGAGATCGACGCGATTAAAGAGCTGCACAACCTCGGCATGGTCGATGGCGTCACAACAAACCCCTCTCTGATCGCAAAATCGGGCCGCGATATTCTTGAGGTTACCCGTGAGATTTGCGATCTCGTCGATGGCCCTGTCTCGGCTGAGGTGGTCGCACTTGATGCCGACACAATGCTAGCCGAGGGGCGCAAACTGGCGAAAATTGCCGATAACATCGCTGTGAAGGTGCCGCTCACCTGGGCCGGGCTACAAACCTGTAAGGCGCTCAGCGATGAGGGCACGATGGTCAATGTGACCTTGTGTTTCTCGGCCAATCAGGCGCTGCTGGCGGCCAAGGCGGGGGCGACATTCATCAGCCCGTTTATCGGGCGCTTGGATGATATCAACATCGATGGGCTTGAGCTGATCGAAGACATCCGCACGATCTATGACAACTACGGGTTTGAAACGCAGATCCTTGCGGCCTCGATCCGATCGGCCAACCACATGTCAGATTGCGCGAAAATCGGCGCGGATGTGGCCACGGCGCCACCGAATGTGATTAAGGCGATGGCCAACCACGTGCTGACAGACAAGGGTCTCGCTGGGTTTATGGCCGATGTGGAAAAGGCAGGAATTAAGATCCTCTGAGCCTCACCGGGCCGCGCTACTGATCCATCGCGGCCTGCACCCCGGCGATTGACTGCTCTGTTTGTGCAATATCCGGGTGATCCGCAGGCAATGCGGCTTTGAAAATCTGCAAGGCCTCTTGCAGCAGCGCCAGCGCATCGCTATATTTTTCCTGATAATACATATTCACCCCGAGGTTATTCAGACCCGCCGCATATGTTGGATGGGTCTTGCCAAGGGTCTGGGCGGTGATCTCACCCGCCTCACGAAAGAGCG
>CAKMZE010000059.1:0-213 GCA_929200295.1 uncultured Alphaproteobacteria bacterium
CATCATGATAGATCACGCGCATTCGATTGTTGTGGGTGAAACGGCTGTTGTCGGCGATAATGTCTCAATGTTGCATTCGGTCACCCTAGGCGGCACTGGCAAAGAAGATGACGACCGCCATCCAAAGATCGGGGACGGTGTATTGATCGGTGCTGGCGCAAAGGTTTTAGGCAATATCACGGTTGGTAATTGCAGCCGGATCGCAGCTGGGTC
>CAKMZE010000059.1:223-7357 GCA_929200295.1 uncultured Alphaproteobacteria bacterium
CCCGTCTTTGACCATGGATCATCTGTTTAGCAGCGGCGGCTAGCTCGCCTTATATGTGAATTGGCTTTTAATACTTGGTAAAGTGCGTTATACTATAGTTGTTTAAGAAAGGAGGCAAACCATGGATATTGTAAACCTGTCGGTGGCAATCGTCTCTGTTGTCGCGATCCTTTACGGGCTGATTCCGGTTTTTGCTGGGTGATGATCTGCCACGGCGCCCTGCATCAATGGCGGCGCCGACCAATAGACCTAGATAGAGATACCCTATAATCGCCTCGCTGGCTGCGATCAGACGCATGCGTGGGGTTGGTTGGAAATCTCCATAGCCCAGGGTCGTGAAGGTCACAATTGAGAAAAATAACGTGTTTTGGGTCGTTGTATCGCGAACCAGGCATAGTTGAGTGGTGCAGTCTATGCTGTTTTCAATATGCGGGAGAGGTTGCCCTAACTTTGTAGAAAGCTGTGGATGCTCCCTTGGAAGCGTTTTGGGCACATCGCAATAGGCCGAAGAACATAATACCCCGTCATACTGAAATAAGAAGGCATAGAATGAGATGAGGAATGTGCCATAAACGGCCATTGCAGGCCAGACTAGCGCGTTTGATACGTTCTCACGAAGATGGGCGATTACGACGGAGGTGAGACCTGCTGTGAGGCCAATGACAAATTGCCAAACATTTGCGATTGGTAGGCGAAAGGCATTTTGGTCAAGCAAGAGCTCAGGGTATTGATGCGCTGCCCATACCGCTAATCCGCCAAAGATAATCGGCATATAGCATAATCTGATTGCAGCGCTTGAAAACACAATAAATCGACCCTGATTTCAACATTTGCATTGTGCAAAGTGAGCGCCGATTATGCAACCAAAAGAAGATTGTGCGATTTTGTGTTAAGGCGAGCAGTTACGCCAGCATTGCCATTGGTGCTTCGAGGTTTGCTTTGATCGCGTTTAATAGCTCTGCCCCAAGCGCCCCATCGATCACCCGGTGATCCACGCTGAGGGTCACAGACATAACTGTCCCTACACTAAGCGCGCCATCGGCACCGACGATTGGTTTCTTCACACCCGCACCAACCGCAAGGATGGCAGCATGTGGTGGGTTAATGATCGCATCGAAATTATCGATCCCAAACATCCCAAGGTTTGAAATCGCAAAGCTACCACCCTGATATTCATGGGGGGCAAGCTTGCGATCACGGGCGCGCGAGGCGAGGTCTTTCATCTCAGCTGATAGCGCTGAAAGCGACTTTGTATCGGCGTCTTGTAGCACGGGTGTGAATAGCCCGCCTTCGATGGCGACGGCGACGGCTACATCGGAGTGCTCAAACTGCAATGTGCGATCCCCGGCCCAAACGGCATTGGCCGCAGGAACCTGTTGCAGGGCGAGCGCGCAGGCTTTGATAATGAAATCATTGACCGATAGCTTGATACCACGTGGTTCTAATCCGGCATTCAGCTCTTTGCGGAAGGACATGAGCGCATCAAGGTTGATATCACGGCGCAGATAGAAATGCGGTACAGATTGTTTGGCCTCGGTCAGGCGCGCTGCAATTGTTTTGCGCATCCCATCGAGCGCCACTTCTTCATGAGGTCTGTCGGCATAGGTTTTGAGAACCGCATCTGTGCTCGGCCCGGCCGCAAGGGCGGGCGATGGTGACGCGCTGCTCTTGACCGCAGCAGCGGCACTGGCACCGTTAATATCGGCTTTGACAATCCGCCCATGCGGGCCCGAGCCCGTGATCTGTGCAAGATCGAGGCCTTTGTCCGCGGCGATGCGCCTGGCAAGCGGGGTGGCGAAAACACGTGTTCCTGATTTTTGTGGTGCCGCAGGGGCAGGGTGTGACGCCGCAGGGGCTGGCGCCTCTTCTTTCGGTGTCTCAACCGCAGCAGGGGCGGTTTTTGCAGCAGCAGTATCAATATCACGCGCTGTTTCACCGTCTTCTAAGAGAACAGCGATGGCCGTATTGACCTTAACGCCTTCGCTTCCCTCAGTGATAAGGATCTTTCCGATGATGCCCTCATCAACCGCTTCAAATTCCATCGTGGCTTTGTCGGTTTCGATCTCAGCCAAGAGATCGCCAGATGAGACGCTATCACCCTCTTTGACCAACCATTTGGCAAGTGTCCCCTCTTCCATCGTGGGGGATAGGGCGGGCATGAGGATTTCAGTTGGCATCTTGGGTCTCTCCCATCGTCGCGAAGATTGATTGATCGTCTATAAACCGTTTGCGAACGCTCATCTATAGGTGACCGTTTTGCAAGCGGCGACGACTTCATCAGTTGTGAGCAGCGCGTGTTTTTCTAGATTTGCTGCATATGGCATTGGCACGTCTTTTCCTGTGCAGGTGATGACGGGCGCATCAAGATAATCAAAGGCCTCTTGCATAATCACGCTGCTAATATAGCCGCCGACACTGCCTTGTGGCCAGCCTTCCTCGACCGTGACGCAGCGATTTGTTTTGCGCACGGAGGTTAGGATGGTTTCTGTGTCCATGGGGCGCAAGGTCCGCAGGTTAATCACCTCGGCCTGAATGCCGTCTTCGGCGAGCTTTTCAGCGGCCTCAAGCGCGTAGGTCATGCCGATCCCAAAGGACACAAGCGTCACATCATCGCCAGAGCGTTCGATCTTTGCCTTCCCAAAGGGAATGGTGAAATCGTCCAGATCAGGCACGTCAAAGCTTTTGCCATACATGATCTCGTTTTCGAGAAAGATCACAGGATTGTTGTCACGAATAGCGGTTTTCATCAGCCCTTTGGCATCTGCTGCGGAATAGGGCATCGCGACCTTTAGCCCGGGGATCTGCATGTACCAGGCGGCGTAATCTTGGCTGTGCTGCGCGCCAACCCGTGCGGCGGCACCATTGGGGCCACGAAACACCATCGGAGCCCCCATCTGGCCGCCAGACATATAGAGCGTCTTTGCGGCAGAGTTTATAATATGATCAATTGCTTGCATCGCAAAGTTGAACGTCATAAATTCAACAATCGGGCGTGTCTCACCAAAGGCGGCACCAACGGCGATCCCTGCAAAGCCATGCTCTGTAATCGGGGTGTCGATCACGCGTTTTGCGCCAAATTCATCCAGCATACCTTGGCTAATCTTATAGGCGCCTTGGTATTCGCCAACCTCTTCCCCCATGAGAAACACATCCTCATCGCGGCGCATCTCTTCGGCCATGGCGTCGCGCAAGGCCTCGCGGACGGTTTGGGTTTTCATCGGTGTGCCCTCAGGCCAATCGGGGGATTGGTCTGCGTTTGGCGGCGGCGGGGCGGTATTTTGGGGGGCTGTAGCTTCGGCTGGGGCTGACGGTGCAGCAGCGGGAGCCTCAGCAGTTGCAGCGGCAGGGGTTACGTCTGGCACATCCTCGCCCTCTTCAACGAGGATTGCGATGGCTGTGTTCACAGCCACACCCGCGGTGCCTTCTGCGATCAGGATCTTGCCGATTACGCCCTCGTCAACGGCTTCAAATTCCATCGTGGCTTTATCGGTTTCGATCTCGGCCATAATATCGCCCGAGGATACGGTGTCACCTTCTTTGACGAGCCATTTGGCCAATGTGCCTTCTTCCATCGTGGGAGAGAGCGCCGGCATAAGAATTTCTGTGGCCATTACTGTGTCTCCTCGGATGTGATCAGTCGAACGATGTTATTTTGTGCGTCTGCAACATAGGCCTCGAATCCTATCATGACGCGGCCCCTTCAGCATAGATATCTGTCCATAGCTCATCCAAGGCAGGCTCTGGGCTGTCTTTTGAAAACTCAGCGGCCTCGTTCACGATGGCTTTGATCTCTTTGTCGATGGCTTTGAGATCATCCTCAGAGGCATGTTTACCAGTGAGAAGCATATCGCGCACCTGTTCAATCGGGTCGCGCTCGTCTTTCATTTTTTGCACTTCCTCACGGGTGCGGTATTTGGCGGGGTCAGACATGGAATGGCCGCGGTAGCGGTATGTTTTGACCTCAAGGATGTAGGGGCCATTGCCCGCGCGGCAATGTGCAACAGCGCGTTGACCGGCCTCTTTCACAGAAAGCACGTTCATGCCGTCGACCTCTTCGCCGGGGATGCCATAGGCCACGCCGCGTTCCCATAGTGAGGGGGATTTCGTTGAACGTTGCACACTGGTGCCCATGGCGTATTGGTTGTTTTCAATCACAAAAACAACGGGCAGGCCCCAAAGCTCTGCCATATTATAGGTCTCATAGACCTGCCCCTGGTTTGCAGCGCCATCGCCAAAGTATGTAAAGGTCACGCGACCATTGCCTTTGTATTTATCAGCAAAGGCAAGCCCCGCGCCCAAAGGCACCTGAGCTGCCACGATCCCATGGCCACCATAGAAATGCGTTTCCTTGGAAAACATGTGCATCGAGCCGCCTTTGCCTTTGGAAAAGCCGCCCTCGCGCCCTGTGAGCTCTGCCATGATCCCCTTGGGGTCCATGCCGCAGGCGAGCATATGACCGTGATCGCGGTAAGAGGTGACCCGTTTGTCGCCGTCTTCTGCGGCGGCTTCAAGCCCCACAACGACAGCTTCTTGTCCGATGTACAGATGGCAGAACCCGCCAATCAACCCCATGCCGTAAAGCTGACCAGCCTTTTCCTCGAAACGGCGGATGAGCAGCATTTCGCGGTAATGGCCCAAGAGTTCTTCTGCTGAGACATTTGGCTTGGCCGCAGCGGATTTGGCTGATTTCTTTGCTGCCATGATGGGTCTCCGTGATTGAGCGGTTGTTGAAAAGTAGTTTAACGTTAAACTACCATACAGTATGATGTTCGATTTGGCGAGTGTCAAACGTACGAAAAGATACGCAAAGATCGCATAGGAGGGTTTCGCAGAGCTAAACGCAGGTGAGAAATTTGCTTTTATGATGATGACCGTGCTCTGTGACACGGTGGGCATATGCTTTACTCAGGGCCAGCCCCCAGACCCCCGGGATATTTCAAAACCTAAGAATGTGATGTGGGTAGGTAGATCGGGGCTATTTACCTGATGACAATCTCATCAGCGCGGATCATGCCCAAGACATCGCGGGCTTGTTGGTCAAGCAAATCAAGATCAAGATATTTATCTGAGAGCCTGCGCGTCAGGTTCTCCATCTCGTCAATATCCAACTGAAGGCGGGCAAGCTCAGCATCAAGAACTCGCGCTTCGGCCAAGGCTTCGGCACGTTTAAACACACCGAAATCCCCTTGAACGGCGGCAAAGGTAAAATAGACCCCTAAAAAGAGGAGCCCAAGAAAGGTTACCAGTGTTCCCAAAGGGGGGCGGTTGCGACTGCTCATTTGACCTCATGCCTGACATCTAATGTGTCAATAGAGTGAGAATCGCACATCTAATTCGTTTTGTGAATCCCCTAATTTTCAAAATCTTGCGCGTGTCTATTTATCCAGACACTGAGGCGTCATAAATGCTGTCGATTGTGGCGGCGAGCGTGGCGTTGAACTCTGCGTCGCTTTGCCTAACTGAGAGCCCTTCGGTCAGGGCGCGGCTAAAGCTGGCGATGATGCCCGCGTTTTGTGATAGGCGTGTATTGGCCTCGTGCCGCGCGTATCCGCCAGAAAGTGCGACGACACGCAATACTTGCGGGTGTTGCACCAAAGGCAGGTAGTGGTTTGCTTTTTCTGGCAGTGTGAGTTTTAGCATCACCTGCTGGTCATTGGGCAGCTCAGCAAGCTGTTCAGAAATTTCCGTCAATAGCATCTCTTCTGCGATGGTTTTATCCGCCATTGTGATGCTGATCTCAGGTTCAAGGACCGGGATAAGCCCATGGGAGAGGATCTGTTTTCCGATCTCAAACTGCTGAGCAACAATTGCCTGAATACCCTTTGGATTGGCCTCGGCAATCACAGAGCGCATTTTGGTGCCAAACATGCCAGAGGCCGTTGCGCGCGCCAGCAAAGTATCCATCCCATCGATGGGTTTCATCAGTTGCACACCGTCGTGAGGATCCATTAACCCCTTATCGACTTTTAGAAACGGGACGACACCATGGGTGTTCCAAAGGGCCGCCGCCGCGGGCGTGCCGCCGATCTCACGGTCCATGGTCATTTCAAACAGGATCGCGCCGACGACCTTGTCCCCTGTAAATGCGGGGGCAGTGACGATGCGGCTGCGCATTTGGTGGATCAATGCGAACATCTCATCATCATTGGTGTAAGCTTCATCCTCGATACCATAGAGGCGCAATGCTTTTGGTGTTGATCCACCGCTTTGGTCGAGTGCTGCGATAAAGCCTTTGCCGTCACGGATTTGTGCCAATTGCGCCTGATCGATCATGCCAATGTCCTTGCATAAGTTTCCTTGCAAGGCAGCTTTACGCAGGCAATATCACGTCCGCAATTCGGGTTGCGCTAACGTTAGCGCAATCAAATTGAGAGGGCAGCAACGCCTGGCAATGTCTTGCCTTCCATCCATTCAAGGAATGCGCCACCGGCTGTTGATATATAGTTAAATTGATCTGCCACACCGGCTTGATTTAGCGCGGCAACCGTGTCGCCACCGCCTGCAACGGACATGAGTTCGCCCGAGACACTAAGTGCCGCCGCAACCTTGGCCGCCGCCGTCGTCGCACGGTCAAAGGGGGCGATTTCAAAGGCGCCGAGTGGCCCGTTCCATACAAGGGTTTTCGCGCCAGCAAGCACCTCGCTGATGTATGTCACCGTTTCTGGGCCTGCATCTAGGATCATCGCATCAGCTGGGCAGGCGTCAGGGGCGAGGATCTCGCTGTTTGCGCCTGCCTTAAATTCACGTGCGACGACAATATCGCGGGGCAGAATGATCTCGCATCCTGCGGCATCTGCTTTGGTCAGTATTTCACGGGCGGTATCCGCTAAATCATGCTCGCATAGGCTTTGTCCGACATTGATCCCTTGCGCGGCAAGGAATGTATTCGCCATGCCGCCGCCAATCACCAGATGATCGACCTTACTGACAAGATTGCCCAGCAGATCAAGCTTTGTTGACACTTTTGCGCCGCCCACCAGGGCCACAACAGGGCGCGCGGGGTTGCCAAGTGCGGCTTCAAGCGCGCCCAGCTCTTCGGCCATCAACCGTCCTGCGCAGGAAGGGAGCAATCGCGCGATCACTTCGGTTGAGGCATGGGCGCGGTGCGCTGCGGAAAAGGCATCATTCACATAG
>CAKMZE010000059.1:7367-16350 GCA_929200295.1 uncultured Alphaproteobacteria bacterium
ATAGACATCCGCGAGTGACGCAAGGCGCTGTGCAAAGCCTTCATCGTTGCTTTCTTCACCGGGGTTGAACCGCAGGTTTTCGAGCAAGATCACCTCATCACTTGGTGTCTCTGCGATGGCTTGCGCGTAATCGCCGTTCACGAATGTGACGGGGTGACCCAGGACATCGGCGACAGTGGGCGCGATCATCTCAAGCGATAAATCAGGCACGACGTGCCCCTTTGGGCGTCCAAAATGCGCCATGAGGATGACTTGACCGCCAGCGTTCTGGATGTCTGTGACCGTGGGGATAATACGTGTGATGCGGGTCGTATCGGTGACTACACCGTCTTCAACAGGCACATTAATATCGACACGGACCAAGACCCGTTTGCCCGCAAGATCCATATCATCAATAGTGTTCCAAGGCATTATCCGGCTCCGATTGTGTGATTTGCACCTTACCTGCGGCAGCTTCGCGCGAAGGTCAAGCCGACATCTCTTGGCAATCTCGTGTCATACGCCTATGTCAGAGCTAACATAATAATAGGAGCGCCCAATGGCTGATTATAAAGACCCTGAAAACACAATCATCATGACCCTCAAAGGTGGTGAGGTTGTGATCGAACTGTTGCCTGATGTGGCACCACAGCATAGCGCCCGGATGAAAGAGCTGGCGCGCGCAGGCAAATATGACAACGTCGCGTTTCACCGGGTGATTGATGGGTTCATGGCGCAGACAGGTGACGTGGAAAACGCAAATATGGAAAACAACTACAACCCGGGACGTGCGGGCACAGGTGGTTCTGATCTTCCTGATCTGCCAGCCGAGTTTTCAAAAGTGCCGCATGCGCGCGGGTCATTGGGCGCTGCGCGGTCACAAAACCCGAACTCTGCCAACAGCCAGTTCTTTATCAATTTTAAGGATAATGATTTCTTGAACGGCCAATATACGGTTTATGGCCAGGTTGTATCAGGGATGGAGCATGTGGATGCGATCGTAAAGGGCGAGCCGCCTGCAAATCCTGATCGTATGATCTCAGTAAAGGTGGCCGCAGATGTATAAGATGCTTGCGATTATCGCTAGTTTGGCAGCCTCACCAGCGCTGTCTGCAGGGCTTGAGATTGATATCACGGGCGAGGCCAATGGCACGATTGTGATTGACCTGTTTGAAGACGTCGCACCATTGCATGTGGCACAAATCACCGCGATTGCTGAGGCAGGGGATTACGACAACGTCGTGTTCCACCGCGTGATTGAGGGCTTTATGGCACAAACCGGTGACGTGCAAAACGGTGTCGCAGGTGGCGATCTGAGCCGCGCTGGCACGGGCGGGTCCGATCTGGGCATGATCATCGCTGAATTCTCTGACGTGCCGTTTGATCGTGGGATCATCGGCATGGCGCGGGCGCAGAACCCAAATTCTGCCAATAGCCAGTTCTTTATCATGTTCGCGCCGGGGTATTTCCTCAATGGTCAGTATACCGTTGTTGGACAAGTGACATCAGGTATGGATATTGTTGACCAGATCAAGCGCGGGGCAGGGCCAAATGGGTCGGTCTTGGGTGAACCTGATGTGATGGCCGATGTCCGCGTGACGGAATAATCAAACAAGGGTAGGGCGGCGCAGGTGATTGCGCCGACCCACCTTACGATCAATAGCGCATCACATTCATGCGAGCAGGGGTGCATTAACCCGCAAACCATGCATGATATCGATACCCAATAACCCCGGAGTATTGTCTGATGCGGTCTTTCCCATTGATTTTGATCTTGAGCTTGTTTGTGAGCGCGGCTCAGGCAAACCCTGCGTTTTGGGTGCATGAATGGCCCCAAACGGATTTTGAGAACACGAGCGTCGAAAGCTGGGTCGAGGTCCTCTCTGGTGGGCCGCCAAAGGATGGCATCCCCGCGTTATCAGACCCTGCGTTTCATGATGTCTCAGCAGAGGTTGAGCTGGGCGCGTTAGAGCCTGTCATCACCGTTGAGATCCCGGGGCAACGCCCGCGCGCTTATCCTATTCGCTATCTCACTTGGCATGAAATTATCAACGATCAGATTGGTGATGTGCCTGTTGCCGTTACATTCTGCCCGCTGTGTAATTCAGGCATTACATTTGATCGGCGCACAGATGCTGGCGTGCTCACCTTTGGTGTCTCGGGTAAACTACGTAACTCTGATATGATCATGTATGACCGCGAAACCGAAAGCTGGTGGCAGCAAGCCATTGGTGAGGCGATTGTTGGTGATCTGAACGGAACAGAGCTTATCAGCCTGCCAAGCTGGATGGAAAGCTGGGAGCTATTCCAAGCCCGCAACCCTGATGGGCTGGTGATGAGCCAACCGGGGCTGCCACGCCCTTATGGGGCGAACCCTTATGTTGATTATGATAGCTCATTGCGCCCGTTTCTGTTTTCGGGTGAGCTACCGCCGCATGATATTCCTGCACTCCTACGCGTTGTCCGGGTTGGTGATCGTGCTTGGCCGATGACACGTCTTGCAGATGAGGGGCAGATCAATGAGGCAGGCGTGCAATTAAGCTGGCGCAAAGGACAAGCTTCCGCGCTCGACACCCGCGAGATTAACGCAGGCAAAGACGTCGGCAACGTGCGTGTCCGCGATGCCCAAGGCGCGGATATCGCACATGATGTGATGTTCGCCTTTGCATTTCACGCGTTCTGGCCAGACGGGCAGTGGATGCTTGCTGAGTAGGGCTTTATGTGCCGCAGAAGGTGCGTGTTACACGTTCATCCGTGCTTGGTGCGCGTGCATAGGCTTCGGTTTTGTCATCCAGCGGCGCGTAGGGCTTTGTCAGCATATCCAGTAAATCATCAAAGACCTGAAAATCACCGGCTTGGCCTGCGGCAATAGCCTCAGCGATGCGGTGATTGCGGGGAATGATGGTGGGGTTGTGCTGCGTCAGGATCGTCTCATCCGGCTGTAACCGCGCCCAACGACGCTGCCAATCGGCAAAGACATCTTGTGAGACAAACTGCGCATTGGCTGTGCCAGATGCCAATCCTGCAAAGGTATTCGTAAAATCCGCGTGCTCATCCGCCATAAGGGTCAAAAGCTCAGTGGCTAAGGTGTCGCTGTCTTCTGAGACCTCTTTGAGCCCCAGTTTCGATGCTAAAACAGAGCGGTACGCATCGTTGTAGATATCAGGAAAGCGGTTCACAGCGGCTGTAAAGGTTGTGATTGCTGCATCTTGATCTGGCATCAAGGGGATCAACGACGTGGCAAATTGCGCCATATTCCAAGCGGCAATATTGGGCTGGTTTTGATAGGCGTAGCGCCCCATCTGATCAATTGCACTAAACACAGTTTGCGGATGATAGCTGTCCATAAACGCGCAAGGCCCGTAATCAATTGTCTCACCTGCGATGCTGACGTTATCAGTGTTCATCACACCATGGATGAACCCCAGCCCCATCCATTTGGCGATCAAATTTGCTTGGCGCGTAATCACAGCATTCAAAAGTGTGGCGGGGTCATCATCAATATCAGGGTAATGCCGGGACAAGACATGTTCATAGAGCACGCGCAATGCGTGGGTATCTTGGCGCGCGGCATAGATTTGAAAGGTGCCAACCCTGATGTGGCTTTGCGCGACGCGTGTGAGAACGGCACCGGGCAGCGGCTCTTCGCGGTAAACGGTTTCACCTGTGGTGGCAGCCGCTAAGGCACGGGTGGTGGGCACGCCCATTGCATGCATTGCCTCCGACACAAGGTATTCGCGCATTACCGGGCCCAGCCAAGCACGGCCATCGCCACCGCGCGAGTAGGGGGTGCGCCCCGCACCTTTGAGCTGGATATCATAGCGCTGACCATCTGTGCCCTTGATCTCACCCAGTAAGATCGCCCGCCCATCACCGAGCTGTGGGTTCCAACTGCCAAATTGATGGCCTGCGTATAGCTGGGCAAGCGGGTCGGCCCCTTTGGGAATAGCATTGCCTGCAAAAACATCTGCGTCGCTCAGATCGCGTGGCTCAAGGCCGAGCTGCGCGCCCAGCTGCGTGTTCTGCGCGAATAATGACGGTGATGCGACAGGGATCGGCATGGTTTTTGTGAACATATGCGCAGGTAAATCTGCGTAACTGTTATCAAAGCGAAAGGGCATCAGAGAATATCGACCATCACAGGCCCATCCTTTGCGGAAAACCCAGCCCTTTGGCAAAATACCCGGTTGTTGGCATCGCTTTCAGGAACTTCAGCGAGCAGAGCGGTGACATCAGCCTCGCGCAATGACACGGCGACGGCGTGTAAAACTTCGGTGCCAATCCCACGCCTGCGGACTGATTTGCGGACATAGATATCCTCAACCCGGCCAATCATACCGCCATAAGTGACAGACCAACCAAAGCTCATCAGTAAATATCCCAAAGGCGCGCGTACAGGCCCAACGATCCAAATCGCACCAAGGGGGCTACCAGATAAGAGTGGGCTAACGACTTGCGTGCGGTGCGCATCGTCATGATCTAATGTGCGTTCTTCATGGCATCTGGCCATGAGCATCACCACGCTATCTAGGTTATCAGGACCTGCGAGGGTGATTGCTGCGGTCATAGCCGGGCCACCCGATCTGTGAGCAAGGCAAAAAAGCCCGCATCATCCACATCGCCAATAAAGAGCGCATTTGGTGGGCGGTCCGTTACGCGCCACCAGTCAGCGACAGTCATACCAAGTGTCAGTTCTGATGTGATTTCAACTGCGACATTGATGTGCCGCCCGGTAAAGAGCGTGGGATCAAGCAGATAGGCAATCACACAAGGATCATGCAAAGGCGCGCCAGCGGCACCGTATTTTTCCTTGTCGAAACGTTCAAAGAAATCTGTCCATGCTGCCGTCATATCCCCAACCGGGGTGCCAAAGGCGCGGAATGCATCGACGCGGGCCTTTGATGTGAGCGCCTTATGGGTGACATCAAGCGGGAGCATCACAATGGGTGCACCCGATGAGATCACGATATCAGCGGCTTCTGGGTCGACGTAGATGTTAAATTCGGCCGCAGGAGTGATGTTGCCCACCTCGAAATAAGCGCCACCCATTAAGACGATCTCAGCGACCTTTGGGATGATATCGGGGGCCTTTTGAAATGCGGTCGCGATATTGGTCAGCGGGCCAAGTGGGCAGAGCGTGACTGTCCCTTCGGGCCCATTTCGCAGTGTCTCAACGATAAAATCAACGGCATGTTGCTCTTGCAAGGGTATCGTTGGGGCCGCGAGCGGCGGGCCATCCAGCCCGGTTTTGCCGTGGACATGCTCTGCTGTGACAAGCGCGCGCACCAGTGGTGCGTCGCAGCCAGCAAAAACGGGGACATCCGTTCGACCAGAAAGTTCGCAAACGATCCGTGTATTACGCTGGGTTAATGGTAAAGGCACGTTGCCTGCAACGGCGGTAATCCCCAACACATCCAAATCCTCGGGCGATGCCAGGGCGAGCAACAAGGCTACCGCATCGTCTTGGCCGGGGTCCGTATCAATAATGATTTTGCGTGGTGCCATACTGCATGTCTTCCCATTTTATGACCAGTACAATGGGCTTCAATCCATGAAGGGGCAAGGGGGGTTAGACGCGCCCATACGCATTTAAGCGCTGATAAAGCGCAGAGGTATCGGGATGATTGGTCTCAAGCGCAAAGATATAGGCATGGGTGAGAAAGAAACAGGCGGCATCGACATCATCGGAGGTATCGGCCGCTTGGCTATATAAGGTGACAAGCGCTGATTTATCGCCACTCTTATGGGCTGCAAGCAAGGCGTCATGTAGCGGTGACATCAGCTTTTTGTGCGGTAGGTGTCGATTTTGCTCGCGACCCAATCATGAAACACATGGGTGGGTCCGTCCATCGCCGGGCTAAACCTGCCACCATCAAAATGCGGTGCGCTGCGGCCTTTTTGCATGCCTTCAACGACAAAGATATCCTCTTCAAATACACCCTTCCACAGCGCGGCATTCTTTTTGCGCATATCTTGCTGGGTATCGTTGGTCGCGTAAAACAGATGAACATGCTCTTTCGTTGTGGCTTGGCTCGTTGGATCAAGGATCAACACAAAGCAATGGTCGCGCTGCGCACCCAAAAGAACATTGGGGTAAAGAGCGATGTATTCAGCCCCTTCATCCCACTGTTCTGAGAGGGCGGGAAAGTCTGGAAAACGTGTGCCATTCTCATCGGTGAGCTGCTTATACACATATGTGCCTTGGCCAGAGTATTCGCGTTTTTGCTCGATGTTATAATGGTCTTCAAGCCGCGAATAGCTGTTTAGACCGGGGTGGATCCACGGCAAGTGATAGCTTTCGCAGTAATTTTCGACCGCGAGTTTCCAATTGGTTTTCACCTGCAATTGAAACGCACTTTCTGGCCCACCATGGTATAGCGGCGTATCAAATTCGGCCCACCGTTGTAATAGATCGCCGTGGACCTCTTCAAACGCGGGGGCTTTGCCATCGATATTGACAAAAACGGTGCCAAACCAAATATGGCTGCGGATTTCAGTGAGCCCCAATGTGTCGCGATCAATCGCATCATGGGTGTTATGGCCGGGGCCGCCAACATGCGGGGTCGAGACGAGCTTGCCGGATGTGGAATAGCACCAAGAATGATAGGGGCAGCGGATCACCCCTTCGATCTTGCGGGGCGCATCGACAAGGATCATGCCGCGATGACGGCAGATATTTTGAAAGACGCGGACCTTATTTTCTTTGTCACGGATCAAAAGCAGCGGAACACCAAGAAACTCAATCGGTTTTGCGTCGCCAATGTCAGGCACAGCCGCAGCGGCATCTAAACCCGCCCAGCTTGCAAATAGGATTGCTTGTTTTTCTTCCTCAAAATAGGCGGGGTCGGTGTAATGCGGGTTAGAAAGCCCCTGTGCCGTTTCAACAGGTTGTTGCACAACATTCAGGTCAGAATTTGGCATGTCATTGGCCATTGATGCACCTATCGTTTGGATTATCTTCCAATAGCATCATTCGCCCGCGCGCAACGTTTTGCGCGCGACGTGGATTTGTAACTCAGCGACATGAAGTTATCAGTTTAGGATAATCCCTCAGGCCCGCGTGACAGGGCCGCAACCCCTGTGCGCGCGACCTCTTGCAGTCCAAGCGGGCGCATCAGATCCGCAAAAGCATCGATCTTTTCGGGCGTGCCTGTGATTTCAAACACGAAAGACGTCAGCGTGCTATCCACCACATTGGCACGGAAAATATCCGCGAGCCTGATCGCCTCAATCCGGTTGTCACCCTCGCCTGCGACCTTGAACAAAGCCAGCTCACGCTCAACCGATGGCCCCTCAACGGTGAGGTCATTGACCTGATGCACGGTGACGATGCGCCCAAGTTGCGATTTGATCTGCGTGATGATCTGCGGGGTGCCAGCGGTGACGATGGTAATACGTGATCTGTGGCCTGTGTGGTCAATCTCAGCGACTGTCAGGCTTTCGATGTTATAGCCGCGACCGGAGAAAAGACCGATCACACGGGCGAGCACGCCTGGCTCGTTTTCAACGATCACCGCCAATGTATGCCGTTCAACGCCGTCCCCGTAAGAGCTGCGCAGGTTATATGCAGATTGGCTGGATGCGCCTTTTTTAAGATTGAGAGCTGACATCGTCGCGTCCTTTATTTTATGCGGTCTGAGCGTGTGCTCAAATGGGTCAGGGGTGTGGGCTAGGGTTAAACTAGCACCGCCCCACCTTCTTTGATTGCGCCTTCAACCGAGGCATCACCTAGCAGCATTTCATTGTGCGGTTTACCCGATGGGATCATCGGGAAGCAGTTTTCGTGCTTTTCAACCAAGCAGTCTAGGATCACCGGCCCATCATGGTTGATCATCTCAAGGATTGCATCATCAAGATCGGCCACATCATCCACCTGAATGCCTTTGGCACCAAAGGCTTCGGCGAGTTTTACAAAGTCGGGCAGGGCCTCTGACCAGCTTTGTGAATACCGCTCACCATGAAGGAGCTGCTGCCATTGCCGGACCATGCCTAGGCGTTCGTTATTGAGAATAAACTGTTTCACAGGCAGGCGATATTGGGTCGCTGTGCCCAGCTCTTGCATGTTCATCAGCCATGACGCCTCTCCGGCGACATTAATGACGAGACTCTCTGGATGTGCCAATTGCGCACCAATAGAGGCCGGGAAACCATAGCCCATTGTGCCAAGCCCACCAGAGGTCATCCAGCGGTTGGGATCTTCAAAGCCTAAGTATTGGGCCGCCCACATCTGGTGCTGGCCAACCTCGGTCGTGATATAGCGGTCATGCCCTTTGGTGAGCGCCTCAAGACGGGCGAGGGCGTGTTGGGGTTTGATCACTGAGCCTGATTGTTCAAATTTCAAGCAATCGACAGCCTTCCATGTGTCGATCTGGCTCCACCATTCAGCAAGCGCGGGTTTGTCAGTTTTGCCACCCGCAGCGCGCCAGACGTTCAACAGCTCTTCAAGCACATGCGCCACATCGCCAAGGATCGGGATATCCACATTGATGACTTTGTTAATGGATGAGGCATCAATGTCGATATGCGCTTTCGTCGAGCCGGGGCTAAAGGCATCGAGCCGCCCGGTGATCCGGTCATCAAAACGCGCGCCGATGTTGATCATCAGATCGCAATCATGCATCGCCATATTGGCTTCATAAAGCCCGTGCATGCCCAGCATGCCCAGCCAGTTTTCACCAGATGCAGGATAACACCCCAGCCCCATCAAGGTCGAGGTAATAGGAAAGCCGGTTTCTGCGACAAGTGCGCGCAATAATTGCGAGGCTTTTGGTCCTGAATTGATCACACCGCCTCCCGTGTAGAAGATCGGGCGTTTTGCGGTCTCCATGGCCTTTGCGAGCGCGGCAATCGCATCACTGTCCCCCTTAACCTGTGGGTGATAGTGGCTCTTCATGCCGCTTTTTTCAGTGTATTGCCCTGTGGCGAACTGCACATCCTTTGGAATGTCGATCAAGACCGGGCCGGGGCGGCCGGACAGTGCGACATGAAACGCTTCATGCATAAT
>CAKMZE010000060.1:0-11495 GCA_929200295.1 uncultured Alphaproteobacteria bacterium
GTGTCAACGCAATCCTGGGAGCTGACTGTTCCGGTGTCACTGGTGCGATCCTTGCCAATGTGGCACGCGCAAATGGCGTTGTGATGGTATCACCATCAGCAACATCACCGGGGCTTTCAACAGCTGAAGACGATGGTCTGTTCTTCCGCACAGCCCCATCAGATGCACGCCAGGGTGTGATCATCACAAACATCCTTCAGGACCGCGGTGTGTCTGAGGTTGCCTTGACCTATACCAACAACGACTACGGCAAGGGTCTTGCCGATGCGTTCCAAGCTTCTTTTGAAGCCGCTGGCGGCACTGTCACAATCTCAGCTGCACACGAAGATGGCAAAGCTGACTATTCTGCAGAAGTCGGCGCGCTCGCCTCTGCTGGCGGTGACGTGCTTGTTGTTGCAGGTTATGTTGATCAAGGTGGTTCTGGTGTGATCCGCTCTGCGCTCGATACTGGTGCGTTTGACACATTCTACCTGCCAGACGGTATGGTTGGCACTGTGCTCAACGATAACTTCGGCGCTGAGCTGGATGGATCATATGGCGCATACCCAGGCACAGATAGTGCTGGTGCTGCAAAGTTTGTGGACCTCGCAGAAGGTGCTGGCTTTGACGGTACATCTGCATTTGCACCAGAAAGCTATGATGCGGCTGCTTTGATCATGCTTGCAATGCAAGCCGCTGGCTCATCTGCCTCAGCTGATTTCAAAGATCACGTCATGGATGTGGCTAACGCACCTGGCGTTGAAATCTTCCCTGGTGAGCTTGCTAAGGGTCTCGCGCTTTTGGCTGATGGACAAGACATCGATTATGTCGGTGCCTCAGCTGTTGAGTTGATCGGACCCGGTGAATCAGCTGGTAACTACCAAGAGATCGAATTTGCGGATGGTGTGTATAGCACAATCGGTTACCGCTAAGTGATCAGATGAAACACAAAGTGGCGTGGGGCGCGTGCCCCGCGCCACTTTTTTGAGGTAAATCAGCGAAATGATTGTCGTAGAAAATATGGTCAAAACCTTTGGCGGGTTTCATGCCGTTGACGGGGCCTCACTCGAAATTTCCGAAGGATCAATCACCGGGTTGATTGGCCCCAACGGGGCAGGAAAAACGACACTTTTCAATGTGATTGCGGGCGTTCTTAAACCCACATCAGGCCGCGTCCTGATGAATGGTGAGGATATCACAGGCCTCGCACCGCATGCGTTATTTCACAAAGGTCTGTTGCGTACATTCCAAGTGGCCCATGAATTTGCATCCATGAGCTGCCGCGAAAACCTGATGATGGTGGCCAGCGGGCAATCGGGTGAGGCGCTTTGGAATACATGGTTTGGTCGCAAACGTAGTGCTGATGAAGAACGCGCGCTCAAAGCCAAGGCGGATGAGGTGCTTGCGTTCCTCACGATTGATCATTTGGCCGATCACAAAGCTGGTGAAGTCTCTGGTGGTCAAAAAAAGCTGCTCGAACTGGGTCGCACTATGATGGTTGATGCACGCATCGTCTTTTTGGATGAGGTCGGTGCAGGTGTGAACCGCACATTGCTCAACACCATTGGCGATGCGATCATACGCCTGAACAAAGAACGCGGATACACATTTGTTGTCATTGAACATGACATGGATTTTATCGGCCGCTTGTGCGATCCCGTGATTTGCATGGCCGAGGGCAAGGTTTTGGCCCAAGGCACATTGGCCGAGATTAAAGCGAATGAACAGGTGATCGAGGCCTATCTTGGCACGGGCCTCAAGAACAAAGCGCAGGTTGGTGCACAATGATCAAGCTGTTATTTATCAATACAAAGGCTGTGCCCCATGGCTGAACCGTTCCTGATCGGCGATAAGATGACAGGCGGCTATGGTGCCGGGCCTGATATTTTGCACGATTGCACAATTGCGGTTGAACGCGGTGAAATCGCTGTCATCGTTGGCCCAAATGGGGCTGGTAAATCTACGGCGATGAAGGCTCTTTTTGGCATGCTGCACCTCAATGGCGGTGCTGTGCGGTTGGATGGGGAAACGATTGATGCCCTGTCCCCCCAAGAACGCGTTGTCAAAGGTATGGGGTTTGTGCCGCAAACCGCGAACATCTTTACCTCAATGACGGTTGAGGAAAATCTAGAAATGGGCGCCTTTATTCGGAGCGATGATTTCTCAGACACGATGACGCAGATTTACGATCTCTTTCCGATCTTAAAAGAAAAGCGCAACCAAGCCGCGGGTGAGCTTTCAGGCGGGCAACGCCAGCAAGTGGCTGTTGGGCGGGCACTGATGACCCAGCCCAAGGTTCTGATGCTGGATGAACCAACGGCAGGTGTGTCCCCGATTGTGATGGATGAGCTTTTCGACCGCATTATTGAGGTCGCCCGCACAGGCATTCCGATTTTGATGGTGGAACAGAACGCACGGCAAGCGCTTGAAATCGCAGACAAAGGCTTTGTTCTCGTTCAAGGGCGCAATGCCCATACGGGCACAGGTAAAGAGCTCCTTGCAGATGCGGATGTGCGCCGCAGTTTCTTGGGTGGGTAGGACAATGCATCTTAGGGGCATCAACTGATGGACTTTTTAAACGCGCTTGTCGCACTTGCGAATTTTGTGATTGTTCCCGGTCTCGCCTATGGCGCGCAGCTGGCGATTGGTGCGTTGGGTGTCACGCTGATTTACGGCATCTTGCGGTTCTCAAACTTCGCCCATGGGGACACGATGGCCTTTGGCACGATGGCCACGATCCTCGCGACATGGGGGATGCAAAGCTATGGCATTAGCTTTGGCCCGCTTCCCACGGCCTTGCTCGCATTGCCATTTGGGATCGCGGCCACCGCGCTTATGCTTCTTGGCACGGACCGGGTCGTTTATCGGTTTTACCGCGCACAAAAAGCAAAGCCTGTGATCCTGGTCATCGTCTCAATGGGTGTGATGTTCATTATGAATGGCGTCGTGCGTTTTATCATTGGCGTGCGCGACATTCGCTTTGCCGATGGTGAGCGGTTTATTATTTCGGCACGCGATTTCAAAGAAATGACCGGCTTGCGCGAGGGGCTCGCCATTAAAACAACGCAAGCCATCACAGTGGTTGTTGCCTTTGTTGTTGTTGCGGCGTTGTTTTACTTTCTCAACCGCACCCGCACGGGCAAATCCATGCGTGCGTTTTCAGATAACGAAGACCTTGCCTTGCTTTCTGGCATCAATCCCGAACATGTCGTGCGTGTTACTTGGCTTATTGTAGCGGCTTTGGCCACTGTGGCAGGTGTGCTTTATGGGCTCGATAAATCATTCAAAGCCTTCACCTATTTCCAGCTACTTCTGCCGATTTTTGCAAGTGCGGTTGTGGGCGGATTAGGCAACCCGCTGGGCGCTATTGGCGGTGGGTTTGTGATCGCGTTTAGCGAAGTCACCATCACATATGCGTGGAAAAAAGTAGCCGTCTATTTGCTGCCAGAACAGCTTGAGCCAACGGGTCTCGTGCAATTGCTGTCGACCGATTACAAATTTGCAGTGAGCTTTGCGATCCTTGTTGTGGTGCTTTTGTTTAAACCGACCGGACTGTTTAAAGGACAATCGCTATGAGTGATGCTGTCAAAACACCGCTGTATTTTGCCTGCGTCGTTTTGTTGATTGTAGGTACCGGCATTGTCCAAGGGTGGAACTCTGCGCTGCTGATTTTAAACATGGGGCTGATCTCGGCTATCATGTCGCTTGGGGTGAACCTGCAATGGGGGTTTGCGGGGCTATTTAACATTGGCATTATGGGGTTTGTGGCGCTCGGTGGATTAGCGGCTGTGCTCACCGCCATGCCGCCCGTGACCGAGGCATGGGCCGCAGGTGGCTTGCGCGTATTATCTGGCCTCGCCATTGGTGCGGCCACGGTCATTGGGGCGATTTTCGCCTATCGTCATCTTGCCGGGCGCACACGCACCGGCATCTTACTCGTGCTGTTAATCGGTGGTTTTTTCCTGTTCCGCGCGGTCTTTGACGCAGGCGTTGCTGCGGTTGAAGCCGTAAACCCTGCCTCGACAGGGTATCTTGGCGGGCTTGGTTTGCCTGTGATTATCGGCTGGCCTCTGGGGGGGGTGATCGCCGCAGGTGCTGCATGGATCATTGGCAAGGCAGCATTAGGTCTGCGCTCGGATTATTTGGCAATTGCGACACTTGGCATTGCCGAGATTGTTATCAACATCATGAAAAACGAAGACTGGCTGTCGCGGGGTGTTAAAAACGTGATCGGCCTCCCCCGCCCGGTCCCTTTAGAGGTTGATCTCCAAGCAGATCCTGGCTTTGTCGCACAAGCGGCGGACCTCGGGCTAGATCCGGTTCTGGCCTCAACGCTTTATGTTAAACTTGCTTATGGGGCGCTCTTTGCCATCGTGCTGGTGATATTGCTCTGGCTTGCGCAAAAGGCGCTTAATAGCCCATGGGGGCGTATGATGCGCGCGATCCGCGATAATGAGGTCGCAGCCGAGGCAATGGGTAAAGATGTCACCGCAAGGCATCTTCAGGTTTTCATTCTGGGCTCAGCCATTTGCGGTATTGCTGGTGCGATGATGACCACGCTTGATGGGCAGCTCACGCCCACATCATATCAGCCGCTGCGCTTTACCTTCCTTGTGTGGGTGATGGTGATTGTCGGCGGGTCGGGCAATAACTTTGGCGCGGTATTGGGTGGTTTTGTGATATGGTGGCTTTGGGTTCAGGTCGAGCCGATTGGACTTGCCCTGATGAACCTGATCACTATGGGCATGGCTGATGGATCATTCTTAAAACAACATCTTATTGAAGCGGCCGCACATATGCGCCTGCTGACCATGGGGACGATCCTGCTATTGGTTTTGCGGTTTAGTCCCCGTGGGCTTTTACCCCAACGTTAATCCATTTCATGATGGTGCAGATGCATAGATTTCGCTAATACGGGGTAAAGCTTTCAAAAGGCGCGCAGATATATGGTTTTTCTATTTCGTTGGTTAATGCGTATTGCGACAGCATTGGTTGTTCTCGCTGTCGCTGTTTTTGCGCTCACTTACTATTTTGCGATGCGGTCCTTGCCCGATTACAATGCGCAACGCAGCGCTCAGGGGCTTATGGCCACAGTCGAGATCGTGCGCGACAATGCAAATGTCCCGCATATCTTTGGCCAATCAGACACGGATGTGTATTTCGCATTGGGCTATGCCCACGCACAAGACCGCCTATGGCAGATGACAATGCTCAGACGCACTGCCCAAGGACGCTTGTCCGAGCTTTTTGGCAGTAGCACGCTTGAAATCGATAGCCTGATCCGCCGCTTTGACATTTATGGCGCTGCAATTAACAGCGTGCCTGATCAAGACGCGCAAGGCACAGCCGCACTTGAAGCCTATTCAGATGGTGTGAACGCTTGGCTCAAAGAAGTTAGCACAGGCGCGTTAGGGCGCGGCGCGCCCGAGATGTGGCTCTTCAATCATCCGGTTTCGCCTTGGCAACCTGCGGATAGTCTCGCGATCTTAAAACTCATGGCGCTACAATTGAGCGGCCATGCGCAATCCGAGGTATTGCGCGCCAGAACATCGCTGATGATTGGTAATGAACGACTGAGAGATATTTTGCCCGATGCACCGGGTGAGGGGCTCGCCGCCCTGCCCGATTACGCAAGCCTCGTGCCACATGTGCCAAGGTACACCGCGAACGCTGGCATCGATGTATATGATCCGCTCTCACCGATTAAGACGCCCGCGCTGTCTGGAGCGTCAAACGCATGGGCCGCAAGTCCCGATAGATCGGCGGCTGGTGCGACGCTTTTGGCGAATGACCCGCATCTTGGGCTTACAGCGCCAACGATTTGGTATCTCGCTCGGCTTGATCTTGCCTTTGGTGGCGTGATCGGCGGCACATTGCCCGGCGTTCCCGTTGTTCTGACCGGACGAAATGCGAATTTAGGCTGGGGATTAACAACCGCCTATCTTGATGACCAAGACATCTATTTAGAAGAATTAAATCCTGATAACCCAAGCGAATACCGCACGGCAACAGGCTGGAATGCATTCGAAGAACGCACCAGCATTGTCCAAGTCAAAGACGCGCCGGCTGCGACGCTCAGATTACGCTGGACACAGAACGGCCCGGTGATCCCGGGCACGCAGCTCAATCTTGGGTCGGTCACACCGCCCGGCCATGTCACCAGCATCGCGTGGACCGCATTATCAGACGACGACACTACGTTTTCCGCAGCTCTGAACATCATGCAGGCGCGCAATATCACGCAAGCGATCAACGCCGCTGAAAGCTATATCGCCCCGGCCCAAAACCTGATCCTCGCGGACCGCAACCGGGTGGCGTTGAAAACAATCGGTGCATTCCCTGCACGCAACACAGCGCATCAAAGCCAAGGGCGCTTGCCCAGTTTTGGATATATGGAGCAGAACAGATGGCAAGGCCGTCTGCCGTATGCGAACAACCCCGAATTTATTGACCCCAAAAGCGGTATTTTGGGCAATACCAATAACAAAACCGTGGACCGCCCTTTTCCAAACCATGTCTCCCATATCTGGGGCGACACACAGCGTGTAAATCGCTGGAACCGCCTGATGCAGGCGCGCCGGGTGCATACACGCGATAGCTTTATCGAAGCGCAGCTTGATACGGTCAGCTTTACCGCAAGATCGCTTCTGCCGCTTTTCGGCGCTGATCTGTGGTTCACGGGCGAGGCCGCACCAGAGGGCACACCTGAACGACAGCGTCAAAAGGCGCTGACGCTACTCGCCGCTTGGAACGGTGAGATGAACGAACATCTGCCAGAGCCGCTGATTTATGCAGCCTGGATACGCGCGTTACATGACCGGCTCATCCGTGATGAACTTGGGCCGCTGGCCAGCGAATACACGCACCCTGAGCCGCTCTTTATTGAACGTGTTTTCCGCGACATTGATGGTGCATCAGCCTGGTGTGATGTTTTGCAATCCGCACCAGTGGAAACCTGTTCTGATATCGCGCGGTTCGCATTGGATGATGCGTTGCTGTGGATCGCAGAGCATCACGGTGCCTCAATCGAGGCGCTGCGGTGGGGCAATGCGCATGAGGCGACGCATGATCATGCTGTGCTTGGGACTGTGCCGTTCTTAAATTGGTTTGTGAATATCAGACAGTCCACCAGCGGTGGCGATCATACTTTGCAGCGTGGGCGCACCTCAGGTAAGGACCCTGCCCCGTTTCAAAACGTACATGCTGCAGGGTATCGCGGAGTCTATGATTTTGCTGATCCTGACAGCTCTGTCTTTATCACGGCCACAGGGCAATCAGGCCATCCACTTTCGCGGTATTACGATAACCTTGGGCAGTTGTGGCGCAGGGGCGAGTATATCCCGATGTCGCTTGATCCCGCATTAGCACGCGCCGCAGCGGTTGGCGTTACAATACTATCGCCTGAGTAAATTTAACTTACGGAGCGCTTTCGCTCAGCACCTGTTTGACGACATCTGCGCTCACCTCGGATGTGACAAACGCCTGTCCAATCCCACGGGCCATAACAAAGTTGATCGTCCCATCACGGACCTTTTTATCTTGGCCCATCAGATCAAATAACGTTTCCGCATTTGGCAGATCGCCGGGAATATCACGCAGATCGCATTTCATGCCCATTTGCGCGATATGCGCTCGCAGCCTGCTGGGGTCTTCTTGTGCGCAGAACCCAAGGCGCGCAGAGACTTCAAACGCTAAGGCACAGCCAATGGCGACCCCTTCGCCGTGCACAAGACGGCTTGCATCATAATTGGTTGCAGCCTCAATCGCGTGACAGAACGTATGCCCAAGGTTCAAAAGCGCGCGGTCCCCTTGCTCAGTTTCATCGCGCAAAACGATGTCCGCTTTCATCTGGCAGGAGCGTTTGACTGCTTGAACGCGCTTTTCAACATCCCCGGCAGCAAGCGCGGGACCATTTTCTTCTAGCCATTCGAAAAACACAGCATCCCCAAGCAACCCGTATTTGAGCACCTCACCATAACCAGAGAGGAAATCGCGGGGCGGCAGCGTGTCAAGCAATGACACATCTGCGACCACTAATGACGGCTGATGGAACGCACCAATAAGATTCTTGCCAAGCGGCGAATTGATCCCCGTTTTGCCACCAACAGAGCTATCAACCTGCGCAAGTAGTGACGTGGGGATCTGAACAAACCGCACACCACGGCGCAGCACCGCCGCAGCAAAACCGACAAGATCGCCGATCACACCACCGCCAAATGCTATCACCACATCGCCACGCTCAACCTTTTGCGCGATGAGCCATTCAACGGATTGCTCAAGATAGCGCCAGCTTTTCGTGGTCTCACCAGCTGGCAGCGTTAATACAGACGCCGCAATACCCGCAGTGGATAAAGCATTTTCCAATCGTTCCAGATGATGTGCTGCGACCGTGTTTTCTGTAATCACTGTAACCCGCTTACGAGGCGTTATTGCTGCAATACGCGGGGCCAACTGGTCTAATGCGCCGGGGGCAATAACAATATCATACACCCGTCCTGGTAAGTCTACAGTCACAAGTTCTTCAGTCGTACGCGCAGGCATTATAGTGTCTCCAAAATATCTGACTGGCTCTCTAGCACGTGGCAGGTCACATCTGTTGTATCATCGATACTATATCGGTGTTGAATAGGGACTCGCATTTGCGCGAGCTGATAAATAGGCACACGTTGATCGTAAATTTCAGACAAGGTTTCATACGGGTTCGCCGTTCTTAAGAGAGGGCGGGTATCCTTATGGCGCACGCGCTCCCAAAGAATATCAAGCGGAGCATCTAGCCAAACGGACACAGCCTTTTGCGCAATTTTCTCGCGGATCATCGGGGTTAGAAACGCCCCACCGCCCGTTGAGAGGATCACAGGTGGCCCTGACAATAGACGTTCGATCACCTCTGCCTCGCGTTCACGAAAAAACACCTCACCATCACGTGCGAATATTTCTGCAATCGATGCGCTCGCGGCCTCTTCGATCTCAGCGTCACTGTCCAAAAACGCAACACCAAGACGGGCCGCTAATGCGCGCCCAATCGCAGTTTTGCCAGAGCCCATCATGCCAACCAGCACGATTGTTCTGTGCAAGCGATACGACATATGTTCTAGTTGTTTTGACATATGATATCCCTTCAAACGGCCAGAGATTGCCGAATTTTCTTTTCAACACCTGAATGGCGTGATCTTGACGAAAAGACCATATATAACCTTAATCAAAATCAGGCATTTGAAATGCCAACATAACAAAAGCTGATCAGGAAGTGCAAAATGTGGCGCCTTATCAAAGTGATCTTATTTACAGTTCTTCTCGCAGCATTGGCTTTGGTGATTTATAGCTATGCGGGTCCGATCTTTTTCCCCGAAGATTTTAAAGCACCCGCTGAACAAATTATATTACCCGTTGAATTGGATACTTGAGGGATGAGAAAATGGATGGGTGCCGTTGGTGTATTATGGCTAGCAGTGGATGTATCCGCGCAAACATCCGATCAGCCCTTATCTGCGATTGATTGGCTGTCACAATCAGCGGCTGCGCTGGATGCAGAGACGGCTGAGACCACCATCATCGAACCTCCTGTTGCCGGCAATGCCGCAACGCCCGAAATATCTGTCAGCTCTCTTGATGCGCCCTCACCAGATACGATAGGCCTATTCCCATCCGGGTTTAATGGCTTTCCCAAAACCATATGGGCGATGAGCACCCAAGCCGATCTTATCGCGCTCATTGGAGACCGCACGCCTTATTCTCTTCCTGTGATGCAGGAATTGCTACAGGTTCTGTTGCTCATCGAGGCGGATGCACCAAAGGATGCGACTGCAAACGGTGCGCTATTTCTGGCGCGTATTGACCGCCTCATTGCAGATGGGTCGATTGAAACGGCGCAAGCCATGCTTGATCTAGCGTCGCCTAAAACCCGTGCTGATGTTTTTCAGCGTTGGTTTGATTTGGCATTGCTCACACAAACACAAGACAAAGCCTGTGCGGCCTTCCAAGCATCACCACAGCTTGCCCCATCTGCGTCTGCGCGAATCTTCTGCCTTGCCCGCGTGGGCGATTGGCAAACCGCCGCACTCACATTGAACACCCAGCGTGTACTTGGCGACATCCCGGATGAGGAAGAGGACCTGCTGGCGCGTTTCCTTGATCCTGAGCTTTACGAAGACAACCGAAATTTACGCCCCCCAAGCGATGTCACGCCGCTCATATTCAATCTGCGTTCCGCGATTGGTGAAAGCCTGCCCACATCTAACCTGGCGCTGGCCTATGTGCATTCTGATCTACGTGACACCGTTGGCTGGAAAAGCAGATTGGAAGCCGCAGAACGATTAGCACGGGCCGGTGTGATCTCGGATAATCTGTTACTGGGGATTTATACGGACCGCAGACCATCTGCATCCGGCGGCGTTTGGGACCGGGCCAAAGCGATACAACGCTTTGACAAAGCAATTGAGGCACAAGACGATTTAAACGCGATATCGCAAACCTTACTAGCGGCGTGGCATGCTGCACAAAAAGCCAAGATCGAAGTGCCATTTGCACGGCTCTATGCCCAAGAGCTGATCGATCTGACATTTGATGATGATGTCATGCCAGTTGTGCTCAATATCGGCCTGCTCTCATCTCAATACGAAGAATTCGCACTGAAAGCCGACGCATCTTTTCTTACAGCGCTTGCACGTGGGTTTCCTGATGGGGCTGCACCTGCATCTGCGCATGAAAGTGCCATCTACGATGGCTTTACAGATGCCGGTCCCGATCCCCAGCTTGCACATTTGCTGACCCAAGGAAAACTCGGTGAGGCCATTTTGCGCAATCTTGACCTGCTCGAGGTCGGTGCCGCGGGTGACACGCAAGCCTTGTCTCGTAGCCTTGCACTATTCCGTAGCGTTGGGTTGGAAGATTTCGCACGCCGCGCAGCGCTACAAATCCTCATTCTTGAGCGCATCAGATGAGCGCGCAAAACCAACCTATGATCAATTGGATCGATGCGTTTCTTGCGGCCCAAGCGGCAGAGCTTGATGCGGCACAGAACACGCAGCTCGCTTATGCGCGTGATCTCAAGGATTTTGCCGATTGGCTTGCTGATAAAAACCTGCATTTTGCGACTGCAACCCAAGACGACGTCGAAAGCTATCTGATTGAATGTGATGCTCAAGGGCTCTCACGCGCGACCCGCGCCCGCCGCTTATCTGCGATCAAACAGCTTTATCGTTTTGCATTTGAAGAGAACTGGCGCGAAGACAATCCTGCCATTCGGATCAAAGGGCCTGGCCGGGCGAAATCGCTTCCCAAGACACTATCTATCGATGACATTGACCGTTTGATTGCAGCGGGTGCTGGCCATAAACGTGATGGATTACGCAACGCCTGCATGATGCAGTTGCTTTATGCCACGGGCATGCGCGTGACCGAGCTGGTCACCCTGCCCGTCTCTGCGGTGCGTGGCGACCCCAATATGCTCTTGATCAAGGGCAAAGGCGGGAAAGAACGTCTCGTTCCCTTATCACCACCCGCACGCGATGCGTTGA
>CAKMZE010000060.1:11505-15967 GCA_929200295.1 uncultured Alphaproteobacteria bacterium
TTGGGACACCATCGAGGATAGCAACCGCACAAAGGGAAAAAACCCGTCAAAATTCCTTTTCCCGTCACATGGGAAATCAGGGCACCTGACCCGGCATCGGTTCTTTGGTTTGATCAAAGAATTCGCGGTCCACGCAGGGCTTTCACCCGATAATGTCACTCCGCATACGATCCGTCATGCCTTTGCCACGCATCTTCTGGCGGGTGGTGCAGATTTGCGCGCAATCCAAACCATGCTTGGGCATGCTGACATCGCGACAACAGAAATCTATACGCATGTTCTTGATGCGCGCTTGCAAGAGCTGGTGCATACGCATCACCCGCTCGCAAAAGATAAGCAGGAAACTTGAAAACCTGCGCGAAAAATCTCATAAAATGTTTCGACCTCGGTTTAATCCCCAAGGACAGATGAAACACGCGGGAAAGAAAGCCCGCATAAAGGACCAAAATGGACTTAACCCTATTTGATGCTGCCTTCTGGATCACATCTGGTGCGATCCTTATTCTTCTTATTCTGTCCGGTTTCTTTTCAGGCTCTGAAACAGCCTTGACCGCAGCCTCGCGGGGCAAATTGCGTGCAGCGGCCGACCGTGGGTCAAAAGGCGCAAAACAGGCCTTGGATATCACCGACGACAATGAGCGGCTGATCGGGTCCGTTCTGTTGGGCAATAATGTTGTTAATATCCTCGCGACATCGCTTGCGACCGCACTTTTGACCAAAGTCTTTGGGCAAAATGGCGTCGCAGCTGCGACGCTGATTATGACACTCCTTGTGTTGATCTTTGCCGAGGTGTTGCCAAAAACCTTTGCGATCACCAACCCAGAGCTTGTCGCCTCGGCTGTAGCCCGGCCCATTGCATTCGTAGTGATGATCTTTTCACCCATCGTGGCTGGTGTCAGGCTACTTGTGCGGGGAATTTTACGGATTTTTGGGGTGCGGACTGACCCTGACAGCCATATCCTGGCTGTGCGCGAAGAAATCGCAGGGGCATTGCAGCTCGGCCATTCCGAAGGGGTCGTCGAGAAGGAAGACCGTGACCGTATTCTCGGGGCGCTCGATCTCAATGAACGCATGGTGGAAGAGGTCATGCTGCATCGCTCAAACATCGAAATGGTCGATGCGGCACAACCACCAGAAGAGATATTGGCGCAAATTCTGGAAAGCCAACACACACGTCTGCCTGTATTCCGTGATGATCCGGAAAACATTGTCGGTGTGATCCACGCCAAGGACCTGCTGCGCGCGATCCATAAGCTTTTGACAAGCGACCGCAAAGCTTTGGCAAAATTTGATGTGATGACCGTCGCAATGGATCCGTATTTTGTGCCAGAGACCACGACACTCGATGATCAAATGCGCGAATTTCTTAGACGCTCTGCGCATTTCGCGCTCGTGGTTGATGAATATGGCGCCTTGCAAGGGTTATTGACGCTTGAAGATATTCTCGAAGAAATCGTGGGCGAGATCTCAGACGAGTTTGATGAGGATGAAGGCGATCAGATCGAGGCCACAGAGGACGGCGCATATTTGATCGACGGGGGCATGACGATCCGCGATCTCAATCGTGCGCATGATTGGGCGTTACCAGATGATGAGGCCAATACGATTGCAGGGCTCGTGATCCATGAAGCGCAAATGATACCAGTGCAAGGCCAAGTGTTTTCTTTTCATGGATTTCGTTTTGAGGTTCTTGAGAAAGAAGAAAACCGTATCGCAATGCTGAAAGTGCACCCCCTTATATGATGGGCAAATTGCCCATCATATACACGGCGACAAACCAATCTGTAGGGTGGGCAATTTGCCCACCTGACACGCGACCTAACGCCCCCGAAAGAGCCCACCAAGCAAACCGCGCACGAGACGGCGCCCTGTTGTTCCCTTGAGCTCCTTTACGACGGCACTCGCGATCGCATCTTTAAACCCATGGCCTGTTGATTTTTTCCCGCGGGACGTCGATCGTTTCAATCCACCGCCATTATAGCGCCGTGCGGTTTTATATTCGCGTTCCTTTTCTGCAAGCGTCTCTTCAGCCACTTCTGCATCCTCGGCCTCTTTCGCGGCTTTAGCGGCACGGTCTTGCAAAATTTCGAAGGCCGACTCTTTGTCCAAAGCCACGTCGTATTTTGCAGCCATTTGCGACGCGCTCAGAATAGCCTGACGCTCGGCATCAGTGATCGGTCCTAATTGCGATGATGGTGGCCTGATCAGTGTGCGTTCGACAATACATGGGCTGCCCTTTTCATCCAGCAGTGATGTCACCGCCTCGCCCGTGCCAACCTCTTGGATCGCTTCGCTCGTATCAAACGCCGGATTGTCGCGATACGTTTGTGCCGCTTGTTTCAAAGCGGTGCGATCCTTGGCCGTGAACGCGCGCAAGGCATGTTGCACACGATTGCCAAGTTGCGACAACACATCCTCGGGCACATCATTTGGGTTTTGCGTGATAAAATACACCCCCACACCTTTGGAGCGGATCAACCGCGCCACTTGCTCTACCTTATCAACCAGAGCCTTTGGCGCATCATCAAAGAGCAGATGCGCCTCATCAAAAAAGAACACCAGTTTTGGTTTATCAGGGTTTCCGACTTCTGGCAGCTCTTCAAATAGCTCGGACAGTAACCATAATAAAAACGTCGCATAGAGCCGGGGGCTATTCATCAGCTTATCCGCAGCCAGAATGTTAATCACCCCGCGCCCATCTTTTTCAGTGCGTAAAATATCGGACAAAGCCAAAGCTGGTTCACCAAATAGTGACGCCCCGCCTTGATTTTCAAGCACGAGCAACTGCCGTTGAATAGCCCCAACCGATGACGCCGCAACATTACCGTAACGCAATGATAAATCATCCGCATTTTGCCCGACCCAAACCAAAAGCGCTTGCAAATCTTTAAGATCAAGGAGCGGTAAACCCTCTTCATCAGCAACGCGGAAAGCGACGTTAATCACCCCCTCTTGCGCATCTGATAACTCAAGCAAACGCGACAGCAATAATGGCCCCATCTCAGCCACAGTTGCGCGCACAGGGTGACCTTGCTCTCCAAAGAGATCCCAAAATGTGACCGGGTACTGATCATAGACCAAATCCAAGCCGATTGTATCTGCCCGCTTTGAAAACGCCTCATGCAATTTGAAATCAGGCGTTCCTGATTTCGCCAAACCAGAGAGGTCCCCCTTCACATCAGACAAGAACACGGGCACACCTGCTGCTGAAAATCCTTCGGCTAAAATTTGCAATGTCACGGTCTTGCCTGTGCCCGTGGCCCCTGCAATTAGTCCATGACGGTTCGCTTTATCTAACAAAAGCTGCTGCGGCTCTGCATAATCAACGCCACCGCCACCAATAAAAATGCTCTCAGTCATGAAATCCCCGTTTTTCTCCGCCGCCCAAAGGTATTGTTAACGATTACACCGTAAACATAAACCCATCTACTGTCCCACTGTGTCCCCGGGAGAGTAGATTTGACTTCCTCCCTGTCAGACTGGTCGTGCCTATGGCACGACCATTTTTTTATCTCCCGCGCATAATATCCATAAAAACCTATCAATTACTGTTGACGGGTCACCCTGCATTCCCTAGGCTTCCACTCAAATAGTCGGCCAAGTCCGACAGGGAGAATTTAAAAGGGTCCTTTTCGTAAGGACCCTTTTTTCTTGCCAATCACACGGATCAGCCGTTGTTTGCCGATCAGATGTGTTTTCCGACTGACACCCGTTATTTCCCATGCTAAATCGCTTCTAAGGATCTGATACAGGATAAAACGATGTTAAACGGCACAAAGCCATTCTTTTTCGCACTGCTGATCGCAGCTGCCTCAAGCGCACAAGCACAAACAACCAGCACAGATGACACTGACGCGCAAACCACGAGCGAAGAGCCCGGTGGCGATCTCTCACTCGGGACACCGATTGAGCAAGCCGAAGCCGCTGCAGAACCGCAGGTTGGCGAAACCTATATCGGTGCGGTTCATGATGACTGGGCATTGCGGTGCCTCAAAGGTGAGCAAGGCCAAGGCGACCCTTGCCAGCTATATCAATTATTGCGCGATGCTGACGACAACCCGGTTGCTGAGATCAGCATGTTTCCACTGACGAACGGTGGGCGCGCTGTCGCTGGGGCCACGATCGTAGCACCATTAGAAACCTTGCTCACACAGCAATTAACGTTGCAAGTCGACAATGGTCAGGCGCGGCGTTACCCGTTTACATTCTGTAATGTTGCTGGCTGTGTTGCCCGTGTCGGCTTTACAAACGAGGAAATTCAAGGGTTTAAGCGCGGCAACCAGGCCACGCTCCGCATGGTGCCTGCCGCCGCTCCAGACGATGAGGTGATCCTCACGATCTCGCTAACAGGGTTCACCGCGGGCTTTGGCAGCCTCGATCAAGTCGCGCAATAAATCCAGTATTAGTGCGCCCAACCTTAAACTTGGATCACCAATGCCCTGCCATGCCTGCGGCATTCTCG
>CAKMZE010000061.1:0-11366 GCA_929200295.1 uncultured Alphaproteobacteria bacterium
GGATAGTAATATGAAATGGACAATTCCAAATATTCTTACGCTCTTGCGGCTCTTGGCGGCACCTGGTGTCGTGCTGATGTTTCTGTATTTCTCGCGCCCCTATGCGGATTGGTTTGCGCTTGCGCTCTTTGTGATCGCGGCGATCACTGATTTCGTTGACGGTTACCTCGCCCGTGCATGGAAACAAGAAAGCAAATTCGGTGCAATGCTCGACCCGATCGCTGATAAGGCAATGGTGGTTATCGCTTTGCTCGTCATCACCGGGTTTTCGGGCATGAACCCTTGGATCTTGCTGCCTGCGACGGTGATCATGTTCCGCGAGGTGTTTGTCTCTGGCCTGCGCGAGTTTCTCGGCGATACCGCAGGCACGCTGAAGGTCACAAACCTCGCCAAGTGGAAGACCACGACGCAAATGGTCGCCATTGCCGTGCTCTTTGCCAAAGGCGCGTTCGAGCATTTCTTGATCGAACAAACCATTGGCATGGATGACGCGATGATTGACGGCATCCTCAACGGCGATATCCCGGATGAATTAGGTCTGCGCTGGAAAGAGCTCGGCTGGGATATATGTTGGTATGGTGGCATCGGGTTGCTCTGGATTGCTGCGGCCCTCACATTCATTACCGGATGGGATTATCTGCGCAAAGCGATGCCCTATCTGAAAGGCAACGAATGATTGATGTTGTGTACTTTGCTTGGGTGCGCGAACGCATTGGTCTGCCGCAAGAGCAGATCGAAACCAAGGCAAAAACAGTGATGGACCTTGTAAATGAGCTCCGCGCGAAAGAGCCACGTTATGACGCGGCCTTTGCCGATATCTCTGCGCTGCGCGTTGCCGTAGATCAAGAGCTTGCCGATTTCGACGCGCCGCTGGCAGGTGCACGCGAGATCGCGTTTTTCCCACCGATGACAGGTGGCTAATGGACATCCGTGTTCAGGCAGAGCCCTTTGACGCAGGCGCTGAGCTGAATACATTCAGCGCAGGCCTGCAAGATAGCGGCGCTGTCGTCAGCTTTACCGGGATCGTGCGTGATGTTGCCCCGGGTCTTAAGGCGATGGAAATCGAACATTATCCCAGTATGACAGCCAAAGCGATCAAAGCTATCGCAGGCGAGGCACAAACCAGATGGGCGCTAAACAACGTCCTGGTGATCCATCGCTATGGCCTTTTGGCACCGGGTGCGCCGATTATGATGGTCGCCACGGCATCGTCGCATCGCAGTGCTGCATTCGCCGCTGCTGATTTCCTCATGGATTATCTCAAATCACGCGCGCCGTTCTGGAAGAAAGAGATCATGCGTGACGGCCAATCCACATGGGTCGACGCAAAAGCCACGGATGAAGACGCGCTTAACCGCTGGTCCGCGACGTCCGACAGTGACACGTAACCAAGTGGTCATCGATCAAACCGCAGGCTTGCATAAATGCATACACAATCGTCGGGCCGCAAAATTTGAACCCTGCTTTCTTAAGATCTTTGGACACTTGCTGTGAAAGCGGCGTTTGTGCAGGCACATCTGCGAGCGTTACCCAATGATTGACTAAGGGTTTGCCATCCACATAGCGCCAGAGAAAATTGTCAAAGCCTTGCTCTTGTTCAATGCGCTGCCAAGCCTGCGCATTGGTGATCGTGGCTGCGATTTTACCACGGTGACGGATAATCCCTGGGTTATCTAATAAGCGCAGGATTTCAGGTTCACCCCACCCTGCAACGATATTCGGGTCAAAATCTGCAAAAGCCGCGCGGAAATTATCGCGCTTGCGCAAGATCGTAATCCACGACAGCCCGGCCTGAAATCCATCAAGGATAAGCTTTTCCCACAGCGCGCGGCTGTCATATTCGGGCACACCCCATTCTGTGTCATGATACGCTTGGTAAATCGGGTCATCACCAGCCCAGCCGCAACGTATCACCATTTCTTATTCCTCGCATTTGAAACATTAACTGATCATTAGCCGATTCCATGTGACATTAGGATGTTCTGGCAGGAAACCCAAATGCTTCAACCAACGCCCACACCATCTGAACGCAAAGAAAAGCCTTTGCTTGATCCGCTTTCAGCGGCTGTCGCCAGCCGTGACGCTGATGTCTTGACCTTGGTGGGTGAGGCTCTCGCCGAAAAACGGGCGCGCCTTGCGCTTCAGCCGATTATGGTGGCCGAGGATCAGACCATGCCCGCCTTTTACGAGGGACTTATTCGCGTATCAGATTCCGCTGGTCGCGTGATCCCCGCAGCGCAATTTATGAGCGTCGTCGAAGAAACCGCATTGGGCCGTCAGATTGACTGTGTCGCGCTTGAGCTTGCCATTCACTTGCTGCGTGACACGCCGGGTGTTCGCTTGTCCATTAACGTCTCGGCCCGGTCTATCGCTGACGGGCAGTGGCGCCGTATCCTTGACCGGGGATTACACAAATACCCAGATGTAGGCCAGCGGCTAATTTTTGAGATTAGCGAAACCTCTGCGATGTTCCTGCATGAGGTCGTGATCCGCTTTATGGCTGAGATGCAACCACGCGGCGTGGCCTTTGCGCTTGATGGCTTTGGCGCGGGGCTGATCGCATTCCGCAGGCTCAAGGATTTCCTGTTTGATATGGTCAAAGTCGACAAAAGCTTTAGCCGTAATATCGCAGAGGACCCCGACAATCAGGTGCTGACCGAGGCGTTGATCAGTGTCGCGCATCAGTTCGAAATGTTTGTGGTTGCCGACGGGATTGAAAGCGCGAGCGAGGCGGCTTACCTCACGCAAATGGGGGCCGATTGTTTGCAAGGCTATCACTTTGGCGTGCCAAAGTTCGGATTTTAGCACCCAAGTATTCCAAACAATAGGCTATGCTTTCACCACATGCCTGCTTTGCCACCATGGGAAAGCCGTTGCCCCCCGGAATGAACGCCCTTAAAATGCTTGTAACGCCAGAGCATTCAAAGGAACCATCATGACAAATGTTGTAATCGCATCCGCCGCCCGCACCGCAGTAGGAAGCTTTGGCGGAGCCTTCGCCAATACACCCGCCCATGATCTAGGGGCCGCTGTGCTGGATGCGGTTGTCACCCGCGCAGGGATTGACAAGGCCGAGGTGTCAGAAACGATCCTTGGCCAGGTGCTGACCGCCGCCCAAGGGCAGAACCCTGCACGACAGGCCCATATCAATGCAGGTCTGCCTGTGGAAAGTGCTGCATGGGGGATCAACCAAGTATGCGGGTCAGGCCTGCGCGCCGTTGCAATTGGCGCCCAACATATTCAATTGGGCGATGCAGAAATCGTCGCCGCTGGTGGCCAAGAAAACATGACGCTTTCACCCCATGCCGCACATCTGCGCGCGGGCCATAAAATGGGCGATGTCAAATATATTGATACGATGATCCGCGATGGGCTCTGGGATGCCTTCAATGGCTACCACATGGGGCAAACCGCCGAAAATGTCGCTGACCAGTGGCAAATCACCCGCGATATGCAGGATCAATTTGCCGTTGCCTCACAAAACAAAGCAGAAGCCGCGCAAAAGGCTGGCAAGTTCGCAGATGAGATCGCGGCCTTTACGGTGAAAACCCGCAAGGGCGATATCATCGTTGATCAGGATGAATACATTCGCCACGGCGCCACGATGGACGCCATGCAAAAGCTACGCCCCGCCTTTGCCAAAGAGGGATCAGTCACCGCTGCGAATGCATCCGGACTCAATGATGGCGCGGCTGCAACGCTGTTGATGAGCGCAGAAAACGCGGAAAAGCGCGGTCTCCAACCGCTTGCGCGGATCGTCTCATACGCCACAGCGGGTCTTGACCCATCAATCATGGGGGTTGGCCCGGTCTACGCATCGCGCAAAGCGCTGGAAAAAGCCGGTTGGAGCGTCGATGATCTTGATCTCGTCGAAGCAAACGAGGCATTCGCCGCACAGGCCTGCGCCGTGAACAAAGACATGGGCTGGGACCCCGAGATCGTTAACGTCAATGGCGGCGCGATTGCAATCGGTCACCCCATTGGTGCCTCTGGCTGCCGTGTGTTGAACACTTTGCTTTTTGAAATGCAGCGACGCGACGCGAAAAAGGGCCTCGCCACGCTTTGCATTGGTGGCGGCATGGGCGTGGCAATGTGTGTGGCGCGTGATTAATAACGCAAAAATTCATTGCGAAGCAATATTGCAATATATGATTCGTAATTGTAATTATATTGCGATAACGATTCAATGTAGGAGAATAACATGCCCCGTATCGCGCTTGTAACTGGTGGTTCACGCGGAATTGGCGCGGCCATTTCCACAGCACTCAAAGCCGAAGGGTACACCGTCGCAGCCACATATGCCGGCAATGACGAAAAGGCCGCAGCCTTCACCGCAGAGACGGGCATTCAAACCTATAAATGGGACGTAAGTGATTATGATGCCTGTGTCGCTGGCATTGCGCAAGTGACTGCGGATCTTGGCCCGATTGATATTTTGGTCAATAACGCGGGCATCACCCGCGACGCACCATTTCACAAAATGACACCGCAGCAATGGGGTGAGGTGATCAACACAAACCTGTCTGGCGTCTTTAACATGACACACCCGGTCTGGCCCGGCATGCGCGAACGTAAATTTGGGCGGGTCATCACGATCTCATCCATCAACGGGCAAAAGGGGCAATTCGCTCAGGTCAATTATGCTGCTGCAAAGGCAGGCGATATCGGCTTTACCAAAGCCCTCGCGCAAGAGGGTGCGCGCGCAGGCATCACCGTCAATGTTGTCGCCCCCGGCTATATCAACACCGAAATGATGAGCACGATCCCGGAAAAGGTCATGAACGATGTGATCTTGCCGCAAATCCCCGTGGGCCGTTTGGGTGAGGCCGCTGAAATCGCGCGCACTGTGGTATTCCTCGCCTCTGACGATGCGGGCTTTATTACCGGATCAACGATTTCAGCCAATGGCGGTCAATATATGTCGTAGATCACGACCACACATTCATATGAAAGGGCCCCGTGATCAGCGCGGCCCTTTGTCGTTCGGCGATCAAGGGACCGGAGCGACAAACTGATCAGGGACGATGCACAGCCCAGCGCCAGAATGCGCGCAAGGTCGCACCCCGCGCTGCATGCGCATTACGGTAGGCTGCGGCCGTTGCCCTGTTTGGCGAGGTCTCAACCATGGGTCAAATCCTTTAATGTGTCTTTGTGTTGGATATACATATGCACGCTTGTTATAATTATCACAAACGAGACTTTCTATCGTTTCGCATAAGGTATATTTAACTGAAATGTCATCTCGTCTCCCTCCCCTTACCGCCTTGCGCGCATTCGAGGCCGCAGCGCGCCATATGTCATTTGCACGCGCCGCAGATGAGCTGTTTGTCACCCCTGCCGCGCTCTCCTATCAGATAAAATCGCTGGAAACGGCATTAGGACAGCCCCTGTTTCGCAGGCTCAACCGCGCGGTTGAACTAACTGAGGTCGGCCAAATGCTCTCCCCTGCAATGACCGAAGGGTTCGCGACGCTCAGTGCCGCATGGCGTAATGTGCAGCGCATGAATGTGACAAATGTTCTGACCGTCACAGCCGGGCCGGCATTCACTTCAAAATGGTTAGCCCCACGTATGTATGATTTTGCCCAAGCGCACCCCGAGATCGAATTGCGCTTTGCCGCTGGCCTGAAATTTGCTGATTTTGATCGTGATCAGGTCGATGTGGCCATTCGCTTTGGCCTTGAGGCTGACGACAACCTGTTTTCTGAGCAGATCATCGAAGAGGTCGTCACTCCCATGATGTCCCCACAGCTGGCAGAGCGCATCAAAACACCTGCGGATCTTGTGCAGATGACCCTCATTCATAATGAATCGCTGCGTATTTTTAAGCATGCGCCAAACTGGGGCACTTGGATGCGGGTGGCTGGGTTAAAGCGCGACACATCCCATGGGCCGCGGTTTTCGCAAGCCGATCATGCTTTGGATGCGGCAATGGCCGGGGCTGGCGTGGTATTAGGGCGCATGACGGTCGCAGGCCCCGCAATTGCCGCAGGGCAGCTAATCGCCCCTTTTGACATCGCGCTGGGTACAGAGCCGCAATTGCGGTTCGTCTGCCCCAATGGTCACGAAAAAAGACCCAATGTCGCGGCCTTTAAATCCTGGCTTTTTCAAGAGATGGAAGGCGCGCGCCACAATGAGCTTACGCAGGTGCTCATCCCACCACAGGATCAGTCGAAACTGTGAGCAACTGGCTCATAGGGAACAGAAATACCCTATTACATTGATATGGTCTTAGGATATTTCTGATGATTTTTGTGTTGCGATTTCCCGAAGCGTTTAATGCGCTGCGAGGCGTGTGATCTCTTCTTTGATAATTAGCTTTTGCTTTTTCAGACGCGAGATTTCCAGATCGTCTGTCGCTGGGCTGCGTTGGAGTTGTTCAACTGACGCAGAGAGGGTTTGGTGTTTTCTCTTCAGTTCCTCTAGGTGTGAACTCAAGCTCATGATTGTCCTCCTCTATAGCAATGATAATTTATACCACCACATATGGTGGCATCTGTCACGCTGCACCGCAGCATAGCGCGCCATTGTTAAAGAGTGCGATGAAAAGATTGCCAAATTGTTAAAGCGCAACATCTAATGCCCAGCCATCCCGCAAGATGCTTTGAACGGCTGGCGTATAGCTTTCTTGATCACCGGGATGCACAGGGTCACAATGCATCAAGAGCGCAGGCGCCATCACAAATGGCGCGCGCCCACTATTGCGCGCCTGCAAGAGAAACAACGTTGGCGCACGACCGGGCCGTGCCACGATGGGCCGCACCGTGATCGCCACCTGACGTTTCGACAAGGCATGTAAAACTTCAGGCAGCCGCGTCATATGCTGGATCAACGTCAGATACCCTTTGGGTGCCAACCTACGCATCGCAACATCAATCCAGTCTTGCATGGATGTCTCACCAGAAAGCGCGAGATCACGCCCATCATCGGTTGCGGCGGTCCCCTTAGCACGGCTAAAATACGGGGGGTTGCTCATTACATGATCGAATTGTCTTTGCCGCAGCTCATCAGGCAATACCCGTAAATCCGCCGTGACCACATCAAGACCATTGCGCGCGGCAAGTGCGACATACTCCGTTTGGATTTCAACGCCTGTGACCTGCACACCCCGCACACGCGCTGCAAGACACAGGCCCGCCACCCCGACCCCGCACCCTAAATCAAGCACAGATTGACCCGTTTTCGCAGGCACCGCTGCCGCCAATAACACCGCGTCCACGCCTGAGCGAAACCCCTTTGCAGGTTGCCACGCCTGCACCTTGCCGCCCAAGAATGCATCATATGTAACCGCGTCAGCCATGGCCTAAATCGATATCATGATCACGCATGATCGCATTGGCCATAAAATGATCGCGGTCCGCAACCATCATCCGCTGCGGCAATATGCCTATACCGCCTTCGAGCACGCTCATATTTACGTCAAAGAGAAACACAGGTATATCCGCATCATCTAAAAGGGCGGATGCATAAGCAATGATCGTTGGGTCAGTTGTGCGCAAAAGCTCTTTCATAGTTATGACGTAAGGTGCTATTTTGCCTTTGTCCATGTACCGCCGGAACTTGTGAATGAGCTTAGACATCGCAGCGACAAAACCGCATGAACAGCTTGCCGCTGCTTTGGCTGATGATCTTGATGCCGTGAATGCCATGATCCGTGCGCGTATGGCGTCAGAGCATGCGCCGCGCATCCCCGAGGTCACAGCGCATTTGATCGAGGCGGGTGGCAAACGGCTGCGTCCTATGCTGACGTTAGCGGCCGCGCGGATGTGTGGCTACACAGGGCCATATCACGTGCATCTCGCGGCAACGGTTGAATTTATTCACACCGCCACATTGCTGCATGACGATGTCGTTGACGAAAGCGGCCAAAGACGCGGACGCCCAACAGCCAACCTGCTTTGGGACAATACATCGAGCGTGCTCGTCGGCGATTACCTCTTCGCACGCTCGTTCCAGCTGATGGTCGAAACAGGGTCACTACGGGTCCTCGATATCCTCGCAAATGCCGCCGCCACGATTGCCGAGGGGGAAGTGTTGCAACTGACCGCAGCGGCTGATTTGGCCACAACCGAAGAGATTTATTTTAAGGTCATTCGCGGCAAAAC
Source organism: uncultured Alphaproteobacteria bacterium (assembly GCA_929200295.1). Classification (GTDB taxonomy): domain Bacteria; phylum Pseudomonadota; class Alphaproteobacteria; order Rhodobacterales; family Rhodobacteraceae; genus Yoonia. Next base: position 8,105 of record CAKMZE010000061.1, read on the forward strand.
AGCGGCGCTCTTTTCTGCAGCGACCGAAGTGGGCGGTGTGATTGCCGGGCAAAGCGACGACATTGTCAAAGCGCTTTATAATTATGGGGATGCTTTAGGTATCGCCTTCCAGATCGTTGATGACTTACTGGATTACCAAGGCTCCAGTGCCATCGGTAAAAACATCGGTGATGATTTTCGGGAACGCAAATTGACCCTGCCAATCATCCGCGCACTTGCACAGGCCACAGATGAAGATATGGCGTTCTGGCAACGCACCATTGCGAAAGGCCAGCAAGACGAGGGTGACCTTGCGCATGCTTTAGCGCTCTTTACAAAATACGGCACGCTCGACAGCACGAAAGAAACGGCCCTCATGTGGGCACAAAAGGCAAAGCAGTCCTTGACCCCATTACCTGAGCACTCTTTGAAAACCATGCTAACCGATTTAGCTGATTACGTGGTGGCCCGCCTGCTGTAGGATGGGCAATTTGCCCATCACCCGCCCGTTAACACAACACCAGAGGTCACCCACCACGCAGGGTGCATGCGCATAATCGCATCCGCGACCGCTTGCGCCTGTTGCGGGTCTCGTACTAACCCCACGCAAGTCGCCCCTGAGCCTGACATCCCGGCCCAAACGACATCGGAATGCCCACGCAGAACATCCAAAGCCGCGCTGATTTCAGGTGCAATCGTCATCGCCGGGTCTTGCAGATCATTACGCTGCTGATGCAGCCAATCGACGAAATGCGCGAAACCAGAAGCTTCTGGCAATGCTGTCATGCCGGGATTTTGATACTCTGCAAGCTGTTGAAAAACCGCAGCCGTGGGGACGTTGACCTGCGGATTGACCAGTACAACAGCACAGTCAGGCACACCGGCAATGGATGTAACCTCATCGCCAATGCCCTGCATCCGCAGGGCGCCAGGTCCGGCCACACACACCGGGATATCAGCGCCCATATTAGCCAGCGCAGGCGTATCCGCAGGCAAGGGCGCGACACCCCAATGCGCCGCCAAAAGCGCCAGCGCCGCTGCCGCATCAGATGACCCGCTACCAATGCCTGCGGCATGGGGCAGATTTTTCTCCAACGTTATAGCCGCACCCGTTGTCACATCCCGCGCACTGCGCAATAGCGCAGCTGCTTGCAACACCAAATTACGCCCATCACTAGGCACCCCATCTGAAAATGGTCCCGTAACCGTGATCGCAAGCGTCTCAGACGGTTGCACCGTGATGCGATCATATACACCTGCGAACACCACGAGACTATCGAGCAAATGATAGCCATCCGCACGTTTACCCGTCACATGTAGCGTCAGATTGATCTTTGCTGGCGCAAGAATGCTTGTGATGCTTTTAGTTTGCATCTTGCGCGATATGGATCGGATCTTGGCCTTCTGTGACCAACACCGCATCAAGACCGACCTCAAGCTTACGCCTGATCCGATCCGCCTCTTCCTCTTCTGGGTCAAAAGACAAAGCGCGCTGCCACTGAAACGCCGCTTCCAGCTTGCGCCCCACGGCCCAATACACATCACCAAGGTGATCCAAGACAATAGGATCCACGGGCTCTAGCGTTGCGGCGCGTTCCATCGGGGTCACAGCATCTGCGTAGCGGCCAAGCCGGAAGTAGACCCACGCCAGACTATCAACGATTGCGCCATTATCAGGCTGTGCAGCGACCGCGCGTTCAATCATATCCAAGGCTTCATCTAGCTTTTCATTGCGCTCAACCAATGAATACCCAAGATAGTTGAGCACCTGTGCCTGATCGGGGCGGTAGGTAAGCGATTTGCGAAAATCCGCCTCTGCCTCAGCCCATTGATCAAGCTGATGAAATGTGATCGCGCGCGTATAATAAACGAACCACAACGCAGGGCTGTCCTCAGGATAGCGCGCGAGCGCATCACTATAGGCGTCATTCGCCGCTTGCATATCGCCTTTGCGCCGCCAGGTATCGCCTAATGTCGCATGGATTTGCGCCCGCTCAGGATAGGTGCGCGCTAGGGTTTGCAATGCCTCAACCGCTGCATCAAAATTATCCAATTGGATCAGCGCATCAGCGCGGCCGAGTTCGGCATCGATATATGACGGATCATCAATCGCCACTTGCGCATAAATCGTCTGTGCCAGCGCATATTGCTCCATATCATCCAACAGATCAGCCGTGACGAGCAGCATTTCAGTATCTGAGGGGCGCAATGCCAATGCCGCACGCAAATACAAAAGCACATAACTATTCGGCGCTTCATCCCGCAGCGCTGAGGCAACATTAAAGTAAATCTCAGCAAACCCGTCTTTGGGGCTTGGCACACTGGTATATGTCAGTGTCTCACCAGCAATCAAAGCCGCGCGCATGCTTTCTAAGGATGCATCGAGTTGGCCACCGAAAACACCATCGAGCAATGCAACCGCTTCTGTATTGCGCTCAAGCTGGCTCAGCATTTGCGCCATTGCAATCGCACTGCGGCGGCTATGACGTACCTGCGGTGTCGCTGTCGGTGACAATATCTCAGCCGCGGCTTCAAAATCGCCAACCATCGCCAATGCGAGCGCTTTGTGAAGCAACCCATAAGCTTGCGTTTCGGGTGCGGCGATCACCGCATCAAAGCGCTCCATCGCTTTGCGCACCTCGCCTTGCCCCATATGTGCCCAAGCTTGCGACAACCCATCAATCAAAGGGCCAATCTCATGGCCTGCTTCGAGCGCTTGAAAGATGGCACGCCAGTCTTCCTTTTGTGCTACACGCACATTGCGCACCAGATGTGCAATCTGGCTATTGATCTCAAACCCGATCATCGCATCTGCGATAGGACCAGCTGCATCAATATTCCCAAGTGCAAGATATGCAGCCATCCCGCCTTCTAACAGCTGCGGATTAGCCGGGTCCGTCAATAAGGCCTGTGTGTGATAACGTGCCGCTTGCGAGAAATCATTGCCAAATGCTGCTTGCCGCGCAGCTAAATATGCCCCGGCGCTTGGCTTTGTGTTGGATTGCGCAGCAACCTCGGGCGCGAATACTTGCGCAGTAACCAATATGCTACAGGACAAAAGAAGATGTTTAAGCACGTGTTGGGCCTCTCAAAACGGTGATCTTGGGCAATCTTTAGCAAGCCTTGGTTCATATGAAATTGCAAGCATAACTATATATATTCCTACGAATTGCTGAGAACAGTGATATAGAGCATTTGTGAGACAATAAATTATGAAAAACGACGTGAATAGCGTTTGCATGTGTCCAAGGGCTTGACTTCCCCGCGTCTCATCACTGTATGA
>CAKMZE010000061.1:11376-15945 GCA_929200295.1 uncultured Alphaproteobacteria bacterium
CTGTATGAACGTTCGATAGATATTTTGGTCCCAAAGGACATGTGACGATGGAAAAGATACCCTTGACCCAAGCCGGCTTTGACAAGCTTGATGCAGAGCTCAAGATGCTGAAAACAGTTGAGCGCCCTGCAATTATTCGCGCCATTGCCGAAGCCCGCGAACATGGCGATCTATCTGAAAACGCTGAATATCATTCAGCCAAAGAAAAGCAGTCGTTCATCGAAGGCCGGGTCAAAGAGCTCGAGGGGGCTATTTCATTGGCAGATGTCATTGACCCAAGCACGCTATCAGGCAGCATCAAATTTGGTGCTCATATCACATTGGTTGACGAAGATACGGATGAAGAAAAAGCCTATCAGATTGTTGGCGAATATGAGGCTGACATTGAAGCGGGGCGTTTGAACATCAAATCACCACTTGCACGTGCTTTGATTGGCAAAGACGAAGGTGATAGTGTCGAAGTGCGCACCCCAGGTGGGCAGCGTTCATATGAAATCTTGACCATCAATTATAAGTGATCTCATGGCGCAAGCCCCACAAAAACCCGCACCGATTAAGATCAGCACAACACAGCCAACACGGCAAGCAGAGCCTGCGCGCTCTGGCATGCCCATGGCTGAGGTTGCGGCGTTTGTGCTATCCTTTTTGTGGGTGGTTTGCATTGGCACGTTCTTTATATTCTTTCCGCCATCGGCTGATGGCACCAGCTTTAATGATTTGCAGTTCATCTTTTTGATGTTGGTGATCTTGCTCCCTGTCGCCATGATTTGGGTTGCAGCATCCGCCAGCAGATCCGCACGGATTATGCGCGAAGAATCACGGCGTTTGCAGATTGCCATTGATGGGATGCGCGACACATATCTCGCGGAACAACAAAACCGCCAGTCAGCGGGAATGTTAGAGCCAACGGTTGAGAAAAAGCTCAACGAAATTGCGCAAACGGCGCGCAAAACGGAAACAGCGCTCGCGACCTTTACCTCATCGCGGCAGGCACAAACCATGCTGTCAGCTCAGGCAAATACGCCGCAAGAAGACCAGCCTGTGCTGGATTTCCCCAAAAGCGCCGAAGACATCGCGCCACCTTTGTTAAACTCAGACCTGATCCGCGCCTTGAACTTCCCCGACACCGAAGAGGACATGCGCGGGTTTGCGGCACTCCGACGTGCCTTGAACGACCGCAATGCGCGCCAGCTTGTGCAAGCCAGTCAGGATCTTTTGACCTTGCTGTCACAAGATGGGATCTACATGGACGATCTGCGCCCTGATCGGGCGCGCCCAGAGCTATGGCGACGGTTTGCCCGCGGTGAACGTGGGCGGTCTATGGCGGCATTGGGCGGCGTGCATGATAGATCATCCCTCGCACTGGCCACCGGACGCATGCGTGAAGATATGGTGTTTCGGGATGCGACGCACCACTTCTTGCGCAAGTTTGACCAAATGCTGCAATCGTTTGAACAAATTGCAACCGACGAAGAGCTATCCGAACTGTCCGAGACCCGCACCGCGCGCGCCTTTATGCTGTTAGGGCGTGTCACAGGCGCATTTGATTAGACAAATGCTAGCGATCTTTCTCGAGACGCTTCCATTCTTTGCTGTCATCGGGCTCGGCTATGGGGCTGGGGCAACACAGTTTTTCACCCCCGAAGCCACGGCACATCTGACAAAGTTTGTATTTTATTTCGCGCTTTCCGCGATGATCTTTCAGTTTAGCGCAAATTTATCCCTTGCGCAGGTCTTTGACCTGCAATTTGTCCTCGCCTATCTGGCGGGGTCTGTTGCGGTCTACCTCTTGGCGACGTTTATCGCGCATTTGCGTGGGCTCACAACGGGTGAGGCGGCTGTCGAAGCACAGGTTGCCGTGATTGGAAACGTGGGGTTCTTGGGTATCCCGATGCTGGTGCTGCTTCTTGGTGAGGCCGCGATTGGCCCTGTGATGCTGGTGCTCGCTGTTGATTTGATCGTCTTTGGCAGCCTCATTGTGATCTTGATCACCGGATCGCGCGATGGGCGACTTAGGATCGGGGTGTTGCGCACGGTTGGGCTGGGTTTGATCAAAAACCCGATGATCGTGTCGATGGCTTTGGGGCTACTGGTGGCGGGCTTCGCCTTGCCTATTCCTGAACCCGCGAATGCATTTTTGACATTGCTCGGGTCCGCAGCCACCCCCGGTGCGCTCTTTGCGATCGGTGCATCTCTCGCTGGAAAATCAGCCGAGCGGATCGTGGTCGCGGGATGGCTGTCAGGTTGCAAGCTGGTCTTGCATCCTGCGGCAGTCGCAATTGCCGCGCTCATTATATTCGATGTTGATCCTTATCAGGCGGGCGTGATGATCGCGGCTGCGGCTCTTCCTGTTGCGGGAAATGTTTATATGATCGCCCAGCATTACGGTGTCGCACCTGCCCGTGCTTCAGCAGCTATTCGGCTCTCAACGGTGATCAGTATTTTCACTGTCTCTGGTGTGATTGCGTGGGTGACAACTTTGTCACCATAAGGTAGCGCTTGTGAGAAAGACATTTCTCAGGAGCAGGCCCATGGAGACGATCTCAGAAAACCGGAGCTTTGGCGGCACCCAAGGTGTGTACAGTCATCAAGCAACCTCGACCGGGACGCAGATGACATTCGGGCTGTTTCAACCCGCCGAGGCGTCAGATGGCCCTGTTCCGGTCCTATGGTATCTGTCTGGCCTCACATGCACTCATGCCAACGCAATGGAAAAGGCAGGCGCACAAGCTTGGGCCGCAGAACAAGGGATCGCAGTTGTATTTCCCGACACCTCACCCCGTGGCGAGGGCGTGCCCGATGATGAGGCTTACGATCTGGGCCAAGGTGCAGGGTTCTATATTGATGCAACGCAAGCCCCGTGGAACACGCATTTCAAGATGCGCAGTTATATCGCGGATGACCTGCCTACAGTGCTCAGTGAAAACTTTGCGCTGGATATGGACCGTCAGGCCATCACAGGCCATTCGATGGGGGGCCATGGCGCGCTAACGCTTGCGATGGGCTTACCCGGGCGCTTTCGCTCTGTGTCGGCCTTTGCCCCGATCTGCAATCCAACGCAAAGCGACTGGGGCCGCAAACAATTCGCCGCATACTTAGGCGAAGAGAAAGCACATTGGGCCGCACATGATGCCACGTTATTGATGCAGTCAAAGGGCTTTGACGGCCCCATTTTGATCGATACAGGCACCAACGACCAATTTGGTGATCTCTTGCGTACAGGGGCGCTGGCCGCGGCCATTGCTGCAAAACGGCAAGACGCCATCATGCGCATGCAGAAAGACTATGATCATTCGTATTTCTTTGTCGCAAGCTTCATGGAGGATCATATGAACTTCCACGCAGAGGCGCTTTATGCATGATCTATGTCGACGCGGATGCATGCCCTGTCAAAACTGAAATCGAGCGCGTTGGCTCGCGCCATAAGATCAAGATGTTCATCGTATCGAACGGCGGCATACGCCCCTCACAAAACCCGTTTGTCGAAACGGTAACCGTGCCTGATGGTCCTGATGTTGCCGATATGTGGATCGCAGATCGCGCGGGCCACGGCGATGTTGTGATCACCTCGGATATTCCATTGGCGGCGCGCTGTGTTGAAAACGGTGCTTTGGTCCTGAAACACAATGGCGAGCCATTGACCGAGGCAAATATCGGAAACATTCTGGCCACACGCGACCTTATGGCCGATATGCGCGCGTCAGACCCATTTTTACAAGGCGGTGGTAAACCCTTTTCCAAGACAGATCGTTCGCGGTTTTTAAATGCTTTGGAAACCGCATTGCGAAAGGCCGCACAGTGAATTGGCTACGGACACTGACCCCAAATCAGTTGGGCGCGCTTTCAGCGTTGATCGCGGTGTTTTGCTTTTCATTCAATGATGTGACGATCAAATTTCTCAGCGGTGATTACCCGCTACATCAGGTCGTTTTTACGCGATCATTGCTCGGTTTTACGATCATCTGTGTTCTTGTCATGCCCTTCACTGGCGGGGTGAAAAACTTTCGCACAAAGCGCCTAAAGCTCCATGTGCTCCGTAGTCTTTTTGTTGTCATGGCGAATATGCTGTTTTTCCTTGGTATTGCAGCGATGCCCTTTGCGGATGCTGTAGCGATCTTTTTCATTAGCCCCTTGGTGATCACGGTCTTTTCAGTGATCTTTTTAAAAGAAACCGTTGGTCCTTGGCGTTGGGGAGCGATTGTCGTTGGTTTTATCGGTGTGCTCGTGGTTATGCGCCCCGGCACCGGGGCATTTCAACTGGCCTCGCTCCTGCCGCTCACGGCAGCATTTAGCTATGCGGCAGTGCATATGCTGACCCGTAAAATGGGCGGAACTGAAAGCGCCACAACAATGGCCATTTATATCCAAGCAACATTTGTGGTGGTGGGTATTCTCGTCGGTCTCACGATTGGCGATGGGCGATTTGATACATTTGATGACCCGTCATTAGCGTTCTTATTGCGGGCTTGGGTCTGGCCTGACCCGAATGATTTCCTACAGTTCATCGTGCTTGGGGTTGGGATCGCCTTTGCTGGGTTTTTCATTAGCCAAGCTTACCGCGTGGCTGAG
>CAKMZE010000062.1:0-7234 GCA_929200295.1 uncultured Alphaproteobacteria bacterium
TTTTTCCACCACCGTAACCGCCTTCAGGACCGATATCAATAATGTAATCTGCCGTTTTCACCACATCCAAGTTATGTTCAATCACGATCACTGAATTGCCCTGATCAACAAGCTCGTGCAGCACCTCAAGCAGTTTGCGCACATCCTCAAAATGCAGACCTGTCGTCGGTTCATCTAGGATATAGAGCGTGCGCCCGGTTGAACGGCGCGCGAGCTCTTTGGACAACTTCACACGCTGCGCCTCTCCCCCCGAAAGGGTCGTGGCCTGTTGACCAACCTTAATATAGCCCAAACCCACACGACAAAGCGCATCCATCTTTTCGCGGATCGACGGCACGGCGCTAAAAAACTCTTGTGCATCCTCAACGGTCATGCCCAAAACGTCTGCGATGCTTTTGCCCTTAAACTTAATCTCCAAGGTTTCGCGATTATACCGCGCGCCCTTACAGCTTTCGCAAGTCACATAGACATCTGGCAAAAAGTGCATCTCAATTTTGATCACACCGTCGCCTTGGCAGGCCTCGCATCGCCCGCCTTTGACGTTAAAGCTAAACCGCCCTGGCTTATATCCACGCGCCTTTGATTCTGGCAGGCCAGCGAACCAGTCGCGAATGGGTGTAAAGGCACCTGTATAAGTCGCAGGGTTTGACCGCGGCGTCCGGCCAATTGGCCGTTGATCGATATCAATCACCTTATCAAGGTGCTCAAAGCCTTTGATCGTTTCACAAGGGGCTGGCGCTTGGCGCGCGCCGTTCAGCTTAACAGCCGCGTTCTTAAACAATGTCTCAATCGTGAGCGTCGATTTACCGCCGCCAGAGACTCCGGTGACACAAACAAATTGGCCAAGCGGGAAATCGGCTGTGACATTTTGCAGGTTGTTGCCGGTCGCCTTTACAACGGTCAGCTTTTTGCCTTTTCCCTTGCGTCGCTTTTCAGGAACCGCGATTTCGCGTGCGCCAATAAGATATTGGCCTGTGATCGAGTTTTGATTGTCCATGATCTCTTTGGGTGAGCCGTTTGCCACGACTTCGCCCCCGTGCACCCCGGCACCGGGCCCAATATCAAAGACGTAATCCGCCTCACGGATCGCCTCTTCGTCATGTTCTATCACGATAACCGTGTTGCCCTGATCGCGCAGGTTTTTGAGCGTGGTTAGCAGCCTGTCATTGTCACGTTGGTGCAACCCAATGGACGGCTCATCAAGTACATAAAGCACCCCTTGCAAACCCGATCCGATTTGCGAGGCCAGCCTGATCCGCTGGCTCTCACCACCAGACAAGGTGCCGGAATTGCGCGAAAGCGTCAGATAATCCAGACCCACATTATTCAGAAAGCCAATCCTTTCGCGGATCTCTTTCAAAATTGCATGGGCGATTTCGTTTTTTTGAGCCGTGAGATCCCCCGGCACTGTTTCACACCAATCAAGCGCCTCTTTGATCGACATCTGGACAACCTGCCCCACATGCAAACGGCCGATCTTGACCGCCAGCGCTTCTTGCCTGAGACGAAAGCCATCACATGTACCGCAATGGCGATTGCTTTGATATTGCTCAAACTCTTCACGGATCCAGTTGCTATCTGTTTCACGATAACGGCGCTGCATGTTGGGGATCACGCCTTCAAAAACGCGTTCCACCTGATACACGCGCCCGCCTTCATCGTAGCGGAATTTAATTTCTTCTTTGCCTGATCCACGCAAGAAAACCTCTTGGATCTTCGGGTCGAGATCTTTCCACCGGGCGTTTTTGTTGAACCCGTAATGTTTCGCAATGGCTTCAATGGTTTGCAGGAAATAGGGCGACTTTCCTTTGCGCCAAGGCGCAAGTGCGCCATCCGCAATCTTGAGCGTCACATCAGGGACGACCAATTGCTCATCAAAGAACAGTTCCACCCCAAGTCCATCACACTCCGGGCAAGCCCCAAAGGGTGCGTTAAACGAAAATAACCGTGGCTCAATCTCAGGAATGGTAAAGCCCGAGACCGGGCATGCGAAATTCTCTGAAAATGTGATGCGCTCGGGCTCGCCTTCGCTGGGCGCTGTTTCCAGCACAGAAATACCATCAGCCAGGTCAAGCGCAGTGCGGAAACTATCGGCCAGACGCGTCTCTAGCCCATCGCGCACCACAATCCGGTCAACAACAACATCAATATTGTGGCGGAATTTTTTATCTAATGTGGGCGGCTCATCCAGCTCATAAAACGCACCATCGACCTTAACACGCTGAAAACCTTGCTTGCGCAGTTCAAGAAACTCTTTGCGGTATTCGCCTTTCCGGTCACGGATAATCGGCGCAAGAAGGTATCCTCTGGTGCCCTCTTCCATCGCCATGACACGATCAACCATGTCCTGCACCTGCTGCGCCTCAATCGGTAGACCCGTTGCAGGGGAATAGGGCGTACCCACACGCGCAAACAAAAGACGTAAGTAATCGTAAATCTCAGTAATTGTTCCCACGGTAGAACGCGGGTTTTTCGATGTTGTCTTTTGCTCAATAGAGATCGCAGGTGAGAGGCCAGAAATATGATCAACGTCGGGTTTTTCCATCATATCAAGGAACTGGCGCGCATATGCGCTAAGGCTCTCAACATAGCGCCGCTGGCCCTCAGCATAGATCGTATCAAACGCCAGAGAAGATTTACCCGAGCCAGATAGCCCCGTAATCACAACAAGCTGATTGCGCGGAATATCGACATCGATGCCCTTGAGATTATGCTCGCGCGCGCCGCGCACTTCGATATTTTTCAGCTCAGACATAAGTACCCCCAATAGTCTGTATAGACATAGGGCAACATTGAGAATGTTCCAAGCCAAATATAAGAACGTTCCGTGAACCCGACCGCAGAATACTATATGTATATCCTATTGCTAAAACTACCCCTTTTTAGCCAAAAACGCGTACACTCCGGTGGGATCATGCAGATGTGCCCGAGGCATATGGCAAGAACCTCGCAAATATGTTCCCGTTTTATGATTGGCTTTTTGGGACGTATTACGAAGCAGGCCTCTGTACCGCGCGAATGGGCGCGCTGGATACTGGTGTGCCAGATAAAAACCCAATCGCGATTTATATCCACCCGTTTATCGCATGGAACGATATGATTGTGCGACGTCTACGTAAGCGTAAGCAAAAGGTATCAAAGACGATGATTACACCTGCTGAATGACCTTTAATTTTCTAAACGGTAGAGCGATCCAGCGCTAAATGGGCGCGCATATCTGCACCCTATGACTGATGGCGCATTTAACGACACCCCCGTCAATACGCAAAGATGTCGTGCGAAAGGAGACAGTTATGATTCGTACAACATTAATTTCTTTATATGCATCCACATCATTCATTGCGTTTAGCACATCTGCTCATGCGCAGGACATGGGCGTCGAAACGGGTGTTTCTAGCCTTGGTTTCTATATTGCACCCGATATGGAAGTTGCGGACTCGATTCGTGTGCGCGCGCCTTTGTATTTTGCAAGCACGAAGAGCACATTTGATTACGACGGAAATGATATCGATACTTCATTATCGATCACCTCCCCAAGTATTTTGGCGGATTACTATCTGGGCGAGAGCGGGTTTCGTATCTCAGCTGGGATCGCAATCGGCGGATATACCTTTGATGGTGATATGACGAACCCCACGTTAGATGGTGTCGCATTTAATGGTGATTTTGGCCTAAAGGTCGAGCAAGACAACAAAGTGGCGCCAATTCTCGCGATTGGATATCGTTATGCATTTGATGAGAACTGGGGAGTTTCGGCAGAGCTTGGTGCGCGGATCACAACATTGAAGCTTAGCACGACTGGACAAGAGACACTGACAGGGCAGGACCGTATTGATTTTGATGAGAGCATCGCTGAAATCAACGATGATCTCGCTGACTATCAAGCTATTCCTTATCTCTCACTCGGGTTAAGTTACAGGTTTTAAGCCAATTCGCGTTGGGGAAACGTCTGGGGGGCAGCCCCCAGACAAGACCAATCCCTGGGGGCCAGCCCCCAGACCCCCGGGATATTTCAAAACCTAAGAATGGCAAAATATGTAATTTTGTCGTAAATGCAGGCGGCTTACGGCAGGTCAGCAAGTGGCAAAGCGACTGTTGATTTGATCTCTTCCATCGATAAAAGAGCCGTGACGTTGTGAACCCGCACTTCTGAAATCAAAGCTTGGTAAAACACATCATATGCCCGTGCGTTTTTCACACGCACCTTGAGGATGTAATCGATATCGCCTGCAAGACGATGTGCCTCTTGCACCTCAGGGCGGGCTTTCAGAGCGTTTAGAAACGCCTGCTGCCACTCTGCGTCATGGGCGGATGTGCGGATCAGGACGAAAAAGCAGGCCTCAAAGCCCAGCGCCTCGGCGTCTAATATCACAGTCTGCTGACCAATGACCCCGGCATCGCGTAATTTGCGGATTCGATTCCACACTGGGGTCTTTGAGCTGCTCACACGCTTGGCGATTTCATCCAGTGACTGCCCCGCATCGCGCTGCATCTCGGAAAGGATTTTCCGATCCATGTCATCAATCCGTACAGACATTCCTTCATCTCCTTTATATTGCGACACATGGTTCTATTGGCGCGCAATTTGAAACATACGTCCTTATGTGTGCCGCTCATGATGTAATTTACGGGAAAATATTCTATTTCTTGATAAAGTTCAATGTGAGTGTGCAATGCAACATTTTCCAATCTTTCTAAATGTCGCGGGTAAGCGCATCGTCGTCTCTGGCGGTGGGGATGCTGCGGTTGCCAAACTGCGGCTTTTACTGAAAACCCGAGCACGGGTGTCAGTGTTTGCAAACGACCCGGCTGAAGAGATACGCAATTGGGCCAAAGACGGCAAACTGCATTTGGTCACACGGGCTGTGACCCATGGCGATATGATCTGTGCCGCATTATTTTACGGCGCCAATGAAGACGCCACAGAAGACGCGCGCGCCGCAGCCATTGCCCATGCAGAAGGGGCATTGGTCAATATCGTCGATGACCTCAGCGACAGCCAGTTTATCACCCCTGCCATTGTTGACCGCGATCCTGTTGTTGTAGCCATTGGCACCGAAGGCGCCGCACCAGTTGTCGCCCGTAAAATCAAGGCCGATCTTGAGGCGCTATTACCCACAACGCTTGGCCGCTTGGCAAAGATTGGCAAAGGGTTCCGCCACGCAGTCAACGCCCTGCCCTTTGGCGCAAAGCGACGCAACTTTTGGTCTGCGTTTTACTTTGATGTCGGGCCGAAGGCGATTGAGCAAGATGAGGCGAGCGTGCAACCCGCCCTTGAGGCTTTGCTAGATACGCATCTTCATATGCCCGAAAAGCAAGGTCATGTTGATCTGGTGGGTGCAGGCCCCGGCGACCCTGAGCTACTGACGCTCAAAGCACGCAAGGCATTGGATAAAGCCGATGTTGTGATTTATGACCGCCTTGTCTCACCTGATATTCTTGAGCTAGCCCGGCGCGAGGCCATATTGATCGAGGCCGGCAAAACCGGGTTTGGTCAGGCGATGCCGCAATCCCAGATTAATGAGCTGATCACAACGCATGCCCAAAAGGGCCATCATATTGTGCGTCTTAAATCAGGTGATCCAACCGTTTTTGGACGTTTAGACGAGGAAATCACCGCATGCGAAGAGGCTGAGATCAGCTGGCGTGTGATCCCCGGCATTACCGCCGCATCAGCAGCGACAGCCGCCATTGGCCAAAGCCAGACCCAAAGGGGGCGCAATAGCAGTATCCGCTATCTCACCGGGCATAACACCAAAGGTTTTGCCGAACATGATTGGCGTGCGCTTGCCGCAGCTGGTGAGGTTGCCGCGATCTATATGGGCAAGCGCAGTGCGCGCTTTATTCAAGGGCGGCTCTTGATGCATGGGGCGCATCCCGCGACCCCTGTGACAATTATCGAAAACGCCAGCCGCGCAGATCAACGTGTCATTGGCACGCAGTTGAACATGTTAGAGCCCACGCTGACCAATGCAGCGCTGTCGGGCCCTGCCGTTGTGATTTACGGTCTCGCACCTCGCGCAGCCGAGGCCGCCATACATCAAGAGGAGAAGGTTCAATGAGCCGCGCATTTTCCCCCAAAGTAGTCACCGCTAATGCGTTACGTGCAGGAGACGCCATTTGGTTCACAGCGCAATCCACATGGTCGGGCGATATCGCACAGGCTGAGGTTTTACACAGCGATGAGGCCGCGCAAGCCCGCTTGCTTGCGGCGCAATCACAACAACACCTCATTGCCGGGGCTTATTTGGCTGATGTCACCATGACAGACAACGGCCCTGCCCCCAGCCATTTCCGCGAGGCATTTCGCACACGCGGTCCTTCAAATTACCCGCATGGCAAACAAGAAAACGCCACAGCACACATATCCTAAGGCAAACCAATGTATCATTATTCAGATTTTGACCGTGATTTTGTCACCGAACGCAACGCCCAATTCCGCGCCCAAGTGGACCGCAGATTAGATGGGTCGCTAACCGAGGATGAGTTTAAGCCCTTGCGCCTGATGAACGGGCTCTATCTTCAGCTACACGCGTATATGCTACGTGTGGCGATCCCATACGGGACATTACGCAGTGCGCAGATGGATCGCCTTGCCGATATCGCGGCCCGTTGGGATAAAGGGTATGGTCATTTCACCACGCGGCAAAACATTCAGTTCAATTGGCCCAAGCTTGAGGATGTGCCAGATATCCTTGATGCGCTGGCAGAGGTTGAAATGCACGCGATCCAGACCTCGGGCAATACAATCCGCAATGTGACTGCTGATCATTTCGCGGGTGCTGCCAAGGACGAGATCGCAGACCCCCGCCCCATTGCAGAGCTGCTGCGCCAATGGTCCACCGATCACCCAGAGTTTCAGTTCCTGCCTCGCAAGTTTAAAATCGCCGTGACCGGGGCTGCGGATGATCGCGCTGTGACCCGTGCGCATGATATCGGGTTGCGTATCGTCAAGAACGCCGCGGGCGAGACAGGTGTTGAAGTGAGCATCGGCGGTGGGCTAGGCCGCACGCCAATGATTGGTCAGGTCATCCGGGATTTTCTGCCGATGGATGATCTTCTCCCCTACTCCGAGGCGATCGTCAGCGTCTACAATCTGCTCGGGCGGCGTGATAACAAATACAAAGCCCGGATCAAGATCACGGTTCATGAAACCGGCCTTGATAAAATCCGCGATCTTATCGAGGCCCGCTTTGCTGAGATCAAACCTGCCTTTACCGGCGTTGATCAGGCA
>CAKMZE010000062.1:7244-15128 GCA_929200295.1 uncultured Alphaproteobacteria bacterium
TTGATCAGGCGCTTCTGACGCAGATCACCGCGCAATTTGCGGCACCTGCGTTTTTGCAAGCCGCAACCGAGCCATATGCGCAAGCGCGGCGTGATAACCCCGTGTTTCGCAGTTGGGCCGATACCAACCTTGCCCCGCATAAGAACGATGATTACGCGATTGTCACCATCTCAACCAAGAAACACGGCGCGACCCCAGGTGATGTGACAGCCGAACAGATGCACGCCCTAGCGCAGCTCGCACGTGATTATGGCCATGATGAGCTGCGTATTTCGCACGAGCAGAACATTATCCTGCCCCATGTGCATAAATCGCACCTTCCCGCCCTCTATGCCGGGCTGCGTGCCGCGGATTTAGCAACAGCGAATGTCGGCCTGATCAGTGATATCATTGCCTGCCCGGGCATGGATTACTGTGCGCTTGCCACAGCGCGCTCGATCCCTGTGGCACAAGAGATCGCAACACGGTTTGAAGAGCTTAAGGTCGAGCATGATGTTGGCCCGCTCAAGATCAAAATCAGTGGCTGCATCAATGCCTGCGGGCACCATCACGTAGGCCATATCGGGATACTCGGGCTCGACCGCGCAGGGGTTGAGAACTATCAAATCACGCTGGGTGGCGACGGCACACAAGACACCGCCATTGGTGAGCGTGCAGGCCCAGGGTTTTCAGCCGAGGCCATCGTGCCCGCGATTGAACGGCTTGTTCTTGGGTATCTCGATTTGCGTCAAAGCCCCGATGAAACCTTCTTGCAAGCGTATCGCCGTCTTGGTGCCGCCCCGTTCAAAGCATTACTCTATCCTGAGAAGGCCGCCCAACATGCCGCTTAAAGAATTTGCCTATCAACAAAACCTCCGCCATCAAAAAAGCCCTGCCGAAGAGATCCTCAAGCAGGTCCTCACAGACGTCCGCTTTGGCGAAACAGCGTTAGTGAGCGCGTTTGGGTCTGAAAGCGTTGTGCTTTTACATATGGTTGCGCAAATTGCCCCGCGAACGCCGGTTCTCTTTCTCGATACAGAAATGCATTTCCCAGAAACTCTGCAATACCAAGCTCAGGTTTCGAAAACGCTCGGGCTCAAAGATGTGCGCATCATTACCCCCGATAGAGAGCAGGTATTTATACACGATCACGATGGTTTACTGCATCAAGCTGATGTTGATGCCTGCTGTGATCTGCGCAAATCCCAGCCGCTTGAAACGGCCTTGGCGAATTTTGATACTTGGATCACAGGGCGAAAGCGCATTCACGGTGGGCAGCGTGTTCAGCTTCCTCTTTTTGAAAAGGAAAGTGATGTGCCCCGCATCAAAGTGAACCCACTTGCGCATTGGACCAGCGCTGAAATTCGCGACTATATGAAAGCGCACAAACTTCCGGTTCATCCCCTCGTGGCGCAAGGTTATCCATCCATTGGCTGCATGCCATGCACGGCGCGTGTCAGTTCATTTGCACAACCACGCGATGGGCGTTGGTCCGGGAAAACCAAAACGGAATGTGGCATTCACAGATCACCTGCCCCTGCATCTTCTGAAATGAGCGCGCAATGACTGAGACACACACCATTATCGTCACCGATGCGGGGTTTGCGCAAAACGATGCAAGCCAGACAAATATGATCGATCTTGCATCTGATACCCCGCCATCTGATCTGAACGCTTTGCTAGATGCGCCGTTCATCCGTATCGATTTCCCGTCCTTTGCAGATGGGCGCGGATTTGGGCTTGCCCGGCGTTTGCGCGAGCTTGGGTATTCAGGCAGATTACGTGCCAAGGGGCATGTGATTGCGGATCAATACGCCATGGCCCGGCGATCTGGGTTTGATGAGGTTGAAATCAATGCCGAGCTCGCCGCCCGCCAACCAGAGGCACAATGGCGTGCGCGTGCCGATTGGGCATCCCATGATTACCAGTCGCGTCTACGTGGGGTGCGTTAATTCATCCTCTTTCATACCGCCTGCCCTCCCCTTATGACATAACCCAAGCGCGATGCGCCTAATGGATATCCTTATGACCGAGTTAAAGACAGTGACAGACCGAAATGCCAAACCTCTTCCTGCATTGCCAGATGCGCAGACCGTTACATCCGTGCAGCATTACACGGACCGTTTGTTTTCGTTTCGCGTGACGCGACCTACATCTTTGCGGTTTCGCTCTGGTGAGTTTGTCATGATTGGCCTCATGGGGGACCCAGATCCGAACACGGGCAAACAAAAGCCGCTGCTGCGCGCTTATTCCATTGCATCGCCGTCATGGGATGAAGAGCTTGAGTTTTATTCGATCAAAGTCCCCGATGGGCCGCTCACATCACGCTTGCAGCACATCAAAGAAGGCGACGAGATCATCCTGCGCCCAAAGCCTGTCGGAACGCTTGTACATGATGCGCTTTTACCCGGGAAACGGCTGTATTTCTTTGCCACGGGTACGGGTTTTGCGCCTTTTGCCTCGCTTTTACGGGATCCTGAAACCTATGAAAGCTATGATGAGATCATCATGACCCATACCTGTCGTGACGTAGACGAGCTGACATATGGGCGTGATCTTATTGCGCACATAAAATCGGATGATCTGATGCAAGAGTTGTTAGGTGAGGATAATCTTGCAAAGCTTAGCTATTACCCCACTACAACCCGTGAGCAGAGCCCAAAAATGGGCCGCATCACGACCTTGATCGAAGATCAAACGCTTTTCTCTGACCTGAACATCCCGCCGCTCGATCCTGCCGTGGACCGGGCGATGGTTTGTGGGTCTTTGGCCTTTAATCTGGACATTAAGGCATTATTGGAACAGGCGGGTTTGAACGAAGGCGCAAACTCTGAGCCCGGTGAATTTGTGATTGAAAAAGCGTTCGTCGGTTAAAGCGTTATGGCGTCAGCCCTAAGGCTTCGCGTAAACGCGGCAGAACCGTCGCTTGCATTGCCGGGTTGTCTTTTACCGCGTTTGTTGCTGCTATAAGCCCTGTTTTTTGTGCTTCAGAGAGATCTGAAGATGTAATCAGCTCTATCACCTTATCCACATCAAAGCCTTCTGGCGTCAACAAATTTGCAAGGTCCTCTCCAGCCTGAGGGACGCCGCCATCTGCTCCTGTCGTCGCCAAAATATTTGCAAGCTCCTCTGCGGTTAACCCTTCTGTCGTTGCAGTGCTCGCGCTTTCGGCATTCGGGGCTTCATCACTTCCAGATGTTTGAACACGCACAATGCGCGCATCGTTTAATGCGGCTGCCGCATCTGACCGCGCGCCTTCTGCGGCCAAGCGTTCACGGCTCATGTTTTCTGGGATGCGGTCGAAATTTATGTCGTCAATGTCATCCTCAATGCTCGGCGCATCTGTTGTCGTCGGACCTGCGGTTTCGGTTGTATTAAGAGACCTGTAAGACATGAAAAACTGCACGCCAATAAAGAGCAGCACAATGGCAGTCAGGAAAATAATTGTAGCTTTTTTCACGTGATACCCTTTCAAGTTTCGCGATCACACGGTTTATATGGCACCGCCTATTTGGTATGCCAGAGCCTGCAAAAAAGGGAAACCTCGAAATGAGGGGAAACTTTCACCTGCATAACCTCTTTTTTGCGGGTTGAAGCCAGCCTCAGGCCCCTTTACCTTAGGCATGAGCGAATTTGAACAAAACAAGGATAAAGACCATAGCACGCAGACCCCATAACGCGCCACCTCAGCGCGAAACAGGCCCCCGTATCAACGAACGCATCAGAGCAACCGAGATCCGCCTTATTGGTGCGGAAGGTGAAAATGTAGGGGTTATCAGCCCGGAACGTGCGCTTGTAATGGCCGAAGATGCTGGCCTTGATCTGGTTGAGATCTCGCCCAACGCCACGCCGCCCGTGTGCAAAATTATGGACTTTGGTAAATTCAAATACGAAACGCAAAAGAAAGAAGCCGAGGCGCGCAAAAAGCAAAAAATCATTGAAATAAAAGAGGTTAAGTTCCGCCCCAACACGGATAACCACGATTATGACGTGAAAATGCGCAACGTTTTTAAGTTTCTTGAAAACGGCGACAAGGTTAAGATCACCCTGCGTTTCCGGGGCCGCGAAATGGCCCACCAAGAGCTCGGCCGTCAATTGCTAGAGCGTGTCGCAGAAGACACCAAAGACGCAGGCAAGGTTGAAAACTTTCCAAAAATGGAAGGCCGCCAGATGGTGATGCTCATCGGCCCCTTCACCAAATAAGCTGCCCATATATCTGATTTCGGATGAAGCCCTGTAGCAAACTACAGGGCTTCATTATTTTTAGCATCATCACACAAAGACGATATCGCTTTCTGTCAAATCGCTCGTATCAACGTTTTTAAACGCCGCAACGGCATAGCCATCGATATAGACAACGGCATCATTATCAAAATTTGCGATCTCAATTTCATTGGGGTCATGGTTTTCGAAATCAAAGATCGCTTGGTCAACACCTAATTCAAAGTCATATACAATATCCGCCTCTGCATTAGGGTCAAACATTTGAAATACAAAGACATCTGCGCCTCGACCACCCTCAAATTGATTAAAGCCAGATCCTCCAATGAGAGTGTCATCCCCTCCACCACCGACTAATACGTCATCACCGGCATCACCAAACAACACGTCAGCACCACCTCCGCCATCTAGGTGGTCTGCATGGTCCCCGCCATACAGGCCATCATTCCCACCACCACCAAACAGAATGTCACGATCACTGCCACCAAAGACGAAATCAGCCCCACCTCCGCCATAGAGCACATCATCTTGGGCTCCACCGGACAAAAGATCGGCCTGCGCACCACCAACCAAAGCATCTCTTCCAGAGCCGCCAAATAGCATATCTTTGCCCGCATTCCCGAGCAAACTATCGTTCCCCTCCCCGCCATAGAGCTTATCCGCGCCGTGCTGCCCAAAGAGTTTATCATCCCCCGCATCACCAAGGACGATATCATTCCCTTTGCCCGCAAGGACCTTATCATTCCCTTCCCGCGCGTTTACCATATCAGCCTGTTTTGTGCCTTTGATCTCATCATCTAGAAAAGAACCGATGATATCTTGGGATTGCATATCTTTCCAATACGACGTTTCCAAATATCTCTCTACAAGCATCATATCTTCCTTTTTATCAGTGATTTATTGTTCACCACGCTGCTGGCATGGCACTAAATCTAAGCATCAGACGATTTTCATAAAATTTTCTTAATATCCAAGATAACAGACCACGGCGTGTGAATTGAATCTATGAAAGTGGTACATCCTGTCATAACTTAACATGTGAGTTGCTTATAGATGAGGTATTCGATGTCAGCTTATTTCGATGAAAGCTCTTGCGATATAATGGCATTCGCAAGCCTGTGCGAGCAATCCGCAGATACGTCACAGACACCTTTTGTGTCTGACATACAAAACAACATTCCGCTTTATGATATGCCCGCCCTTGCCGAAACGCTCAGAGGGACACAAAGGCACAAGCTGCTCGCCGAATGGGCCGACGTGTTACGCACTGGTGCGGGTGCGATTGTGCTCAAACGCAGCTATACAGATACCAGCGCGATTGATGCGGCGACAGAGATCTACAAAGAGATTATCGCCAAAGAAAAATCCAGCGGTGACGCTGCCGCAGATCATTTTGCGGCTGGCACCAATGACCGCGTCTGGAACTCTTTGCAAAAGCTGTGCATCGCGGCACCGGATGTCTTTGCCGCCTATTTTGGCAATATCAATCTACAGGCCGCATCCGAGGCATGGCTTGGCCCCAACTACCAAATGACCGCGCAGGTGAACCTTGTCTATCCTGGTGGCGCGGCACAGGTTTGTCACCGCGATTACCATTTGGGCTTTCAGACCAACGATATCTCTGCGGCGTATCCTGCTCATGTTCATGACATGTCCCCCCTGCTTACGCTTCAAGGGGCCGTTGCCCATTGTGACATGCCGATTGAAAGCGGCCCAACAAAGCTTTTGCCCTACTCTCAGGCCTACCGCCCCGGCTATCAAGCCTACCGTCTTCCTGCGTTTCGGGACTATTTTGAAAACCATTATGTGCAACTCCCCTTGGAAAAAGGCGATGCCTTGTTCTTTAACCCCGCGCTTTTCCATGCAGCCGGAGAGAACAGAACCAAAGAAACCGAAAGGATGGCGAACCTATTACAGGTGTCATCCGCCTTTGGCCGTGCCTTAGAAAATGTAGACCGCCGCGCGATGTGCAAAGCGCTCTACCCTGTTTTACGTGAAAGCAGCATGTCGCCCGAGGATATCACAGCCGCCATCGCAGCCTGCGCCGAAGGGTATTCGTTTTCGACCAACCTCGACACAGATCCCCCGATAGGCGGGCTGGCGCCAGAAACCCAAAATACTAAGTTTCATCGCGCGTTGGTCGAAGGGATGATGCCCGAGGCGTTCGCCACAGAGTTAGACAGACTCTGGGAAAAGCAGCAGCCATAAAAAAGAGCCCTACACTTTGTAGGGCTCTAAAAAAGTAGGCACCAATGTGATTTATTGCTTGGCTAAGAAGTTGCCATTTATCACCATTGTACCGATATTTTCATCTGTACTTGTAGCCGTAGCAGAGAAGTCACCACCTAGCTCTTGCGCTTGATCGCCGTATAAAGCACCGTGCATTTCAGCTGTGACTGTTCCATTGCAAAAATTCCCACAGACATTATCATCTAATATCACGGCCAGTTCAAAATCACCCGAATCTGATATCTGCGTTTCTGCCAGATCTAAATTTACTGCACTAGATTTATCATTCCGAGAACCAAAGTTTACGATCTCTCCAGATATGGTGGACGCGTCGCCGAATGATACATTTAATGTAAGATCACCATCCATTGCATCGGACGCACTTGGGCTATCGGCAAAAACGGCGAGTGCCAGAACTTCGCCTGTGTATTCTGCTGAGCCTGACACAGGAACATCATCTGCATGTGTCCGAAGACCGACAACGCCTAAGAGACGCCTGTTCACATCCGTATCTTCGTCATATTCACTTATTTCATAGCCTGTTACAAAATTATATGCCGCTTCATCATTGATAACATCCAGCCAAGTATCGTTCTCTTGAGCTGTCCAGAGATATATCAATGCATTATCTTCATCTATATCTTTGTAAAACCCACTTCCATTTGCATTGAGATCGTCCGCAGTGAACATAACCGTGCGTCCGAACGCAATCAGCTCAACATCAAATGACCCATCATCATTTGGGATAACTTTGGCAGAGACATCTTGTCTCTCTCCGATGCTAGCCTCTCCTTGCTCAAAATCGCGTTGCAAATAAGCGCCTTTTGCAGAGAGCGTCGTGTTATTTTTACTATCAACAAAGGCAGCAACCGAGGTATTTTGCACACCTGCAAATACCCCATCATTTTGCACGTCTTCTCCTCCGCTGGTAGATGCCCCACCACAAGCTGATAAAAGTGCGATTGTCGTGCATGACATATATATGTTTTTCATAATGTAATCCCCCATATTTGATGCAATTAAGAGTACCTTCGCGCATCAAGACATCAACCATAGGGCTGCGACGTTAACAGTTTGTTAACTATTTGTTGCATTTTTGCACAGCTGGCATGCGACACATACTCAGGGTACATATAGACTGTGCTTCGATATGCGTGCAGATTTGTGCACACTTCCCCTTGCAACAAAAAGGATAAACTGATGCAAGACATGCAACCCGCCAAAGGGTACGGCCCCAACTTAGGCTCGTTTCAATGGGAGGATGCGCTTCGTCTCGAAGATCAGTTGAGCGAAGATGAGCGGATGCTGCGTGATGCCGCGCAGACCTTTGCGCAGGATGTGTTGCAGCCCAAGATCACCCAAGCATATCGTCAAGAAACCGTTGATCCAGACATCTTTCGCCAAATGGGAGGTGCGGGCCTATTAGGGGCAACCATTCCAGAGGCATATGGCGGG
>CAKMZE010000063.1 GCA_929200295.1 uncultured Alphaproteobacteria bacterium
ATCACGTCTGAAGAATTTTAAACAAGACGAAGATGGGGGTATGATTATCTTTTCTTTGTACCTTTTAATGGCGATGCTCGTCGTGGGCGGAATGGCTGTTGATTTTATGCAGTTTGAGGAACGCCGCGCGAAAGTCCAAAGTGTGGCAGACCGTGCCGCGCTCGCCGCAGCAAACATACGCAACGAAAAAGATCCCGTAGAGGTTGTGGCTGATTTTTTCGAAAAGGCCGGGCTTTCAGATTACCTAGATGGCGATGCGATTGTCACTGGATCTGGGAAAACTCGCAGAGTTGAAGTCAACACTACGATGGATATGGATACCTCTTTCTTGGGCCTTCTTGGGATCGACACCCTAGAAACTGTTGGCGGGTCCATAGCAACACAAGGAATCAACAGTATTGAAGTCTCTTTAGTTCTCGATATTTCGGGATCGATGGACGCCGAAACATATGATTCATCAGGCGCAAAGACTGGCACAAAAAAAATTGAGGCACTTCGTAGTGCATCTGTTGCGTTTATTGATGAACTTATCAACGAAGAAACTGAAAACCTCGCTTCGCTTTCAATTGTACCTTACGCACAACATGTAAATGTTGGTAGTGATATTTTTAATGCGCTGTACGTAGATAGAAAACATTACTACTCTGAATGCGTGGAATTTAATGATCCCGAATTCAGTACAACTGCGATCAACACCTACAGAACTTATGAGCAGGGCCAACGTGTTCAGATCCTTCCACACAAAGATGATAAACCTGCTGAAGCTGGCTATGATCCCGCTCAAGCAATTTCACGACCAGCTTGCCCTGAGGAATGGTACGAGGAAATCACACCAATTTCTCAAGATGAATATGCTCTTAAGAGGCAGGTTAGGGCCCTTCAGCCCCAGGGTGCGACGTCCATCTATTTAGGCTTAAAGTGGGGCTTGGGATTACTCGATCCTTCGATGCGTTACAGTTTATCGGTCGACAGTGCGTTCAGAGATCGCCCACAGAGGTTCCTACCGAGAACGGACCCCGATTATCACACAAAAGTCCTCGTACTTATGACAGATGGCGCAAACATAACGTCACGGTACATCAAGCCAGAATATTATGAAACACCCAGTATGGTTGGGCATTGGGCAGAGAATACGACCGAATTTTTCTTCCATAATTACTTTGGTACCGCAGCGCCCGACAAAAAAGAGTTCATCTATAGACGTTTTGCAGGCCCTAAAGATGTCGGCAGAGGAACAGATGGAACAGATGCCGATGCGATCACCAGAAGCCTATGTAATGCTGCGCGCGACAATGGTATCATCATGTATACCATCGCCTATGAAGCCGAGCCTGAAGGCGAAGCCCTAATGAACCATTGTGCAACATCACCAAGCCATTATTTCAACGCTACTGGTGGTGATCTTACAGATATTTTCACCGAAATTGGTTCAAACATTACACAGTTGAGGCTTGTAGAATGATGCAGCTTAAAAAATACATTCGTAACTATCTTAGACGCTTTTCAAGAGCCGAAGATGGCAACGCATCAATCGAATTTGTGATGATGGTTCCTATTGCACTGGCAATTGCGATCTCTGGCTTTGAAACCGGAATATTCTCATACCGTCAGGTGATGTTAGAACGTAATCTTGATATCGTTGTCCGCGAGATACGCATTGGAAAATTAAACCTTGATCATTCGTCTAGCGCTGGGGATATGCAGAGAGCTATCAAGGAACGGATATGTCATCATAGTGTAACAATTCCAAACTGCATGTCTGCGATACGTCTCGATATGCGTGTACAAGATTTACGCAGTTGGATCACCCTTCCAGATGGCGGAACGTGTGTTGACCGGTCTCTGTCAACGCAACCTCTTCCTACGATTCAAAACGGCGGAAATAACCAGCTCGTCATTTTGCGTGCATGCACGTTATATAAGCCGCTGTTACCAAATGCAGCGCCGGGTAAATCGCTCGCAGAAAACAGCGAAGGCGAATATGCATTATTTGCCACATCATCCTTTGTCATGGAGCCTTACAAATAATGGAAAAACTATCAATAAAAGCTTTATTGCAACGTTTTCGACGTGAAGAAGGCGGAAGCGTAAGCTTAGAGCTTGTACTCATGGTGCCATTGTTGGTGTGGTTTGTTTTTGCGACGGCTGCGTTCTTCCATGCTTTCCAGTCCAAATACGTTGCATTGAAATCATCATATACGCTCGCTGATATGTTTAGCCGTGAAACTGGCTACATTACATCTGGCTATATGAACAATGCACATAACCTGCTTGATTACATGTCGATGGGGGCTAATGCGCCAGACTTTCGGGTAACTGTATTTACCTGGAGTGACAGCGCAAGCAAATACACTGTCCAGTGGTCGCGTGAGCGTGGAGGCAGAGGCACATATTCTTCAGGGAGCTTAAACCGTCAAGATGACCGCCTGCCAATCCTTGATGACGGTGAACGCGCGATCCTTATCGAGACATGGAGCAAATATGAGCCCGTGATCGACTATAATATTGGCCTGACCAACTATGACTTCCCCAATTTCATGGTTGTCTCACCGCGTTTCGCACCACAATTATGCTGGAACGACACACCAAGAGATCACACTAAGAAAGTGTGCTAATTCTGGTCACGATCTGCAATTCGTAGGGCAATCTGTTCCGCCATGAACTTTGATTGCCCTGCGGATGTCACACCACCGACACCGACCCTGCGCCCTAGGCGCCACCATAATCCCGGCGCCCAAATGTGGGGCTGCTTTTGGGTCAGTTTCAGCGTAAATCCATTCGATGGTTTCATCGCAAATGCGCCTCTATCGACCGCGATCACCTGAGAAAGCTCTGCGATCAAATACCCATCGCTATCACGCAACGCATCCTCGGTCAGGATGATTTGTGCGCGTGTTGCACGGCGCAACCGTTCTCCCACCCATAAGATAGCGCCCCCTAGCCCCATCAGAAACGGTGTGAAAAACATCTTTAATGGTGGGAGCACCGCGATGTAGATCACAAGCGCGCCCAGCAAATATAAGACCGCACAGGCCCCGACGCGCCGCATCGGTGAGGCCGCAACCACTGCGTAGACACCGTCTTGATCTGCTTGAAACATGAACGCCCCCCTCTCACAGGCGCTTTTATGTCGTGAGCCCGATGATAGCCAGATAAAGCTGGTTCATCTTTGTGGTACGACCTCATATCCGGGTTCTTCGGGCTCATCATCAATCATTTCGGATGGAAAGCCCGGAGCTGTGATATCAAGCCCGGTGGCATCTTCGAGCCTGCGGATAATCTCATCTGATTGCGCCCTCTCGCCGTAGCGCGCGATGCCATCTTTAAAAATCTCAACCATCAATGGGCTAATCTCAAGCGGGACATCATGCCTTTCCGCAATGTCTTGGAACAGACCAATATCCTTTTTGACAAGATCCATCGTGAAATTGATATCGCGGCATCCATTTAAGATCATCTGGCTCTCGGTTTCATGCACAAATGACGTGCCCGAGCTGATTTTGATCGCCTCATACGTTGTGGCGAGATCTAACCCTGCTGCCTTCATCGTGATCATCGCCTCGCACACGGTCAGTAGGTTTGCCGTCGCCAGATAATTCGTCATCACTTTTAACGTACTAGCTGAACCGACCTCCCCAGTGTGCAGCACCCGCCGCCCAAGGATCGTAAGCAGCGGCAAAACCCGCTCAAACGTCGCGCGGTCACAGCCTGCAAAGATGCTGATATTGCCCGTATCAGCCCTGTGGCATCCACCAGACACAGGGCATTCAACCGCGCTGCCACCTTTGGCTGTGACATCTGCGGCAAGCCTTGCCACCTCGGTTGCATCTGTCGTTGACATCTCCATCCAGATTTTACCCGGTCCCACATGTGGCAGCATCTCGGTGACCACCACATCACAGGCTTGTGGTGACGGCAGGCATGTGATCACCACATCACATGTTTGCATCAAAGCCGCAGCACTTTCCCCCGCCTTTGCGCCACGGGCAACAAAGCCAGCCACCAAATCTGCATCAAGATCAAAGACATGCAAATCCTTGTCATTTCTCAGCAAACTTCCAGCAAGTTTCGCGCCCACATTGCCTAAGCCGATAAAACCAATTTGCATCTTATAATCCTCCTGCATTCGTTTGACCGCAAAGCTGCGAGGGCTGACGCGCATCTTCTGCTCTAATACCGACACATCCTGTGCAATCGCGCACAGAAATACACATTGTACCCCCGAAGGGCGCGCCCTATCTAACCAGAAAGGAGAATGCCGATGTCAATTAGACCTACTCTTGAAATGCGCAAAGCCGTTGAGACAATGGAAGGCGCAGGCGTTAAGCTGCACCGTGCGTTTGGGTTTCAGAACCCAACCGAGCTTGATCCGTTTCTCCTATTTGATGATTTTCGCAATGATCACGAAGAGGACTTCTTGCGCGGGTTCCCTTGGCATCCACACCGAGGGATTGAAACGATTACATATGTCCTAGATGGCACCGTTGCCCATGCTGATAGTCTTGGTAACGCGGGCGAGCTAAACGCTGGCGATGTGCAATGGATGACCGCAGGCTCTGGGATTTTGCATCAAGAAATGCCCCGCGGGAGTGCTGAGGGTAAAATGCATGGGTTTCAGCTCTGGGCGAACCTGCCCGGCGCGATGAAAATGACCGCGCCGCGCTATCAGGATGTGAGCGCGACTGATATTCCAACGGTTGTGGATGATGATGGCACCTCTGTCCGGGTTATTATTGGTGACTTTTGGGGCAAAACTGGCCCTGTGGATGGGATTGCCGCAGATCCACAATATTTGGATATCTCCGTGCCAGCGGGATTGCGGAAAACCTTTCGGGTCGACACCTATAGGCGTGCCTTTGCTTATGTTTTCGCAGGCTCGGGGCGGTTTTCAGATGCAAGCGCACCCACAGGCGTTTTGCTCGAAAAGGAAGTCATGGGTGAAGAGGTCAACATCCGCGATATGTCTGGCAACCGCACATTGATCCGGTTTGGCACGGGTGATGAGGTCACCGTGCAAGCCGGTGATGAAGGCATCAGGTTTCTTCTGATCTCAGGTGCGCCCATCGCAGAGCCTGTCGCTTGGCATGGGCCGATTGTGATGAACACCAAAGATGAGCTGCGCCAAGCGATCAAAGATCTCAACAACGGAACCTTCATCCAACCTGCGCATTAAGCAACACTGCTACGCTTTGGGGCACTTTACCTCTTATTCGTCTGATGTTTTTTCGGGGTCCGCTTGGCCGATCCCTTTGAAGATTTTCTTCAAAGGGAAGGCCCAAAGCACACCAAGACCGACGTAAACCAAAAGCTCGACCCAGATCGACGGGCGCCCGATCAGATTCATGATCGTGACCGCCATGACGATATAGGCGGGCAGCCCAAAAACGAGCACAACAAGTGCCCATCTTTTACGCGCTTTATAGCTTAACGCCATACCGCCCCCTTAATCCGCAAACGGATCAGTGACGAGGATCGTGTCTTCGCGCTCGGGCGAGGTTGAGAGCATCGCCACAGGGCAATCAATCAGCTCTTCCACACGGCGCACGTATTTGATTGCGGCGGCAGGCAGATCGTTCCAGCTGCGCGCGCCTTCGGTGCTTTCTGACCAGCCGGGCATTTCCTCGTAGATCGGTGTGCAACGCGCCTGCTCATCCGCAGCCGTTGGCAGATAATCGAGGACCTGCCCATCAAGCTGATAGCCTGTGCAGATTTTGAGCGTCTCAAACCCGTCCAATACGTCTAGCTTTGTCAGCGCAATGCCCTTCACACCCGAGGTCACGCAAGTTTGGCGCACAAGGGCTGCGTCAAACCAACCGCAGCGCCGCTTACGACCTGTTGTGGTGCCAAATTCATGACCGCGCTCACCTAGGCGTTGGCCATCATCATCATGCAGCTCTGTCGGAAACGGCCCTTCGCCAACACGTGTTGTATAGGCTTTGACAATGCCCAAGACGAACTCAATCGCGCCAGGGCCCATGCCTGTGCCAGCCGCCGCTTGCCCTGCAATCACATTGGATGAGGTCACAAACGGGTATGTTCCAAAATCAATATCCAAAAGCGCGCCTTGCGCCCCTTCGAACAATATCCGCTTTCCGGCTTTGCGCTTTTCATGCAGCACCTTCCAAACGGGCGCGGCATAGGCGAGCACCTCTGGCGCAATCGCGCGCAATTGCGCAAGCAAGGCGTCACGATCAATCGCATCAAGCCCCAGCCCGCTGCGCAATGCATTATGATGGACCAAGGCCCGGTCAACCCGCAATTCAAGTGTCGCATCATCAGCAAGATCCGCAACGCGGATCACCCGGCGTCCAACCTTATCCTCGTAACATGGGCCGATCCCCCGCCCTGTGGTGCCAATTTTCGCAACCGAATTTTGACCCTCTCGCGCGCGATCCAGCTCACCATGAAATGGCAGGATCAGCGGCGTGTTCTCGGCGACCATCAATGTCTCAGGCGTGATCTCAACCCCTTGGTCGCGCAAGGTGGCGATCTCTTTGACCAAATGCCAAGGATCCAACACAACACCGTTGCCGATCACCGACAGCTTGCCACCACGCACAACCCCCGAAGGCAAAGCGTGTAGTTTATAAACAGTCTCGCCAATCACAAGCGTGTGCCCCGCGTTATGACCGCCCTGAAAGCGCGCGATCACATCTGCCCGTTCTGACAGCCAGTCTACGATCTTGCCTTTGCCTTCATCGCCCCATTGTGCGCCCACGACCACGACATTTGCCATTCGATATCCGTCCTCTTCAATCTGCATACCCGCTATAGCGGGCTGGCAAAGGAGGGGGAACCGCAAATTGAAGAAATTCTCTGAGACATGCGCATGGGGGTGGACAGTGCCTATTTTTCAGCGTCAAACTACGCACAGTTTTCGCTTGGATGAGGGTAAAATGGGTTTTGTCATTCGGTTCGCCTGCGCATTTATATTGCTTGCAGCAACATATAACCCAACAGAATGGAATTTTGTGCGGTGGGGCATGGCGCATTATGATAGCCAACTGCCGTTGACACTTCTGTTCGGTCTGATCCTGTTTGTCGGGTACATTGTCTATCTGCGTGCAACGCTACGATCCATTGGGCTGTTTGGCATGCTCTTGGTCTTGGCCATTATTGGTACATTTGTCTGGGTGCTTGCCGATCAGGGCTGGATCAGCCTCACGGACCCCACGCAAAACACCTGGCTTTTGATCCTGATCTTATCATTCGTTCTGGCGATTGGGCTGTCGTGGTCCATCGTGCGCCGCCGCATTTCTGGGCAAACAGACGTTGATGATGTGGATGATTAAACGCAAACACATCGCGAAATAGCACGCGCGTGCATCATTCATCCCTTGCGAGGCTGCACCGAACATCATAGATAGCGCAAAGATAGATATTGAGCATAGGCTACCCCTCTCATGGATAACGTTATTCTGACCGTTCACCTCCTCTTGGCTCTCAGCCTGATTGGAGCCGTATTATTACAGCGCTCAGAGGGCGGTGGGCTCGGTATGGGCGGCGGCGGTGGCGGAGCAGGCGCAAGCCGTCCCCCTGTGTCTGCAATGGGCAAAGTCACATGGCTTTTGGCAATCGCATTTATCTGCACATCTATCACGCTGACAATTTTATCTGCGCAACGCACAGCGAACGGATCGGTTATTGACCGCATCGGTGCTGAGGCGCCAGCCGAAGAAGGGGCGGTAACGCCCGATCTTGGCGACAGCCTTCTGCCACCGTCAAGCGATGATGCGCCACTCGTCCCTTCCGGGGAATAATCGCGAAATTTCACAAGATTTTGCCCAAATTCGATTTTGGGCATCATCATCTTGCGTATGTGGCTTGCCTTTGCCCACCGAATCCGGGTATTCTTAAATCCCGTGATGGTGCGCATCTAAGGGTCGCAAATCCATAAATCGATACTCACGGGGGAAGCGCCACCAATGGCACGATTCATCTTTATTACAGGCGGCGTTGTATCCTCATTGGGTAAGGGCTTGGCCTCTGCGGCCTTGGGCGCGTTACTGCAAGCACGTGGGTTTTCGGTGCGCCTGCGCAAGCTTGACCCCTATTTAAACGTTGATCCCGGCACCATGTCGCCCTTTGAACATGGTGAGGTATTTGTGACCGATGATGGGGCTGAGACCGATCTAGATCTTGGACACTATGAACGTTTCACCGGCGTGCCTGCACGCATGACCGACTCTGTGTCGTCGGGGCGAATCTATTCCAATGTGCTCGAGAAAGAGCGTCGCGGAGATTACTTGGGCAAAACCATCCAAGTGGTTCCGCATGTGACCAATGAAATCAAAGATTTCATCGCGATTGGTGAGGATGAAGTTGATTTCATGTTGTGTGAAATCGGTGGCACTGTTGGCGACATCGAAGGCCTGCCGTTTTTCGAAGCCATCCGCCAGTTTAGCCATGATAAGCCGCGTGGGCAGTGCATTTTCATGCACTTGACCCTACTGCCCTATCTCTCTGCTTCAGGTGAGCTGAAAACCAAGCCAACACAGCACTCTGTCAAAGAGCTGCAATCCATCGGGATTGCCCCTGATGTGCTGGTCTGTCGCTCAGAAAAGCCCATTCCAAGCCGCGAGCTTGAGAAGATCGCGCTCTTTTGTAATGTGCGCAAAAACTGTGTTGTCCCAGCCTATGATCTTAAATCGATTTATGAGGCACCGCTCGCCTACCACAAACAAGGGCTTGATCAGGCGGTGCTTGATGCGTTTGGCATCTCCCCTGCCCCGATGCCCAAGCTGGATGTTTGGCATGATGTTTATGACCGCATTCATAACCCCGAAGGCGAGGTGAAGGTCGCGATTGTTGGCAAATACACCCAGCTCGAGGATGCTTATAAATCCATCGCCGAGGCGCTGACCCATGGGGGCATGGCCAACCGCGTCAAAGTCAAAATCGAATGGGTCGATGCAGAGGTCTTTGACCAAGGCGACGCGGCACCCTACCTCGAAGGGTTCCACGCAATCCTTGTTCCCGGTGGTTTTGGCGAGCGTGGAACCGAGGGCAAGATCAAAGCCGCGCAATTTGCCCGCGAACGCAAGGTGCCCTATTTGGGTATTTGTCTGGGCATGCAGATGGCCGTAATCGAAGCAGCCCGCAATGTCGCCGGGGTCAAGAAAGCAGGCTCAGAAGAGTTCGACCACGAGGCCGGTGGCAAGCGGTTTGAGCCCGTGGTTTATCATCTCAAGGAATGGGTGCAGGGCAACCATGCCGTGACCCGCAAAACGGATGATGACAAAGGCGGCACCATGCGGCTTGGCGCCTATGATGCCACACTGATCGAAGGCTCAAAAGTCGCCGAGGTATATGGCAGCACATCGATCGATGAACGCCACCGCCACAGGTATGAGGTAGATATCAAATACCGCGAAACCTTAGAGAATTGCGGTTTGAAGTTTTCTGGCATGTCACCAGACGGCAAACTGCCTGAGATCGTGGAATGGGAAGACCACCCTTGGTTTATTGGGGTGCAGTTTCACCCCGAGCTGAAATCAAAGCCCTTTGCCCCGCATCCGTTATTCGAAGGCTTCGTGCAGGCCGCCGTTGAAAACAGCCGCCTCGTTTAAAGTCACGTGCTTCAGCGGCCTTAAAAATCAAATGCGACGTCTCGGGTGATATACGCCCCGATCGATAACCGGGGCGCTAAGACCTGTTGATCTGTGTGCAGCATCTGCCCATGCAGATGGTCATATGTGACAGATCCCGTGACAGCCCAATCGGGCGTCACCTGATAGATCATCGTCGCCACGACCCCCGCGCCTTGCAGATCCAGATATTCCTCACCATCAGCACTGCCCGCATGTGCAGCGCTCATATCAAAAATACGCGCGTGGTCTTGGGCCTGCTGCCAAATGGTCTGTGACCCAAGTGTGAGGGAAAGCGCGCTATCTGTCTCAACCCTCATCTTCGTACCAATGACATAAACGGGGTCATCACCGGGATCAGACGAAACATCTAACTGCGCTGAATACCGCGGCGAAAATAGAACCTGAGAAGGGTCAAACCCGATCTGATCAGAAAGCCCACCGGGCATTGCGCGTTTATCGCGCAGCACAGTATCTGGGCTTGCGCCATCAAGCGTATAACTTTGTGCACACGCAGATGTGCTAAACACAATTCCGCATAAACTGAGAAAAATACGCTTCAGTGCCGTCGTTTTCATTAAAAATCCCGCCCACATGCCATGAAATGCCAAAATACAATTGGCCCTCCTTACAAAAGCGATTACCGAGCTTAAGAAATCATGAAGGTTGCAACGAATGTTATCCTATCAGCACGCATTTCACGCTGGAAACCTCGCGGATGTGCATAAGCACAGCACATTGGCGTGGATTTTGGATTACATGATCCAAAAAGATAAACCGCTCACCTATTTGGAAACCCACGCGGGTCGCGCGTTATATCTCCTCAGCAGTGATGAAGCACAAAAAACCCAAGAGGCTGCGAAGGGCATCACCTTTTGCGAAAACTGGTTTGAAGACACGCACCCTTATGCACGCGCACTTGCGCAGGTGCGCCACGCTCATGGGACAGATAGCTATCCCGGCTCGCCACTCCTTGCCGCGCATATCCTGCGTCAAACCGATCCGATATTACTGAGCGAGCTGCATCCGCAAGAACATGCAAAGCTGACCGAGGTGATGACCCCACATCGTGCGATTTGCGATCAACGCGATGGGTGGGAGATGGCGCTATCGCGCTGCCCGCCTGATCCGCGCCGTGGCATGCTGCTGATTGATCCGTCATTTGAGATCAAAACAGATTACACCACGATCCCCGGAGCGCTCGCAAAGCTGCACCGCAAATGGCCAGTGGGGGTGATCATGCTGTGGTATCCGATTCTCACCAGTCAAAGCCATTTGCCAATGACGTCTCAGCTTATGCAGTCCTTTCCTGATGCGCTTTGTCATGAGGTCGGCTTTCCGCCAGTGCGCGAGGGGCACCGCATGGTGGGGTCGGGTCTTTTTGTGATCAACCCGCCTTATGGGATGGAAAAACATGCAAGTTGGCTGACATCAAAATTTGACAGCTTACCTGCGCTTTCTCTTCCATCTTCATAATGGTCTCCTTATATAGAATCTCATGTTTGCTGACTTTCTAAAAATGCTCACCGCGCCGCAACCAGCACCGCTGGCTGATGAAGACGCGCGGCTTGCGCTGGGCGCGCTTTTGGTGCGCGTCGCGCGCTCTGACGGGGATTATGCTGACGTTGAGCGTCAGCAAATCGCTGATGTCCTCACAGCTCGATATGGGCTCACTGATCCTTTGGATTTGTTAAACGATTGCGAGGCGCTTGAACGCGAGGCCCCTGATACTGTGCGCTTTACCCGCGCGATCAAAGACGCTGTCGATTATGAAAACCGCCTGTCGGTGATCACAGCACTATGGCAGGTTGTGCTGGCAGATGGGGTGCGTGACCCCGAAGAGGACAGCATGATGCGGTTGCTCAGCTCCCTGCTGGGGATCGAAGACCAAGATAGCAACGCCGCACGCCGCCGCGTACAAAACAACCAATGATCGCAAGCCTGCCGATGTATGATCGGCCCAGCAATCAAACGGCACATGATACGCTCTGGGCTTTGATCCGCGATGCCTTGCGCCACCGCGATATCCCTGCGCCTGATCGTCTCAATCGCGATATTGATCATGTCGCATCTTGGGGACATCCTGATCTCGTACTTGGGCAAATTTGTAATTTGCCTTACCGCGCACAGTTTCGCGAGCAGGTGACCCTGATCGGGGCGGCCGATTACGGGTTAGAGGGCTGCAAGCCCGGGCAATACGCCAGTGTGATTATCATACATCGCGATGCTGATGATCTCCCCGCAAAGGACGCGCTGCAAACACAGTTTGCTTGTAACGACCTGCTTTCTCAATCAGGGTTTGGGGCTGCTTGGGCGATGCTTAACCGTGATGGGATCGCTTTGCACCCCACGCTCATCACCGGCGCACATAGTGCCAGCCTTACCGCTGTCGCCAACGGTCAAGCCGAGTGTGCAACAATAGATGCGCAAACCTGGCGGATGCTTCTACGTGACGACCCGCTGGCCCAAGAGGTCCGCGTGATTGGTACAACGCCCGCATCGCCCGGAATGAGCTTTATCACCCGCAAGGGCCAAAACCCCGTCCCCTATTTCGCTGCCATCCAAGAGGCAATTGCAAACCTGCCCGAAGCGACCAGCGCAAACCTTGACCTCAAAGGCATCGTAGACCTGCCCAATACAGACTACGATTTTGCTATCCCAGAAATTGGGTAACGGCTCTAAACACCTTGCAAAGCCTCTAAAAATCCGGCTCTAATCTGTGGTATAGATTTATAAAAGGCGCCCACCCCCGTGACACCATCCCCTCCCGTCATCGCGATCCGTGATCTTTATAAATCATATGGCGATCTTGAGGTGCTCAAAGGGGTGTCGATCTCAGCCAATGCAGGCCAAGTGGTGTCACTGATCGGGTCATCCGGCTCGGGTAAATCCACATTGTTGCGCTGCGCAAACCTGTTAGAGGACAGCCAAAGCGGGGATGTGGTGTTTTCAGGTGAGCCGGTTGCTTGGCGTGGCTCTGGTCACGCGCGCCGCCCTGCGGATCACGCACAGATGATCCGCATTCGCACCAATCTGTCGATGGTTTTTCAGCAATTCAATCTCTGGGCGCATATGACCATCCTCGAGAACGTGATGGAAGCGCCAATCACCGTGCAAAAGCGCAACCGCGCAGAGGTTGAAACAGCCGCACGCGCTTACCTCGACAAAGTCGGTATCGCGGATAAATGCGACAGCTATCCCGCGATGCTCTCAGGCGGGCAACAACAACGCGCCGCAATTGCGCGCGCGCTGTGTATGGAACCCCATGCGCTGCTCTTTGATGAACCCACATCCGCACTCGATCCTGAGCTTGAGCAAGAGGTTGTCAAAGTGATCAAAGATCTCGCCACCGAAGGCCGCACAATGTTGCTCGTGACGCATAATATGCGCCTAGCCGCCGATGTCAGCGATCACACTGTGTTCTTGCATGAGGGTAAAATCGCCGAAGAAGGCCCGCCAGAGAGGCTTTTCCAAGCCCCCGAAACCGCGCGGCTCAAGACATTTTTGGCCGCAACACTATAGGCCGCATGTCTCACGAGAATAATATGACGCGTATTTTTCCCGTGATACAAAAAATCAAGCGCACCGCTTGTCGCATATTATCTCTCATCTTGATGATATGCCCGCTTGCCGGGCACGCACAGGCACCACTTTCGCAAGACGTACAGGACGGTCTCTTGCATGTCATCGCCCATGAGATGGAGCATGCGAAGATGCGCGAATTTGATTTGCCGCTGTTAGGCCCAGAAGAAAGCATCGCAGACGATTTTGCGACGATCTATATCCACCTCATGCTGCCAGATCGGGCGCAAGATATCATTTCTGCCCGCGCCCGCCAGCACCTGAAAGATAATGCCAAGGCGGGCATGTTTAGCGAATACCGTGATGACGCACAAATTGCCGGGCGTATGATCTGCATCTTATATGGCCAAGACCCAGACAGCTATGCAGGCATGGCTGATCAATTTGGCCTCACTGGCGACGCTGCGAACCGTTGCCGCGATTTTGCCACCGAGGTTGGACGCGGATGGCGGCGGATCATCGCAAACTACCGCATGCCAGAGGGTGTCCGCGTGACCGAGGTCGGGTTTTATGCCGAGGACACGCCAGTGGTCCATTCACTTCGCAGCACAGATTTTTTAGATGATGCTTATCACTTGCTTTCAGCGATCGATTGGCATTCGCGCATCACCTTCGCTATAAACGAGTGTGACGGCAGCGCCGCATGGTCACGTAACGGGCGCAGGATCACACTCTGCGCGGCCTATATCGCAAGGTTTGAGGAAGATCTGGCGCAATAGGGTCTTGATTTATAGCGCCAGTATAACCAGCAGCCCTTGCCTTTCATGCAATTTCGCATAAGCCTAAGCAGATGACACGCGCCATTGCTTGGCGCTTTACCTGACGGGAGACATACTATGAAAAATACGCTTCTGAGCGTCGCTGCCCTTGCCCTTACCGCAAGTGCTGCTTTTGCCGATAGCCATGCCGTTGTGCGCATGGGAACCGAGGGCGCCTATGCCCCATATAACTTTATCAACGACAATGGCGAAGTTGACGGGTTTGAGCGCCATTTGGGTGATGAGCTATGCGCGCGCGCCGAGCTCACATGCGAATGGGTGACAAACGAGTGGGATAGCATCATCCCGAACCTCGTTTCTGGCAACTACGATGTCATCATCGCTGGCATGTCGATCACTGATGAACGTGATGAGGTCATCGATTTCACACAGAACTACACGCAGCCTGACCCGTCTTCATATGTGGTTCTTGCTGGAAACGAAGGTATGGATCTCTCTGGCGCTGTGATCGCGGCCCAATCGAGCACAATCCAAGCCTCTTTTATCGCAGCGACAGGTGCGACATTGGTTGAGTTTGCAACACCAGAAGAAACTGTTGCAGCCGTGAAATCAGGCGAGGCTGATGCCGTTTTGGCTGACAAAGCCTATCTTGCGCCAATCGTCGAAGCAGATGCTGAGCTGGCAATGACCGCACAACAAGAACTAATCGGCGGCGGCGTCGGCATGGGCCTGCGTGAAAGCGACGGCGAACTGCGCGAGGCGTTCAATGCAGCCATCCAGTCTATGAAAGACGACGGCTCACTCAACGCCCTGATCGCAGAATGGGGCATCGGCGAACCATTCTAATCGCCAGATGAATAATGAAACACAAAGGGCCGCAAACAGCGGCCCTTTTCTTATGCTAACCTACAAACGCTCTGGACTTCGTGACCCAGACCCTTGTCTTTGGATGCAAGCTACCCGCCCATACGTATGGTGTGCGTCGTTAAGGTTTTTTGCACCAAAGGCGACGTAAACGAAGAGAGCGCTTTGCTCATTCAGTTAGGCAGCGGACTCATAAAACTCGATCCAGAGTCTTACCG
>CAKMZE010000064.1:0-12106 GCA_929200295.1 uncultured Alphaproteobacteria bacterium
CACCACTGGGGGCCAGCCCCCAGACCCCCGGGATATTTCAAAACCTAAGAATGGGGCGTCACCCGCGGATTATTCAATATCTCCTAAAACGGCACCGGGGTTCATAATACCTATTGGATCCAATGCCTGCTTGATCGCTTGCATCATCGCGCGTTTTGTTGGGTCTGAATATTTGACAAGATCAGGAACCTTGAGCCTGCCGATCCCGTGTTCGGCACTCACTGAGCCGCCCATCTGATGCACGAGATCATGCACACAAGATTTTACGACATCGCGGAGCTCTTCGTAATCAGCGCGGGTTTTGCCCTGCGCCGGGAAAACATTGTAATGCAGATTACCATCGCCCAGATGGCCAAAGCAATTGATCCGGAAATCTGCAATATCGCGCAAGGCGGTGCCTGCTTGGGTGATAAACTGTGGCACCATTGAGAGCGGCACAGAGATATCATGAGATGAAACAGAGCCTGTCCTGCGGTTCGCCTCGGGGATGCTTTCACGCACAGTCCAGAACGCTTGGCGCTGTGCTGCCGATTGCGCGATAACCCCATCTGTCACAAGATCCGCCTCTGATGCCGCAGCGAACAATGCCATCAGCGCATCATCGGGCGCGCGGCCATTGGGCAGGCCCACATCGATGAGCACCATCCATTCTGGGGTCTGCGCGAAAGGATGCTTCACCTCTGGGCCTGTTTCGGACAGGAAATCGAGCCCTTGTCTATGGATCAGCTCAAACGCAGACAACCCATCGCCAATGTGTTCGCCCGCCAAACCCAGCAAGGCAAGCGCCGCATCCGGATTTGGCACAGCCATAAACGCCGCGCCAACATGCGCAGGCTGCGGCACAGTTTTCAAGGCAGCGGCGGTGATCACACCCAATGTGCCCTCAGCACCAATGATCAGATCGCGCAGGTCATAGCCAGTGTTGTCTTTGCGCAAACGCGTGAGCCCATGCCAGATACTGCCATCAGGGCGCACAACCTCGAGCCCGAGACAAAGCGCGCGGGCGTTTCCATAGCGCAGCACATTGACGCCACCCGCATTCGTGGCAAGCAATCCACCGATGCGCGCCGATCCTTCGGACGCGAGCGAAAGCGGGAACAGACGATCCACCTGAGAGACCGCCGCTTGGACATCAGCTAATATGCATCCTGCCTCGGCGATGATGACATTTTCTGATGGGTAAAGGTCGCGTATTTTGTTCATACGTTCGAGCGATAGAATGACGGGCTGTGGCCCATCTGGCATGATCTGACCACCCACAAGACCTGTGCCACCGCCATAGGGGATCACACCGACACGCGCTGCATGGCACGCGCGCAGAATATGCGCGACCTCATCTGTGGATGCTGGGGCCAGAACGACCCCCTGCCCGGCCCAGCGCCCCCGGGGCTCACGCAAGTAGCTATCGGTTGCGTCTTTACGTGCCGCGGGTGCAAGCCCCAAGCTTGCAATAAATTCAGGGGTTGCTGCATTTAACATAGCTATTTGTGTTTCACTGACCGGGCGTGAGATCAAGCCCAGAGCAGGACAAATATCACCCTGAGTGCCGTTACAGGATGCGCTTAGCCCACATCTGTTTTGCCGCGACGGTCATGACGCAAATTGGCATAGAGCACATGATTGCGCCAGCGTCCGTTGATCTGCAGATAGCTTTGCGCCACGCCCTCGTATTTATAGCCGCATTGCTCGAGCAATCTGCGTGATGGTGTGTTCTCTGGCAAACACCCTGCCTCAACGCGACTGATATCAAGGGTAGTAAACGCGTAATGCACCACCGCTTCGAGCGCCTCGCGCATGTACCCTAACCGCGCATATGGGGCGCCGATCCAATAACCTGTTGTCCCGGCTTGGGCCGGTCCTTTGCGTATGTGATCAAGTGTGATCGCACCGATAAAGGCTTCATCGTCGCGTTTGAACAAGAACAAGGGAACCGCAGAGCCGGAATGCACCGCCCTTTGCGCCCAATATACCCGGTTGGTAAAGGCCCGGCGCGTCAAATGATCCTTGGACCAGCGCGGCTCCCATGGGGCAAGAAACGGCTCTGACTGCGCCCGCAAGGCCGCCCATGCACGAAAATCACTATGCTGCGGCGGCCTGAGGCTTAATCGCTCTGTTTCAAGACGTATCTTGCGGCGCAGGCCTAGCATTAGGCCACCAAACGGGCTTTCAGCGCATCAAGGGTTGGTGCTGCCTCGGCCGGACCATAGAGCGCCATCGCCGCCCCGGCCTGCGTTGCAATCTCGCCCGCGAATGAACGCACATCCCCTGTTGTGACCGCATCAATGCTTGTGATTGTTTCGTCAAGGCTGGGGATACGCCCCCAAATCGACCAGAGCCGCGCCAAGCGTTCGGCCCGGTTTGATGGGCTCTCGAGCCCCATCAACAACCCTGCTTTCATCTGCGCACGAGCACGGGCGACCTCAGCGGCACTCATATCATCTGCTGCGCGCTTCATCTCGTCGATTGTCACATTGGCAAGCTCAGAAATCTGTTCGGCACTGGTGCCTGCATAAAATGTCGTGAGCCCCGTGTCCTCATAAGCGCCCGCCTGCGCAAAGATCGTGTAGCATAGCCCACGGTTTTCGCGAATTTCTTGGAAGAGCCGCGATGACATGCCACCCCCCATCACAGAGGCATAGATTTGCGCGGTGTAAATCATCGGGTCACGGTAATCTGGTCCCTCAAGCGCGAGGGCGAAATGGACCTGCTCAAGATCCTTGATCTCACGACGTTCCCCGCCGCCAAAGGCTGCGGGCTGGATCACATTATCAGAGCGGATCACAGCCGAAAGATGCCCAAAAAGCGCCTCGGCTTGGGCGACGATCTCATCATGATTGACCGCACCTGCCGCGACCAAGATCATCTGCCCCGGCCCGTAATGCTCTGCCACAAACCCATCGAGATCATCGCGCGAAAACTGGCTGACACGTTCCGCGGGCCCCAAGATCGTGCGGCCTAATGCTTGCTCTGGGTAGGCCACCTCTTGTAGCCAATCAAACACGATATCATCTGGCGTATCATAGGTTTGACCGATCTCTTGCAAGATCACGCCACGCTCGACCTCGATTTCATCGGGATCAAAAACCGGGTTGAGCAAAATATCCGAGATCACATCCAACCCGAGCGTCACATCGTCCTCGAGCACACGGGCGTAATAGGCTGTCATTTCACGCGATGTATAGGCGTTGATATATCCGCCGACGTCTTCAATCGCCTCAGCGATTTGCAGAGCAGTGCGTGTCTTTGTTCCCTTAAACGCCATATGTTCAAGAAAATGCGCAATGCCATTTTGTTCAATGCGTTCATGGCGCCCACCGGCTTGCACCCAGATGCCAATTGATGTGGATTTCAATCCGGGCATCTGTTCGGTGATAATTTGAAAACCGTTAGAAAGCTGGTGGGTTTGGATGGTCACTGGGCGATCCGTTCCTTGATAAACGTTTGAAGTGCGTTAAGATCATTTGCCACGCGCGTTACACGTTCGGGCTTTTCGTAAATATCAGCCATGCGATCAGGTAAATCGGCTGTTATGCCGCTTGCGTCTTTGACTGCATCTGGGAACTTTGCCGGATGCGCTGTTGCCAATGTGATCATGGGCGTATCGCCTTGAAAGGTTTGTGCCACATGAACACCAACAGCCGAATGCGGGCACAACAGCTCGCCACTTTCAGCCAAGCTCGCTTTGATCTGCGAACGGGTATCAGCCTCAGAGGCGCGACCAGACAGGTAAGTTGTCTTGAGCGCCTCATAGGCGCCTTGGCTGATCGTAAAACCACCCGAGCTGAGCGCTTGCATATCTGCCGCAACAGCCGAAGTATCCCCGCCGTAGGCGTAATAGAGAGCACGCTCAAAGTTGCTGCTCACTTGGATATCCATAGAGGGGCTGATCGATGGCACGACCCCCTCTTTCACATAGGCGCCTGTGTCTAATGTGCGGTGTAAAATATCGTTTTGGTTCGTCGCAACGACGAGATCTTTGATCGGCAGCCCCATCTGCTTTGCAATATATCCCGCAAAAATATCGCCGAAATTCCCGGTGGGCACAGTAAAGGACACCTGTCGATGCGGCGCGCCCAGCGCAACAGCGCTTGTGAAATAATAAACCACCTGCGCCAAAACTCGGCCCCAGTTGATTGAATTCACACCTGCCAGCGACACCGCCTCGCGAAACTCAAAATCATTGAACATATCTTTGACGGCGGCCTGGCAATCATCAAAGTCACCATCCACCGCAATCGCGTGCACGTTGCTTTCTTGCGGCGTGGTCATCTGGCGGCGCTGCACCTCGGAAACGCGCCCATGTGGGTAGAGGATGAACACATCCACATTCGACAATCCGCGAAACGCTTCGATTGCTGCAGATCCAGTATCACCCGAGGTTGCGCCAACGATCGTGACGCGGTCACCAGATCGCGCAAGTGCTGCCTGAAACATTTGCCCGATCAGCTGCATCGCGAAATCTTTGAACGCGAGTGTCGGTCCGTGAAACAGCTCTGCCAGGAAATGGTTCGGGGCCAGCTGTACCAAGGGCGCACGCGCCGCGTGGTCAAAGCCCTGATAGGCCTGTGCAATCAGCTGTTTAAACTGCGCATCATCGAACGTATCGCCGATAAACGGGCGCAT
Organism: uncultured Alphaproteobacteria bacterium; assembly: GCA_929200295.1. Taxonomy (GTDB): domain Bacteria; phylum Pseudomonadota; class Alphaproteobacteria; order Rhodobacterales; family Rhodobacteraceae; genus Yoonia. The sequence goes on from CAKMZE010000064.1 coordinate 4,624, forward strand.
GACGCGAAACGCAATCTCTTCATAGCTTTTGCCAGCCATCGCGGCGATGTCAGATGCGGCAAGATGTGGAATTGTATCTGGCAGATATAATCCACCATCGCGGGCAAGCCCTGTGAGCATGGCTTGCTCAAAGCTCAGCGCGGGTGCCGTGCCACGGGTTGAAATATAGCGCATATCAGCGGTCCCTTTGACGTATGCGAACGATCCAATACGCAGTCATCACCAACCAAACGAATGCCAATGAAAACCATGTGATTGCGTAATTGAGGTGGTCGTTCTTGATCGCGCGGGAGTCAAGCGGCAATGGCTGAAACAGCGGCGTTTGTGGCCTGTTATCTGCATTCATATGGGTATAATCGCGCGCCACAACCAATATCGGCTCTGTGCGCAAATGGGCGGCCATATCTGGGACATGGCGCGCAAACCAGATCCCCTTGGGATCGGGCTCTGGTGTCCAGCTATCTTTTTCATCAGGCCAATGCAGATTGCCGATGATATTCAGATGGTCTTGGGCCTGCTCAGGCTTTGCGGGCCAATCAAGCGAAACCCACCCGAGATCAAGCATCACCCTGCGCCCGGCTTCGGTTTCAAACGCTTGGATATAACGATACCCCGGCCCCAGCCCCTTTGGCGTGACAAGGATAAATATCGGCGCACCCGTCAGTGTGCCCGTCAGCTCTACCGGCAGGTATTGATCCGCATCAGGGTCAGATGTGAGAGGGACCGCAGTGGGTTTTGCCGTGATCCGCGCATCAATCGCCGTCAAAATTTCCGTTTTCCAGGCAAGACGTTGCAATTGCCAATTGCCTAGCCCCAAAAGAATTGCACAGCCAATCACTCCAAGCAGAATGGGAAAGACAATCTTGCGCAAGCTGGGGCCCTTTCAAAGAAACACGCGCGAGAGTTGATTACTCTCGCGCGCATGTCCTAGCTGTTTTCGCAAAGCTGCGAAACCCTGCAATCTATCCTGTAGGGTGGGTTATGAACCCACCCATATCTGACGTTAGCCACCCCAGACGTAGACAGCTGCAAATAAGAACAGCCACACCACATCAACAAAGTGCCAATACCACGCGGCCGCTTCAAATCCGACATGCCGTTCAGGGGTGAAATGCCCCCGCTGTAGCCGCACAAGACAGACCATCAAAAAGATCGTGCCGATCAACACATGGAACCCATGGAGGCCGGTCAACATAAAGAAGATCGCGCCATAAATATTACCCGAGAACCCAAAGGCCGCGTGGCTATACTCATAGGCCTGAAACACCGTAAAGATCGCACCAAGTGCCACCGCGAGGATCAAACCCCACTTCATATCTTGGCGGTTATTTTCATGCACAAGCGCATGGTGCGCCCATGTCGCTGCCATCCCAGAGCAAAGCAGGATCAACGTATTGATCAATGGCAAATGCCAAGGGTCAAAGGTCTCAATCCCAACCGGTGTCCAAACCCCATCAACCGCGGGCGATTGCGGCCCCATTGGGTACATCGCATGTTTAAAGAAGGACCAAAACCACGCTGCAAAGAACATAACCTCAGACATAATGAACAGGATAAAGCCATAGCGCAGGCCAATGCGCACAACAGGCGTATGATCCCCCACTTCGCTTTCCGTGACAACCTCGGCCCACCATGCGTACATCACATAAAGCACGATCAGCAGCCCGACGAGGAACATCCAATAATATTCCGCAAAATCAGAGATCGAGTTGATCTGATCGTTATTTTGCATCCCCAGCACACTGCCAAACAGCATGATAAATGCCCCAATCGACCCGGCTAGCGGCCAGATCGAGGGGTTGAGAATGTGGTAATCGTGGTTTTTTTCATGCGCCATGGTTGTCGTCCCTTAGGGCTGGTCTTTAATAGGTTTCTATGGCGTCTTGCGCCACGGTTGTCAAAGCTGCTTGCACGTCGTCTTGCGGCAAATCAATCTGGTAGAAGGTATAAGAAAGTGTGATCGTATGCACATATTGGCCTTCACGATCATCAACAATCTCAGGATCAACGAAAAAGCTCACAGGCATTAGCATCGTTTCGCCCGGCATCAGCACTTGTTCGGTAAAGCAGAAACATTCGATTTTATCGAAAAAACCGCCGGCTTCATATGGTGTCACATTATAGGCCGCCTGCCCCGCGATAGGCACATCAAGCGGATTATGCGCCTCGTAAAACGCGAGCCCCGTTTCACCGATACGGATTTCCATTTCACGCACTTCAGGCTTGAACGTCCACGGCATATCGCGCGCAAGAGATGCATCAAACCGGATCTTGATCGTTTGATCAAGAATTTCATCACTCCCGCTTTGCGCCACATTAGTGGCGCCACCAAACCCAGTTACCCGGCAAAACCAGTCATAAAATGGCACCGATAGCCAGCTGAGCGAGGCCATGAGCACCACAACGCCTACTGTTTGCGCAGCGGTCCGTTTCGGCCCTTGAAGATGCGCAAAAAGCTTCATTCCCCAGTCTCCTGCGGAATGATCTGCGGGCGTTGCACGTGATCATAACTCTCAAACTTGCGGGCATCGCCGAGCTGCAGCACTTTCACCACGGTCAAACCAAAGACAATCGCGATCAGGCCAGCCAACAAAAGCCCAACGCCATAATTGCGCCCCTTACGGCGCTCATGCAATTCATGCTCAACCTTCAAAGCCATCTTCACAGACCTCCCGCATTTGATATCCGAAACGCGGCCTCAATCAGCAGTGCTACGAAATGCGCAAAAAGATAATAAAGCGAGACTTTGAATACCTGCTTTTCAACTTGATAATTATCCGCTGTGGCGGCGGCATCATTACGGCGCCAAATATCATAAGCGCCTTTCAAAAACCAGATATTCATGACCGCAGCAACAAGCAGATATATTGGACCGCCAATGCTCGTCAGGCCAAGCCCCAATGCGACAGGCACTAATAGTAGAGTATAAACCAGAATATGCTTGCGGGTTACGTCGCGCCCATGGGTTTCAGTGAGCATCGGCACACCTGCGTCGCCATAATCAGATTTGACGAATAACGCCAAGGCCCAGAAATGCGGTGGCGTCCACATGAAAATCAGCGCGAACATCAAGATCGACTCAAGCGAGATGCTACCAGTGGCCACAGCCCAACCAATCATCGGTGGGAAAGCGCCTGCGGCCCCGCCAATGACAATGTTCTGTGGTGTCGCCCGTTTCAGCCACATTGAATAAATGACCGCATAGAAAAAGATCGTGAAAGCCAAGAGCCCGGCAGCCAAGAGATTGCTGGTCAAAAGCAGCAAAACAACCGCAAATCCAGACAGCCCGACACCAAGCCCTAAGGCCTCACCTGCGGTGACCCGCCCCGCTGGGATCGGGCGATTCGCAGTGCGGCGCATTTTGACATCAATGTCCGCATCCCACCACATGTTCAAAGCGCCTGACGCGCCGGCACCGACAGCAATACATAAAATCGCAACAAACCCGATAAAGGGGTGCACAGGTGTCGGTGCTACCAAAAGCCCAACAAGCGCTGTAAATACAACAAGCGACATCACGCGCGGCTTGAGAAGAGCAAAGTAATCGCCCATCCCAGCCTCATATCCCGCGTTATGTAAGCTTGTATCTGTCATCACTATCCTATAACGACGATGGGCAAATTGCCCATCCTACAGTCGTTACTGCTGTAGGGTGGGCAATTTGCCCACCCACTTTTCTTTAAACCGCGTTTTCAATCTTCGCAGCCGCAAGCCATTCGTCATATGTTTCTTGGCTCACAACCTTTACCGTGATCGGCATATATGCGTGATCTTTCCCACAAAGCTCTGAGCATTGCCCAAAATACACACCCTCACGCTCAGCCGAGAACCACAATTGTGCGAGCCGCCCTGGCACCGCGTCTTGTTTCACACCAAACGCAGGAATCGTCCAAGAATGGATCACATCAGCGCCTGTCACCTGCATCACAACCGTCGCCCCAACAGGGACAACAACCGCCGTATCCGTCGCCAATAGATAAAGCTCAGGCGCGTAACCGTACTCTGCTAGCTCATCTTGCGCCAACATATAGCTTGGGTATGCGACACCTTCATCTGTGTATTCATATTCCCAAAACCACTGATATCCGGTGACTTTGATATTAATATCGCCCTCAGGGATCTCTTGCTGTTTAAACAAAACCGGCAATGAGAATGCCCCGATAAAGACGAGGATCACAATGGGCAGCACCGTCCATGCCACCTCAAGCGGTGAATTATGGGTAAATGTCGCAGGGGTTGGGTTCGCGCGGCGGTTATATTTAATAAACACCCATGCCATTAATCCCACCACAAAGAGCGAAATCGCTGTGATAATGATCAAAAGCATCCCATCAAGCCACTGCAAATCGCGTGCAAGCTCTGTTACAGCAGGCTGAAACCCTATGCCTTGTTCAACAGGAACACCCACGATCTCAAGCTCTTGGGTCACCTCTTGTGCCTGCGCTGCAGCGCCAGCCATTGTCAAAGCAAACCCTGTCCAAGTGAAAGACGCATATTTCATAAGTTGCATAGCAAACCCTGTTTCATCATGGCGCCTCATGGCGCGTTCGTACAAGAATCCTGACACACTACATGCGGATTCCCGTTGTATCCTACCGCCCATGTCCCATATCTTGATAAACAACTCAAGAACATCAGTTGCGGCAATCGGACGCTCTTTTTGATGTATTCGCAAAAATCTAAGGAAATTATTTATGCAAGCAAATCCTTTTCGTCCGTTTGACACCGCTTTTGACCAAGAAACCGCGCTCAAACACCTGCAAAACGCAACGCATGGCGCGGATGATGGTGAGCTCTTCATCGAAAAACGCAGCTCAGAGGTGCTATCTTTTGATGATGGAAAGATCAAAAATGCGAGCTTTGATGCCTCCGAAGGCTTTGGCCTGAGGGCCGTTCAGGGCGAAACCACAGGCTACGCGCATGCAACAACACTCGATGAGCACGCGCTCAAGCGCGCGGTGCATACCGCACGGCTCGCCGTCAAAGGTGACAGTGGCAGCATCGCAACCGCACCTGCGGGCACGAATGTGAAACTCTACACCGATGAAAACCCGATGGAGCAAGCAAGCTTTCCCGCAAAGATCGATCTCTTGCGCGAGATCGATGATTACGCCCGCGGCCTTGATAAACGCGTCATTCAGGTCACAGCGACGCTCGCCGCCTCGCATCAAGAAATCGTCATTCTGCGCCCTGATGGGCATTTGGTCACGGATACCCGCCCAATGAGCCGTCTTAACATCAGCATCATTGTCGAAGAAAACGGCCGCAGAGAAAGTGGTACATCAGGTGGCGGTGGCCGTACCGGGCTAAGCGGGCTCATTGCGCGCGAAAACTGGCAAGCTGTCGCGCAAGAGGCGTTGCGCGTTGCGGTCGTCAACCTTGCCGCAGAGCCCGCCCCTGCGGGTATCATGGATGTGCTGCTTGGGCCGGGATGGCCCGGTATTTTGCTACACGAAGCAATTGGCCACGGGCTAGAAGGCGACTTTAACCGCAAAGGCACTAGCGCATTTGCAGGGCTCATGGGGCAACAGATCGCTGCCAAAGGCGTGACTGTTTTAGATGATGGCACCCTGCCTGATCGCCGCGGCTCAATCAGTATCGATGATGAAGGCACGCCCAGCGCAAAAAACACATTGATCGAAGACGGGGTGTTAACAGGCTATATGCAAGACCGCCAAAATGCGCGGCTCATGGGCGTGCAGCCCACAGGCAACGGCAGACGCGAAAGCTATGCGCATGCGCCGATGCCACGTATGACAAATACATATATGATATCCGGCCCCGATGATCCGGCTGCAATGCGCGCTGATCTAAAGGATGGGATTTACGCCGTAGGCTTTGGTGGCGGTCAGGTCGACATCACAAATGGGAAATTCGTCTTTAGCTGCACAGAAGCGTACCGTGTGAAAAACGGCGTTGTCGGCGCCCCTGTAAAAGGCGCGACACTGATTGGGGATGGGGCAACGGCGCTCAAGCACATCCGCGCGATCGGCAATGACATGGCGCTCGACCCCGGAATCGGCAATTGCGGCAAAGCCGGACAGTGGGTTCCCGTGGGCGTTGGGCAGCCAAGCCTATTGATCGGGGGGCTCACTGTTGGTGGTGCAGCCACATGAGGCACCACCAAAACGCATCATAAAAAGCGAATCTACAATCAGTGGGTGTGAGTCGCACAATGACTCTTTCCACAGAATTATTCACAAAAAGAAGCGCATTTTTAGCAATTCAGGGCATTTTTGGACAATACCCCCCCCTAAAATAGTGGGTTTCGCGGGTGATTTTATTCACACCTCGTTAATTCTTAAGTCGTTAATGTGTTCTTGCAGCATGACGGAGCCCGGGATGGCCGACGAAGACACAGCTTCCACTCACCCCCCCCAACTCCCTCCAAAGACGGAAGATGATCGGTTCCTGCGGCTTCGTCTGTTGCGTTCTAGTCGCGTAGGGATCGCGACCTACCACCGCCTCCTGTCTGATCATGGCAGCCCACAGGCCGCACTCGATGCGCTGCCGGGTATCGCAGCAGCGGCGGGCGTAGAGAAATATCGCATTTGCCCTACAGATGTGATCAGGGCCGAACTCAAAGCCGCGCAAAGAGCGAATGCACGCTTACTCGTTCACGGCTCAGCCGACTACCCCGTACAGCTCAATGACCTCAATGATGCGCCGCCACTGCTTTGGGCTATTGGTGATCATACAATTTTGCACCGCCCAATGGTTGCGCTGGTTGGCGCGCGCAACGCGTCCTCTTTGGGGACGCGTATGGCAAAGCGGCTCGCGGCTGAGCTAGGCGAGGCAGGTTATCTTGTTGTCTCTGGTCTCGCGCGTGGTGTGGACACTGCGGCACATCTGGGCAGTCTCGCCACTGGCACTGTGGCCGTGCAAGCAGGTGGCGTGGATATCATTTACCCCGCAGAAAACAGAGATCTCGCCAGTAAAATCATGCGAAATGGCCTGCGGGTTGCAGAAATGCCCATGGGCCTGCAACCGCAAGCACGCCATTTCCCAGCGCGCAACCGAATCATCGCTGGCCTCGCCCAAGCCGTTGTTGTCGTTGAGGCTGGTGCAAAATCTGGCAGCTTGATCACTGCGCGCACCGCTCTGGATCAAGGGCGCGATGTGTTGGCCGTCCCCGGTCACCCCTTTGATGCACGCGCAGCGGGGAGCAATATGCTGATCCGCGATGGCGCAACGCTGATCCGCTCGGCCGAGGATGTGCTCGATGTGCTTTCCCCGCTCGCAAAGCCAGTGCCAGTTGCGCCACACACAACGCAACTTCCACTGCGACAAAGCGCCGATTTGCATAGTGAGATCCTAGCGCGGCTGAGCCCCTCTCCTATCGCAGAGGACCAGCTGATCCGCGATCTCTCGGCTTCATCGGCCCATGTCATCCCTGCGCTCACAACGCTTGAGCTGGATGGGAAAATCACCCGACAAAAAGGTGGATTACTATCGCGCGTCGTCTAAAAAAATACTTAAAAAT
>CAKMZE010000064.1:12116-14965 GCA_929200295.1 uncultured Alphaproteobacteria bacterium
ACCCTCACTATCCCGCCGCGAATAGAGCATTTTAAAGAATAAAATACTCTATTCTTTCAGCTATTTAATGGTTTTTTATGGTCAAGGGGAAGAACTTTGCATACGCAACATTGACAATAACCACCGCCCGACCACATTTTGCGAAACAGTTTTACCTGCACATTATCAAGAGGGTTCTGAATGCCTGTCGTCGTTGTCGAGTCTCCTGCAAAAGCAAAGACCATCAATAAATACCTCGGCAATGATTACACAGTGCTCGCCTCTTATGGGCATGTCCGTGATCTGCCGCCCAAGAACGGGTCAGTCGATCCAGATGCTGGCTTTGAAATGCTGTGGGAGGTCGCAAGTGATAGCAAAAAACATATCAAAGCGATTGTTGACGCGCTCAAAGACGACAATGCGCTCATACTCGCCACAGACCCTGACCGCGAAGGCGAGGCGATCTCTTGGCACCTGACAGAAACCCTGACTGCTCGCAAAGCAATTAAGAAAACCACACCCGTGAGCCGGGTTGTTTTCAACGCGATCACCAAAAATGCGGTGCTCGAGGCGATGGACAACCCACGCCAAGTTGACCAGCCCCTTGTGGATGCTTATCTCGCCCGGCGCGCGCTTGATTATCTGGTTGGGTTTAACCTGTCCCCCGTTTTATGGCGCAAATTGCCCGGTGCGCGTTCAGCCGGACGCGTGCAATCTGTCTGCTTACGGATCATCGTCGAACGCGAGATGGAGATCGAGGTCTTTCGCGCCCAGGAATATTGGTCTGTCAAAGCCCAGCTGCAAACACCACGCGGGCAAACATTCGAGGCCCGTCTCACCACGCTTGCTGGTAAAAAGCTCGATAAATTCAGTATCGAGAATCAAACACAGGCCGAGCTCGCGGTGCAAGCGATCCAATCTCGTGACCTCAGCGTCACATCGGTTGAAGCCAAACCAAGCACACGCAACCCCGCCCCACCCTTTATGACCTCGACCTTGCAACAAGAAGCCAGTCGCAAGTTCAATATGGGTGCGAAACAGGCCATGGGCTGTGCCCAGCGGTTATATGAGGCGGGCCTCATTACCTATATGCGGACAGATGGGATCGACATGGCGCCCGAGGCCGTCGCGGGCGCACGCGACGCGATCAAAGCCAAATTTGGCGACACCTATGTCCCGTCAAGCGTGCGTGTCTATAAAAACAAGGCCAAAAACGCCCAAGAGGCGCATGAATGTATCCGCCCCACAGATATGATGGTGGATACTGCCACCGCAAAAATCACCGATCCTGATCAGCGCAGGCTTTATGATCTGATTTATAAACGCACCATGGCTTCGCAAATGGCTGCCGCCAAATTTGAACGCACCGTTGTGTCAATCGCATCGCAAGACGGTCAGGTTGGTTTGCGCGCCAATGGGCAAGTTATGGTCTTTGACGGCTTTATTGCGATCTACGAAGAAGGCCGCGACGAAACCGTTGTCGATGATGACGATAAACGCTTGCCCGAAATCGCCGAAGGCGAGGCAACGCCAAAGCAATCGGTGCTGCCTGAACAACATTTCACACAGCCCCCCCCCCGCTATACCGAAGCCACATTGGACAAACGTATGGAAGAGCTCGGCATCGGCAGACCCTCGACCTATGCCTCGATTGTCACAACAATTCAGGACCGCGGTTATGTCGAGAAAGACAAAAACCGCCTGATCCCACAGGACAAGGGCCGCTTGGTCACAGCATTTTTGTCAAATTACTTCCGCAAATATGTGGGTTATGATTTCACAGCTGACCTCGAAAATCAGCTTGATGAGGTCAGCGCAGGCAATGCCGACTATAAGACGGTTTTGGGTCAGTTCTGGCGCGATTTCTCGGCCGCGATTGGTGAAACAGCCGATCTGCGGATCACCGAGGTGCTCGAAAAGATCAACGAGGTGCTTGAACCGCACCTCTTCCCACCCGAAGAAGACGGCAGCGATCCGCGCGCATGTAAAAGCTGCGGCATCGGGCGTCTTTCAATGCGCACAGCGCGCTCGGGCGGGGCATTTATTGGCTGCTCAAACTATCCTGAATGCCGCTACACCCGCCCCTTCGGCCCACCCGATCCCGAGGCCGAGGCCACAGCCATTCCCCCTGATGGGAAATTGCTTGGCACTGACGCAGGTGATGACATTCGCGTCTTCAAAGGCCGGTTTGGGCCTTATGTACAACGCGGCCCTGTCACAGAAGAGATCAAAAAGCCACCACGCCAAGGTGTGCCAGACGGCTGGAACCCCGAAGAAATCACCCTCGATGAGGCGCTCAAGCTGTTAGAGCTTCCGCGTCTCTTGGGTACCCACCCAGAGGACGGGGTTAACGTCTGGGCTAACCTAGGCCGGTATGGTCCCTATCTGAAACACGCCGAAACCACATCCTTCAAAGGCGGCACAAACGCAAACCTCGAAACAATCGAGGACGTCTGGACCGTTGGGATGAACCGCGCTGTGCAGCTTTTGGCTGAAAAGGTCGCCTCTCGTGGGAACCGTGGCAAGGCTGCGGTCCCCATTCGCGAGCTGGGCGATCACCCCGAAGCCGGCGGCCCCGTTAATGTCTTTGATGGCAAATACGGGCCTTACGTCAAATGGGAAAAGATCAACGCCACAATCCCCGATACGGTTGAAGTTGCAGACCTCACTTTAGCGCAGGCCGTTGATCTCATCGATGAGCGCGCCGCTAAAGCTGGCAAAAAGAAACCATCTGCAAAGAAAAAAGCAGCTCCCAAGAAAAAGAAAACCTAAAACACATCGCGTCACACTGGCTTTATCAGCCTGTTCGTATGTGTTCTTAGGTTTTGAAATATCCCGGGGGTCTGGGGGCTGGCCCCCAGTGGTGGGTT
>CAKMZE010000065.1:0-1248 GCA_929200295.1 uncultured Alphaproteobacteria bacterium
ATCACTCTTCAAAGCTTAATTGCCATCTGTCTCAAATCATATGATGACGGACAGCCAGATGACGAAGAACTTGTCACCGCGCTTTCGGATAAGGATCACGTCGCTGCCCTGATGAAAGATACCATCGTCTTCCAAAGGTTCGACGCGCAGATAGTGCATGTTGCCATGCCGATCCTTGATTTTGGCTTCAGCGGGTTTGCCGCGTGTGGCCGTGCCTTGGGTGATTGTGCCCCGATGGCCGCCTAGAAACCGGGTGCGCATCGCGCTGGTTTCCGTCTTTGGCATGATCAGCGCGACCCAATTCGCGATAACCCGGGTGATGGTGATTGCAGGCACCGTCGCAAGTACAACAGCAACCGAGGTGAACAATGGTGCGCCAAAGGTGCTGGCGGCAACAGACTGAATGATCAGGCCCGACAGGCCAAACATGGTCAGAAATGTCACAAGCCAAATCAGGAACGGGACATCCCGTGCGCCCAGCCACCCCAACAAATCGGAGGGCGACGTCGGTGTGCCTGCGACATCGCCGAGAGTATCCATATCAAAGTCCACCGCATCGACATCAATATCTGCGGATAGGTCAAAGTCGGTATCTATGTCGATATCTGGCCCGTCACTGCCAAGCCCAAGTATTGAAGCTCCTAGCAAGGCTCCCAATATCTCAAGGGTGAAAAGTCCTGCGACCACAGCAAGCGCTATCGAAAATGGTAAGGCTTCCTGAGCCAGAAATACATCAAACATTTTTATCCTTTCCCATTATATATAGGCAATTTAAAAAAGAATTTTAGGTATAAATATACAAAAAATGTAAATACTTTACTATACATTGAATTTATCGCGCCAAACACCTATTTGTAGCCTGACGCAATGGTGCGTCACGCCAAAGGGATGTCATGCCTGACTTTATCCAACGTAGGCGGTGGGCTCGACTCTTGAATCGCAGCGCGGCGCGATTTGAAGATGCACCCACCCCTGAAAAGGGCTGGATTGCGACGATGCGCTTGGCCTTGGGGATGTCGGCCGAGCAGGTTGCACAGCGTAAAGGCGTCAGCCGCAATGCCGTCTACCAGGCCGAACGCAACGAACAAGACGGCGCCATTTCCCTCAAGCAAATGGAGAACATCGCGGCAGCGATGGGCGGCAGGTTTGTGTATGCAATCGTCCCTGACGCACCGGTCGAACAGTTGAAGTACAAACAAGCCGTCCGAAATGCCCACATGATGGCTTTGGATAAGCCCGGTTTTGCAA
>CAKMZE010000065.1:1258-8522 GCA_929200295.1 uncultured Alphaproteobacteria bacterium
CAACTTGGCCGGTTGATCAACAACAAGACTGGATAGACGATACGGCAGCGCAGCAGTTACATGATATGCCACCAGGATTTTGGGACGCGGAGTGAGGCGCGTTATCTGATCTTATTGCAAACCAACTATACCTATGCTGATCATAGAGCGAAAATCACAAGACGCCCGAAACCAGCCATTGGTGTGGCTGCAGCGAATTCACCTTTTGTCCGCATAGGAGACTGTCACTGCCCCGACCGAACTGCTTTCTATGTTGTCCCGATACGCGTTCAGACAGATCAAGGGGTTATAGGGCGTCTATTTCTGTATATTCAAATGGGACAGAAGCTCCGAATTTCGTCAGCATAGGGTTTCCCTCTATCCGCAAGGGCACTGTACGATACTCATGTAAACTGCTCTTGGATCAAACGCTCTTCTAACCCGTGACCCGGATCAAACAGGATGCGATGCGCGATTTCGGGTTCTGAGCGGATTTCTACCCGCGTTACATCTCGCACTGAGGAGCCGTCAGCCTCGGCCATCACCGGGCGTTTTTCGGGTGTGATAACATCAAATTGCACCACAGCGCGTTTTGGCAGCAGCGCGCCGCGCCAGCGGCGTGGGCGAAACGCGGCCATTGCTGTGAGTGCCAGAACATCAGAGCCAATGGGAAGCACAGGACCGTGGGCCGAATAATTATAAGCAGTTGAACCCGCGGGTGTCGCCACCAAAGCGCCATCGCAGACCAATTCATCAAGCCGCTTGCGCCCATCAACAGTGATGCTCAACCGCGCCGCTTGTGGGCCTGCACGCAAGAGGCTGACCTCGTTGATCGCCAAAGCATGATGGGTGGTTCCATCGGTGCATGAGGCTGTCATGCGCAAGGGGTTGATCACTTCCTCAATCGCTGCATCCAAACGATCCCCGAGATCACGGGGATCATAGCTGTTCATCAAAAACCCAACAGTGCCTCTGTTCATACCGTAAACGGGGGCGCTCAACCCTTGGGTCTCATGCAGGCTTTGCAGCATAAACCCATCGCCGCCCAGCGCCACAATCACATCTGCATCTTGCGGTGCGACATTGCCATGCAGCGTAGTCAGCTTTGCAAACGCCTCTTGGGCAATGTCGACAGGGCTGGCTAAAAAGGCAATATTCCGGCGCGGCATAATGATATCTCATAGTTGTCTGCTGAGTGTCGCCTGATCACAGATAAAACGCAACCCAAGGACAGGATGGCGCAGTCATCCCTCCCCAAGTCGTTTTGGTACTTTTGCCCCAGGGTGAGCTAAGCTAGAAAGAGTGAGATTGATGCTTTGCTTGCCAAAAGGATGCCCTCTTATGACTTCAACCGTTCGCGACGCCGGTTTCTTTACAGAAACGCTTGAAACCCGTGACCCAGCACTGCATGCCGCGATCCGGGCAGAGCTTGGCCGTCAACGCAAAGAGATCGAGCTTATCGCCTCAGAAAACATTGTCTCAGCGGCCGTGATGGAAGCCCAAGGCAGCGTGATGACCAATAAATATGCCGAAGGCTACCCCGGCCGGCGCTATTATGGCGGGTGTCAGCATGTTGATGTGGCGGAAAATCTGGCGATTGAACGTGCAAAGCAGCTCTTTGGCTGTGGCTTTGCGAATGTGCAGCCTAATTCGGGGAGTCAAGCCAATCAGGGCGTTTATCAGGCATTGATCAAACCCGGCGATACGATTTTGGGCATGTCGCTTGATGCGGGTGGGCATTTGACCCATGGGGCCGCCCCGAACCAATCAGGTAAGATTTACAACGCCATCCAATACGGCGTGCGCAAGCAAGACAGCCTGCTTGATTATGATCAAGTACAAGAGCTGGCAACCGAACATCAGCCAAAGCTGTTGATTGCGGGCGGCTCTGCGATCCCCCGGATCATCGATTTCGCGCGGATGCGCGAGATTGCTGATAGTGTTGGTGCTTATCTCTTGGTTGATATGGCGCATTATGCGGGCTTAATCGCGGCAGGCATTTACCCATCCCCCTTCCCGCATGCCCATGCGGCAACCACGACGACCCATAAGACTTTGCGCGGCCCGCGTGGCGGTATGATCCTCACGGATGATGAGGCGCTCGCGAAAAAGTTTAACTCTGCGATTTTTCCAGGTATTCAGGGTGGCCCCTTGATGCATGTGATTGCGGGCAAGGCCGTAGCCTTTGGCGAGGCCCTGCGCCCTGAGTTCAAGACCTATCAAGAACAGGTGGTGCAAAACGCGCAAGCCCTTGCTGAGCAGCTGATGAAAGGTGGGCTTGATATCGTTTCAGGTGGCACTGACAGCCATTTGATGCTGGTGGACCTACGTCCGAAATCGGTGAAGGGAAATGCCACGGAAAAGGCGCTTGAGCGGGCACATATGACCTGTAACAAAAACGGCATTCCTTTTGATCCTGAAAAACCAACCGTCACATCAGGTATCCGCCTGGGCACACCTGCGGGGACAACCCGTGGCTTTGGTGAGGCTGAGTTCCGGCAGGGGGCGGATTGGATCGTTGAGGTTGTGGACGGTCTGGCTGCAAATGGCGAGGACGGCAATGCTGAGGTTGAAGCTAAGGTCCGCGCTGAGGTTGAGGCGCTTTGCGACCGCTATCCGATGTACCCGAATCTATAAGATTTCACTTATCAGGATGGGCAAATTGCCCATCCTACAGTGTTTGTAGTCGCTGCGCTTAAACATATCCACGTTTGACGAGGATATACACGACGCCAATAAAGATGATGATGAGCATGAGTGATATCGTGCTGAGAATGCCGAGTATTTGGCCTTTGCGCAAATCCTTTGGGTCCAGTTCTTCGAGAAAGGCTTTGAGACGGCGGTGGGCGTTTGCGACGGCGATCTCATCCACCATTGAACCAAGCTTTGGGTTCTCAAAAAGCGCTTGCGCACGCATAAGATAGGCCGCATCGCGGCGCAATTTACGTGGCAAACCCCGCCCCGCCTTGCGAATTTGCGCCGCAAACGTCTTTTGCCGCAGTTTCATTTGCGCAGCCAACAAGGCGCTTAACTCGTCTATCTTCTTTTGCAACGCATCCTTTTCCATAGTTTTGCCTAACGGGGCTGGTGACTTGCGGCAATGGGGCTAAGATGCCTGTAGGTAGAAAAAGCAAACGAGCGCGGCATGATTAACACGGTTACATATGACGGACCGCAAGAGGCTGTTCCCCTGCTGATCGCGCATGGGCTTTTTGGCTCTGCGCGCAATTGGAACGTGATTGCAAAGCGGCTTTCAAAGCAGCGGCCTGTTATAGTTGTGGATATGCGCAACCATGGTGAGAGCCCCTGGTATGACAGCCACAGCTACCCTGAGCTGGCCCAGGACCTTGCCCATGTCATGCCAAAGCGCTGCGATGTCTTAGGCCATTCGATGGGCGGAAAGGCTGCGATGGTTCTGGCATTGCAATACCCAGAGCGTATCCGCAAACTGATCGTCGCCGATATCGCCCCTGTGACCTATACGCATTCACAAATGGACCCGATTAACGCGATGCGGGCGATTGACCTGAGCCAAATCACATCACGCGCGGATGCCAAGGAACAGCTCGCGCATCTTGGGGCCGGTGTGCCAGATTTTCTACTGCAATCGCTTGATATGAAAACGAAACGCTGGGTGCTAAATCTAGACGTTCTCGCCGCTGACATGGCCAACATTATTGGGTTTCCTGAGGTCCCTGGGCAGTTTTCTGGCCCTGTTCTGTTTTTATCAGGTGCGCGCTCTGATTATGTCCAACATGAGCATCGCGCGAAAATTCGCAGCTTATTTCCAGACGCCAAATTTGCTAAAATAAAGGAGGCAGGGCATTGGTTACATGCAGAGAAACCGCGGGCCTTTGTTGACAGTGTCACTGCATTTCTGGATTGATAGATTTGAACCTGACGCCCAATGGATAGATTGAAAGTCTCATGCCGATGACCACAGATCAGATAAAGGTTTCGATCCAGCGCGGGGAAGACAGAACCGATGTGTTTGACGTGCCCGCCTATGAAAACCAAACTGTTCTCGATGTCGTCTCATGGATCCAGCAATATGCAGACCCGACATTAAGCTATCGTTTTGCTTGTCGTGTGGGCATGTGCGGTTCTTGCGCGATGATGGTCAATGGCGTGCCGCGATGGACCTGCCGGACGCATATGTCCAAAGTGTGCGATGGTGATACCGTGACCATTGGCCCCTTGCGCAACCTGCCTGTGATTAAAGATCTCGCTGTGGATATGGACCCGTTCTTTGATAAATGGACGGCCGCCGAGGGCGTGCATCACCCCAGCGCATCGCGTGATGATCCGATCGCATCAATCGACCCTGAAACACCGCAACGCGTCACCGCCAATGCTGGGATTGAATGCATCAACTGCGCGGTGTGCTATGCGGCCTGCGATACGGTTGCGACGCAGCCCGATTACCTCGGCCCGGCGGCGCTGCAAAGGGCCTGGACCTTGCTCAATGACAGTAAGGACAGCGCGCGCACAGACATCATAGATGCGATCTCTGGCAATGATGGCTGCCATAACTGCCATTCCATGGGCTCTTGCACGGTCTATTGCCCCAATGAGCTCGACCCGATGTCAGCCATTGCCGGGCTGAAACGCGAAACGGCGACGGCCTTTTTCAAAAGGCGCGGCAATGCTTAATCTGCGTCTTTATATGTTGCAGCGGATTACAGCGCTTTTGATGGCGCCGCTGGTGCTTGGGCATTTGGCGGTGATGATCTATGCGGTGCAAGGCGGGTTGAGCACGGCTGAGATTTTAGGGCGCACCCAAGGTTCTGTATCATGGCTACTGTTTTATGGCACATTCGTCATTGCTGCGGCGATCCATGCTGCGATTGGGCTGCGCGTCATTGCCTATGAATGGTGCGGCCTCAAAGGGGGCATACTTGATCTGGTGATGTGGGGCGGAGGCCTTGGGCTTTTGGCATTGGGAGGGCGCGCGGTATGGGCGGTCACTGCGATATGAACCGCGTCAAAGGCAGCATGTCACGCGCGCATCCGCTTTGGCTTGCGTATATTGTGCACCGCATATCTGGGATTATCCTTGCGCTGTTTCTCCCGCTGCATTTTTGGGTGCTTGCAATGGCGCTGACAGACCCTACCCGGCTTGATGGGTTTTTGCATTTAACCGAACACAGCCTTGTAAAGCTTGCTGAGTTTGGTCTGGTGGTCCTATTGGCAATTCACATGTTTGGTGGGCTTCGTTTGATGGCGCTTGAATGGCTGCCATGGGCGTCGTGGCAAAAGACCTTAGCCGCAGCCGCCACGGCACTGGCATTTTTAACCGCGACCCTGTTTTTGCTCAACGCCTATGGGGGCTAAACATGTATGATCTGGACCACCATGACACAGATATCCTGATCCTCGGCACAGGTGGGGCTGGGTTATTTGCAGCCCTTCACGCGCAACAAACAGCGCCTGAGGGGACAAAGATCACAGTTGCCGTCAAGGGGCTGATTGGAAAGAGCGGTTGCACCCGCATGGTGCAGGGCGGCTATAACGTCGCCCTTGGCGGTGGGGACACTGTTGAGCGGCACTTCATGGATACGATCAACGGCGGCAAATGGTTGCCCAACCAAGACATGGCATGGCGCCTGTGCGAACAGGCGGTTGTTCGCATCCGCGAGTTGGAAAATGAGGTGGGTTGCTTTTTTGATCGCAACCCAGATGGATCATTGCATCAAAAGGCCTTTGCCGGGCAAACCGCCGACCGCACCGTGCACAAAGGCGACCTGACAGGGATCGAGATCATCAATCGCCTAATGGAAAAGGTGCTCGCCAGTGGGGTTGAAAAACTGCAAGAGCACCGCGCGATTGGGCTCATCCCGACGAAAGGTGGCGATGCATTGGCCGCTGTGCTGATGATCGATATGCGCACCGGGAAATTCCGGCTTGTGCGGGCCAAATGCGTTTTGATGGCCACGGGCGGTGGCCCGACCATGTATAAATATCATACGCCATCTGGCGATAAAACCATGGATGGTTTGGCGATGGCCTTGCGTGCAGGGCTAAAGCTGCGCGATATGGAGATGGTCCAATTTCACCCCACGGGGCTCTTGGCGGGTGATCACACGCGGATGACTGGCACTGTGCTTGAGGAGGGCTTGCGCGGTGCCGGGGGGCAGCTGATCAACCACGCAGGCGCGCGGTTCATGTTCGATTATGACAAGAAAGGCGAGCGCGCTACGCGCGATGTTGTGAGCCGTGGCATCTATGCGGAAATGCGCAAAAACAACAATCCTGAGCAAGAGGGCGTTTATATATCCATGTCCCATCTTGGCCCCGAATGGGTCCCAAAGAAATTCAACGGCATGGTGAAACGCTGCGCGGATTCAGGCTTTGATCTGGCCGCAGGCAAGGTCGAGGTTGTGCCAACTGCGCATTATTTTATGGGCGGCGTTGTGGTTGATGTGGACACACGCACCGCGATGGAGGGGCTTTATGTCGCGGGCGAGGATGCTGGCGGGGCTCATGGTTCAAACCGTTTGGGCGGTAACGGCGTGGCCAATTCGACCGTCTATGGCGGGATTGCAGGCGATACGATGGGCGCAGACGTCGGTAAAATGGTCTTGCGAGATCCTGATCCAAATGTGCTCTCCCGTGAGATGGAGCGCGCATTGCATCCGCTGAACCGCACGCCCGATACCGTGATGCCGCTGCGCAAAGCGTTGCAAGATGTGATGTGGGATGAGGTCGGGGTGATGCGCACCAAAACCGGAATGGAGCGCGGGCTATCAGGT
This sequence comes from uncultured Alphaproteobacteria bacterium, assembly GCA_929200295.1. Taxonomy (GTDB): domain Bacteria; phylum Pseudomonadota; class Alphaproteobacteria; order Rhodobacterales; family Rhodobacteraceae; genus Yoonia. The sequence continues at coordinate 7,990 of CAKMZE010000065.1, forward strand.
ATCGCTCAAGTCTCAGATGCGCTGATGGATGTGGGCGTGGATGGCTGCAATCTCGCGTTTAATCTCACATGGCACGATTGGCTGAACCTGCGCTCGCTCTGCGATGTGTCTGAGGTGATCACAAAGGCGGGGCTAGTACGTGAAAACTCGCGCGGGGCACATTACAGAGAAGATTTCCCAGATGCAGGCGCCTTGGACAAGAGCGATTATACGGTCGCCCAAATGGATGGAGACGCCGTTAGCGTCACACGCGAACCCGTGGCCTTTACCATCGTTCGCCCCGGCGAAACCGTGCTGCCAGACGGCGCACCCGAGACATTGGTGGCCGCGCAATGAAGGGGCGTAAAATGAAAGATTGTTGGGACAAAATAGAAATCTGTGGGAAAATTGTTGCCGGTATCGCAATACCACTCGTAATTCTTTACGTCGCCCAAAGCTGGGAAAAAAGCGCGAATATGCGCGCTCATAATTTGGCTCAAAAAGTCGCTGACGAAGACGTCGCGACAAGAAGGATTGCGATTGCAATTGATGTG
>CAKMZE010000065.1:8532-10912 GCA_929200295.1 uncultured Alphaproteobacteria bacterium
ATGTGTTAAGCAACGTTGCCGTCAGAAATGACGGGGCCGTCGATCATCTCCGAGAATGGGCTGTTGACGTCTTGGAAACCCCAAATGACCCACCCAAATTAACGGCCACTGCTATCAGAGAATTACGCGGTGGCCGTGTTTTAGGCATAGGACCAGAAGAGCAAGGTACAGTAAGGCAACTTTCGGATGCGCAACGTGAAGAGTATGCGGACCAAGGATTGGCTTTTGCATTTGGCAACCGTGTTTGGATTATTCCAGTCGCAGATCGGACTGAGACGCAAAAAGAATGCTTAACAGACATTATACAGCAGAATGCACGCGACCGTGAACGGTGGAGACTTGTCGATGAAATGATGAACGAAGCGACAGTGCAATGTGGTTTCACCCCTAATCTAATACGTCTTCATGAACGGGCTATAGTAGACCAATGATCCCCATCTCTCTCATCCAATCCACCGCCGAAACCCTGATGGACAAAGCCGCGATTGAGATCCCCCAAGATTATCTTGATGGGCTCCAACAGGCCGCAAAAACCGAGGATGGCGATCTGTCGTCTTTTGTGCTCAAGGCCATGCTCGAGAATTATGAAGCCGCCAAGGAAGATCGCCGCGCGATGTGTGGTGATACAGGTGTTCCCCGTTGGTTTGTCAAAATGGGCAATGACGCGCAGGTTGAGGGCGGCATGATCGCCCTTGAAACCGCGCTGCGGCGCGCCACAGCGACCGCCACCAACAGCGTGCCTTTGCGCCCCAACCGTGTGCATCCGCTTTGGCGCACGGATCACAATAATAACGTCGGGATCGGCGCGCCTGAAATCGAATATGGGTTTGAGCCGACAGGTGCCTGGATCGATCTGATCACTGTGCACAAGGGCGGGCTTTTTGGCACGGATTACCGTATGCTCTTTCCCTCTGATGGGATCCAGGGGATCAAGCGGTTTTATCTTGATAGTCTCATGGCCTTTGGAAAACGTGGGCTTGCCTGCCAGCCTGCGATTATTGGCATCGGTCTAGGCGGGTCCAAAGACACTTGCATGAGCTTGGGCAAACGCGCCTCGACGCTGCGTATCGTTGGTAGCCGCAACACGGATCCGCGCATCGCCGAGATGGAGGATGAGTTCAAAGAGCTTGGTAATTCGATCGGCATGGGCGCGATGGGCTTCGTTGGCAAAAACATGGTGATCGATTGCAATATCGAAGTGGGGTACTGCCACACGGGCGGGATGCCCATGTCGGTGCATGCATTCTGCCTGTCATCACGCCGTGCAGTGGCCCGTATTCACGCAGATGGACGGGTTGAATACCGCACTGACCCCGACTGGTTTACCCCTTATCAACGTCGCGAAACTGTGGATTGGGCACCAATAGAGGAGGCCGCAGAATGAGTCAGATATACCTTGCAGACGAAACCTTTGCTTGCATTGGTCCAATTGTGGTGGAGCGTGATAGCGAAGGTAAAATCATAGAATATGTCCCTTCCAGTGGAACGCGAAAGGGTATTGATCATGACCTCAACCCCTATGGCTATGGCCCGTTCTGTAGATTTCGACAGGCCAAGGGCATTAACAAGCCGGGCGTATACATTCTCACTGTGAATAATGTACCTGTTTACATTGGCACTTGCGCTAACCTGGATGGGATTTGGGGCGCGGGTGGGTATGGGAAAATAAGCTATGCGAAGACGCAACGGAATGGGCAGAATACAATGTGCCGGATTAACAATCAGATACTTATAAAAGCCAAAGCTGGTGAAGATATTGACCTTTGGTTCAAAGAAGTTAGGGCTGGTCAAGACGCACGACTGAGATTGAGGAAAAAGCTAAAAGAAGAGTTGCATCCAAGCTGGAATTTGACGAAAAATTGCTAGGAAGGAAGAGTACATGGGCCTTCGTGAAATCCGCCTGTCCACCACACCAACAGATGCTGATATTGCGCAGTTGAGGCTTGGCGATGTCGTCTATCTTGATGGGCTGATGTATACCGCACGCGAAGGCGTCTATATGCGTGCGCTCGAAGACAAAGCCAATATCCCGATGGAGCTTCCATCAGCAAGTGCCGCCAATTTCCATTGCTCACCAGCCGCACGGATCAATGCGGATGGCTCGTTTGACATGGGGGCTGTCACGGCCACAGCCTCGTTTCGCTTTGCCAAATGGCTGCCCGAGTGGATGGCCAAAACCGGCGCAAAGCTGATCGTTGGCAAGGGTGGCATGACATCGCGCGATTACAAAGATTACTTTGTCCCCAACGGCGCGATTTATCTCTCTACTGTGGGCTATGGCACCGGCGCGTTGCTCGGGCGCGGCGTTGAAAGCGTTGAGGCGGTGCATTGGAACGAAGAGCTCGGCCTCGCCCAAGCCATGTGGGCGCTCAAATGCAGT
>CAKMZE010000065.1:10922-14477 GCA_929200295.1 uncultured Alphaproteobacteria bacterium
ATCGTTGCATCCGATCTCAATGGCGATTGTTTATTTGAGCGCGAAAATGCCAAAATCGCCGAAAACATCAGCAGGGTTTACGAAGGCACGAAGCCCGCGACACTCAAACGCTACGGCGAAAGCGATGATCGCACGGATGAGGTGATCTAGGGCGTCGTTTCTCTTTGCATGTCATCCGACCACGAAAAGACGCGCACATGAATCTAATGTCTCAACTTGCGAAACCCTGCCACTCAGATATGTGTGAGGGTGGTTTTGGATTAGGTAAGTGCACAGGCTCTGGCATATGGCGTCATCGCATAAAACACCGACACTGGCTGATGTGGCGCATGCGGCAGGTGTGTCCACGGCAACGGTATCGCGTTGTTTAAATACAGCCGCCACCGTTTCCCCCAAAACCCGCAGCCGGGTGATGGCTGCCGTTGAGCAGCTGGGTTATGTCCCACATTTTGGCGCGCGCGCAATGGCGGCAAAACGGACCAACACAATTGGCGCCATCATCCCCACGATGGAAAACGCTATCTTTGCGCGCGGGCTCGAGGCATTCCAGAAAAAGCTGCGTGAGCTTGGCTATAATCTTTTGGTGTCGAGCAGTGGCTACCAACCCGACCTAGAGGCCGCACAGATCAAGGCCATGGTCGCACGTGGGGCCGATGGGCTTCTTCTCATCGGATATGAACGCGCGTCCGAGACCTATGATTATCTTGATAAGCGCGGCATTCCAACGTTGATCGCTTGGGCCTACCGCAAAGATGCAAAGCGCCCGTCGATTGGCTTTGATAACAAAACCGCGATGGCAGAGCTGACCCAACATGTCATTGGGATCGGTCATCGCCGTATTGGCGTGATCTCTGGCATCGTTGCAGGCAATGATCGCGCCGCTGAGCGGGTGTATGGGATCAAACAAGCCGCCCGCGCACAGGGCCTTAACCCCAACGATATTCATGTGATCGAGACCCGTTACGAGATCGAAGACGGCGGCGCTGCGTTTCGCCAGCTGATGCAAGCTAGTCCACAGCCCAGTGTGATTATATGTGGCAATGATGTGCTTGCCGCTGGGGCATTACATCAAGCACGTGAAATGGGGCTGCGTGTGCCAGCGGATATTTCAATCACAGGGTTTGACGATATCGAGCTCGCTAGCATTGTCTCGCCCCCCTTAACGACAGTCCATGTCCCGCATCGCCAAATGGGCCAAGATGCCGCCACAGAACTGGTCCAAATGATCGAAGGGCAGTCGAGCGGGCGCTCACAACAATTGCAAAGCAGCCTTGTACTACGCGCTTCATTAACGGCGCATCTCCTGAACAAAGCCTAATGCGCAGTCACCAATAGTATCATGGACTCTTGAGAATTTGCATCGCCTTTGACGCCAAAGCACCACCGAACCCATGCCCTGCACCTGCAACGGTCTGCAAGTCGACTGATATCCCCGCATCACCCAGACGCGCCGCGAATTCCTCTGACAGGATCGGCACCGTGTTATCGTCTTGCACGCCAACGACTAAATGCACCTGCGTGCTTTGGGCGATCCGGCCCGCATAGCTATAGGGTGACTGGCTACGTGGCCAAGCGCTTCTTCCGCGCAATTTGCGCCAACGGCTAATGTTACAAGGACATGAGACCAAGACCGCTTTGTCAACCAAACCAGGCTCACGACCGATGATAACGCCAAGGCTTGCCGCACCACCCGAATGCCCCATCACCGTTACCTTTGCATTTGCGTGCATTGCAGAAATTGACCGGATTGTTGCTGCAATCAATGCGTTATTCCGACTCGTGTAATGATCGCGGCGATCATGATTTGACCCTGTACTGCGATTGCCAGCGCTGTCAAAATATCCAGGGCGCAGCATCGCATAAACTGTTGCATCTGGCTTTGCGCGGCTCATCTGACGTGCATATGAATAGAGGTAATCCGCAGCGCCGCCACGGCTCACGTCACCGTGTAGCAAAATGATCGCCTCGCTATCCCCGTTCCCAAATTGTTCCGCATATAGAGGACCAACTGCAAGGATTACGGCATCTACTGCCGGGCTGCTTACTTGTTCTTCAATATCCGTTGGTTGACATGCGACCAGAAAAAACGCCGCAACAATACTTCCAATGACCAATCCCCAAGGTCTCTTCATCGCCAAAGCCCCTAAAATAAAGCCGCTAAAATTCTAATATCCCGCTAGGGTGAAATCCCTACCAATAACTATTTATAAGAAGCATTTCTTACACCAGTCAATACAGATGTGGTCGCAGAAATTCGGACCAGTTGTTAAGGTGGATCGCATGATGAGAGAAGTGATCCGAAATGAAGAAACGAAAGAACCACTCACCAGAGTTTAAGGCCAAGGTAGCCCTTAAAGCGATCCGCGAAGAAATGACGCTGGCGGAATTGTCCAAGAAGTATGGCGTGCATCCGACGCAGATCGGGACTTGGTAGCGGGCGGCGATAGAGAATATGGCGACGGCCTTTACTCGCAAAGGTTCGACGCCCGAGCCAGTAAGTGCGGCGGACGTGGACAAGCTGCATTCAAAGATTGGCCAGCTGGTGGTGGAACGGGATTTTTTTGGTGGATGCCTCGCATCAACAGCTCGGGACGCCCCTCTCATGACCTTGCCTTTGGCAAGACACTGCCGGGCAGTGGGACAAAAAATGGTGAGTCGGGATCACAAGTTAAGCCTTCGTAAACAGTGCGAACTGTTGCAGCTGTCGCGGTAGCGTCTTTACTATCAGCCGGTCGGTGAAAGCGCAGAAAGCCTGCGGTTCATGGAAATCATCGACAAGCAGTTTTTGGAGACTCCGTGGTATGGATCACGCCAACCTCTCGGGACATTTCCTTCGGAAATACCCTGTCGGTCAGTGAATGGCGCGGTACATGAAGCGGAATGGGCATCAATGTGATCGCCATCGCGTACGCCGTCTGATGCGCCTTATGCGGTTGGTGCCGATTTACCAGGAGCCTAACACAAGCAAAAAGCATCCGCAGCATAAGATCTGGCCATCCTTGTTGCGCAACGCGGTGGTCGACCGTCCGAACCAAGTCTGGTGCGCAGACATCACCTACATCCCAATGCGGCGCGGGTTCCTTAATCTGGTCGCCATCATGGACTGTTACAGCCGCAAGGTTTGTCCTGGCGTCTGTCCAACAAGGAAACCTTGTCCGCCATTGGTCCCAGGACAGTGCTCGAATGGCGCCGACTTTTGCGTGAAGGCTTTGAAAGAGGCCATTGCAAAACACGGTAAGCTAGAAATCTTCAACACCCCCTCTCGGGACATCGCTCCGCGATACGCTGCCTATAAGGCGCGTGGCGCGACAACCGGATGATTGAGCGACTGTGGAGGTCGCTGAAATACGAATGCGTGTATCTGAATGCCTTTGAGACGGGATCAGAACTGCGTAAAGGAATTGGCAAGTGGTTGACCTACAACAACTCCGAACGCCCGCATTCGACGCACAGCATTTTGCCCCCCGATGAAGTCTATACCAGCAAAAATGAACCGATGAGATTAGCAGCCTAAATGAAACCCTGATCCATCTTAACAACGCTGCAAACTGGTCT
>CAKMZE010000066.1:0-5085 GCA_929200295.1 uncultured Alphaproteobacteria bacterium
CCGCGTCGGGTGCAGCGGCAAGTTCGGCGAGAATCTCATCGCGCAATTCTTTGCGAAGTGCCACGAACTCTGGCAAGCTAAGCTTGGTTGTTTGATCAGTTTCAACAGGCGCATTTGATCGCCGTTTAAAAAACCATATCAAAGGCGCAACGACAAAACCCAAAATGGCAATCACCGCCGCGATTGCCCCCAGCACACCAGCATGCTTTTCCAATAGCTCATAAATTTCTGTCAGCATACAACCCCCACCGCCATAACGCCCAAACTACACAAGTTAAGCATGCAGGCAAGGCCGCGCGCACCTGTCACCCAAACGCACCGTTTTCTGACCCCTTTGCAAAATTATAGCGACGCGTGACCTGTTTCTGCTAGAATGGTAGAAAATAATCGTCTGAGCAGGCAAACACACATGAGCACAACACCCGAAATGGACAGGAATGTCCGCGAAAAAATCATTTCTGATCCAGAGTTTCTATTGGAAGATCAGGATATTATGCGCGCGCTTGTCACAGCCAATGAGGCAACGATGGGCTCAAATATCGTCGATCTGCGCGGCATCGCGATGGAACGGCTCGAGGCGCGGTTGGACCGGCTTGAGGATACCCATCGCTCGGTGATTGCGGCGGCCTATGAGAACCTCGCGGGGACAAACCAAGTGCACCGCGCGATTTTGCGGCTGTTGGATGCGACGAAGTTTGAGATTTTTCTGGAAGATCTCGCAGGCGATGTGGCGACCACCCTGCGCGTTGATACGATGCGGTTGATTTTGGAAAGCGAAGCGACAGAGATCGACAGTGCGGTCACCAAGCATGACAACATCCTTTCGGTGATGCCGCTTGGGTTTTGTGAGGGGTATATCACCCAAGGGCGTAATCTGGCCTCGCGGCAGGTGACATTGCGGCAAGTCTCGGATGATGACAATACGCTCTATGGGGATAAGGCCGAGTTTATCCGCTCCGAGGCCTGTCTCAAGCTTGATTTTGGCCCCGGATGTCTGCCCGGCATGCTGGTGATGGGGGCCGAGGATCCGCATCAGTTCACCCCGCAGCAGGGCACCGATTTGTTGACGTTCTTTGCATGTGTGTTTGAACGCGCGATGCGGCGCTGGTTAGCCGTATGATTGCCCCCGCTTTGAGCCATGCCCTCGCGGCCTGGCTCAAGCATGTTGGCGCCTTGCAAGACGGCTCTGACAATACGTTGAAAGCCTATCATACTGATGTGTTGGGCTTTCTTAGCTTTATGTCGCAGCACCATGGCGCGCAGCAGGGTCTTGCCGCGATTGCGCGGATTACGGTCAGTGATATGCGGGCCTGGATGGCACAAATGCGCGCAAGCGGGGTTGGTGCGCGATCCCTCGCGCGGCAGCTATCCGCGGTGAAAAGCTTTTATCGCTGGCTCTCGGATCGCGAAGGGTTTGAACCCACAGCCGTGCTATCGACACGCGCGCCTAAGTTCCAAAAGAAGCTCCCGCGCCCGCTTGCTGAGGATGCAGCAAGGGCGATGATTGACCGCGTGTCATTTCAAGCTGAGACACCTTGGGTTGCCGCCCGAGACACCGCAGTTGTGACATTGCTCTATGGCTGTGGGTTACGCATCTCAGAGGCGCTAAGCCTCACATGGGCAGATGCGCCCCTGCCAGCGACGCTCACGATCAAAGGCAAGGGCGGCAAGGAACGTCTCGTCCCTGTGATTGAGGCCGCAAAGGACGCGGTTGATGACTACATCCATCTTTTCCCCTTTCCAATGACCGCGGCGACCCCGCTCTTTCGCGGGGTGCGCGGCGGTGCGTTGTCACCGCGCGCTGTGCAAAAGGTCATGGAGGCCGCGCGCCTGCAACTGGGCCTGCCCGCAACCGCCACGCCCCATGCGATGCGTCATAGCTTTGCGACCCATTTGCTCACTGCTGGCGGCGATCTGCGCGCAATCCAAGAGCTCTTGGGTCATGCCAGCCTGACAACGACACAAGCCTATACCGCCGTTGACACGGTGCATCTGATGGAGGTTTACGCCCGCGCCCATCCAAAGGCATCATAGGCCCTAGCTTACGAATGCTCTTCCGCAGCGGTTTCTGCCAGCGCCTTATTCATGGCGCGCAAGGCGTCCACTTGGAACAATGCACCCCATAGCTCGGGCGGGGTATCTTGATCCCCAAGGGTCACCACGGGGATATAGGTGTAATTTGTCACCTCGAACACAGGCATCGCCTGTTCGAGCGTCGCATTCCCGTCGATATATGTGCCTGCGCGGATCAGATCCCAGCACGCTTCCTCGGGGGCTGCGTTCTCATCGTCTTTATCACGCATGATGCTCGCCACACGGAACGTCGCCAAGAGGTAGGCCTGCGGACCAGCGGCAAGATGCACATTGCGCCGCTCAAGCTGGGTGAGAAAGAACGACCGATCCACGAGACGTGAGGATAAGGCCGTTGAGATCGACACTGCAACCATAACAGCGAGCCCCGTTTGCCAGTCTCCGGTCAGCTCAAACACAATCAGCGTTGTCGATATTGGTGCGCCAAGCACGGCCGCTGCCACAGCCCCCATGCCCGCAAGCGCATATAGCGTGCCCTCGCCCGACATATGCGGCACAAGCGCGGTTGCAATCCCGCCAAACGCCAGGCCTGTCAGCGCGCCGATCATCAATGACGGTGAGAACACACCGCCGCCCATGCGCCCACCCACAGTGATCGCAACCGCTGCAACCTTGAGCACAGCAAAGACAATCGCATCATGCAAGACCAATTTCCCCGTCAACGCCGCTGATGTCGTCTCATATCCGACGCCGATGATATGCGGAAACCAGATCGCTATAAGACCTAAGAGAGCCCCCGCAGCCGCAGGGCGCAAAAAGCGCGGCACATGAAACGCTGTTTGAATTTCGGTCGCGACAGTTTCAGCCCAGAAAATACTGCGCATCAGGATCACAGCGACAATCCCGCAGACAACGCCTAAGATGAGAAAAGCTGGCAGCTCGACATAGAAGGCCAGCGCGTTCTGCACCGGCAAAACAAATTCTGTGACATCGCCAAAGACAAGCCGTGACATCACCGTGCCCGCCACACTCGCAATCACAATCGGCGCAAAGGCATGGACCGCAAAATGGCGCAACACAACCTCAAGCGCGAATAGCGCACCCGCAATTGGCGCGTTAAAACTGGCTGAGACCGCAGCTGCGACAGCGCAGCCCAAAAGATCGCGGCCCGTGATGCCATTTGCCTTGATCAATCGGCTCACGCATGTCGCCAAAACAGCCGCCAAATGCACCACAGGACCCTCGCGCCCTGTGGACCCGCCCGTTGACAATGTGATCGTGCTGGCAAGAGCCGAGGCAAAGCCACGGCGCACCTCGACCTGCCCTTCGCGCAATGCGGCCCCTTCGATCACCTCGGCAACGGACCGGCTGCGCCCATCATTGGTGAATCGGTCAAGGATCAACCCAACAACAAGCCCGCCACAGATTGGCAACAAAAGGATAAAATACCATGGCAATTCAGCCGCATAGCTATGCAGGCCCGCGACATCATCAGTGCCGTATAGGAATGTCTGTAGCTGCATTACGGCAAAGCGGAATAAAATCGCGACACCACCCGCAGCAATGCCAAGCCCCAGTGCAATGAACCAAAACTGGACCTGCCCTGGTCCCTGTTCACGTACAACGGCCCAAGCTTCACGACACTTCAGCGTGACGCCATCAAGACCATCAGTAATTACTTTTTTGACCGGACCTTTCATGCGCACCCCTAGCTTCGCATGATGCTACTCCTAAGTGAAAGAACCGTGTTAACCAAGCCCAAATGGCTAATGGCTGAGGTGGGCAATCACACGACGTGTATGCGGACGGTCGCGGTGCTCAAAAAGGTAGATGCCCTGCCATGTGCCCAATGCCATGCGCCCGTGTGTGACAGGTATTGCTAAATATGTGGGCAGTATCGCAGCCTTGATATGCGCAGGCATATCATCGGGGCCTTCATAGGTGTGCGTCAGATATGCCATCGTTGGGTCAGTTGTGGGCGGCACAAGACGTGCAAAGTAGTTGTGCAAATCGACCTGCACCTCGGGGTCTGCGTTTTCCTGTATCAAAAGCGAGCATGACGTATGTTGCACAAAAAGTGTCAGCAGTCCCATTTCAATGTTGTTCTGTGAAATCCAATCAGAGACGTCATGGGTAAACTCAATCAACCCCTGACCTGATGTTTGTATCACAAAGTCTGTCTGCACCATCATTATGCGCTACTGTGCCAGAATATCTATCCAAGGGAACACAACCGATCCTGGATCACATGATAAATTGGCAAGCAATTCCCCTTCTTTTAGCACACCAATGCCACCACTCACCTCAATCAAAGGGTCTTCGGCATCCATAATTTTGGCGCGGTTACCCCAGACTTGGTAGGTGTAATCATCATTTATGAAATCAACCTGTTCCCAAATATTACGCCCTATACCATTCCAAGGGGTGTATACCACCTGTGAAACATCTCGCTCCATAATGAGCTCTGGCATTTCGCCGGGCACACCAAAGCGATATGAAATCACGTTACCCGTCACATCAACGGTCACAGCTTTACGGCCCTCAGAGAACGTACAGGATAAAAATACATCCGTTTGCGAAAGTTCATTCGCAGACACCATACCCCCCAAGAGGGTCAAATAAGCTGCCGCAAACACAATACGCATCATGAAACTTTCTATAGCCAAACAAATACGCCCACACTTCCGACATAGCATAATGCCGGAAATGCTCAGAAGACGAATGTACTTTACTGATCTAAGAAAGACCGCAACTTGCGTGACCTACTTGGGTGCTTGAGCTTACGTAATGCTTTGGCTTCGATCTGGCGGATCCGTTCACGGGTCACGCTGAACTGCTGACCAACCTCTTCGAGCGTATGGTCCGTGTTCATCCCGATCCCAAAGCGCATCCGCAGCACCCGCTCTTCGCGCGGGGTAAGTGATGCAAGAACCCGGGTTGTCGTTTCCTTGAGGTTCTCTTGGATCGCGGAATCCAGTGGCAGGATCGCATTTTTATCTTCGATGAAATCGCCAAGCTGGCTGTCTTCTTCGTCACCAATCGGTGTTTCAAGTG
>CAKMZE010000066.1:5095-8867 GCA_929200295.1 uncultured Alphaproteobacteria bacterium
TTTTCCAAAGGCATTTGCAGCTTCTCTGCGAGTTCCTCTGGCGTTGGTTCACGACCAATCTCATGCAGCATCTGGCGGCCTGTGCGCACCAATTTATTGATCGTCTCAATCATATGCACAGGGATACGGATCGTGCGGGCCTGATCCGCGATGGACCGGGTGATCGCCTGTCTGATCCACCATGTCGCATAGGTCGAGAATTTATAACCGCGGCGATACTCAAATTTATCAACCGCTTTCATCAAGCCAATGTTACCTTCTTGGATCAGATCAAGGAACTGAAGGCCACGGTTGGTATATTTCTTCGCGATCGAAATCACGAGGCGCAGATTTGCCTCGACCATTTCCTTCTTAGCTTGGCGCGCTTCTTTTTCACCCTTTTGCACCTGCTGCACAATCCGGCGGAATTCTGTAATATCAACACCAACATATTGACCAACCTGCGCCATATCACTGCGCAAATCCTCGATCTTATCTGTCGACCGTTCAAGCAATGACTGCCAAGCACGGCCTGTTTTCTGGCTCATGTCCTCAAGCCAATTTGGGTCCAGCTCGCGCCCACGGTATTCATCAATGAATTCGCGGCGATTGATCCGGGCTTGGTCCGCAAGCTTTACCATTGCGCCATCGATCTGCATAATCCGGCGGTTGATGCCATAAAGCTGGTCGATCAACGCCTCGATCCGGTTGTTATGCAGGTGAAGCGAGTTCACCATGAGCACAATTTCAGACCGCAGTTTTTGGTACTTATCTTCTGCTTTGTTTGAGAATGAATCATCCTCGTTTAATGTCGCTGACATCCGCGCGTCTTGCATTTCTGAAAGCTCAGCAAAGTCATGCGCGATCACCTCAAGCGTTTCAAGCACGCGTGGCTTAAGCGCGGCCTCCATCGCAGCCAAAGACATGCTTGCCTGATCGTCGTCGTCATCGTCGTCGTCTTTGGCGATCGGGTTGCCATCGGCGTCCAGCTCTTGTGGCGTTTCGGTTTCGACGGGGGCCTCGGTTGCTGTGGGGGCAACCACTGCGATCTCGTCATCGTCCTCGCCCAGCTGATTGCCAAATGTCGTCTCAAGATCGATCACATCGCGCAGCAGAATATCTTCGTTCAGCAATTCGTCGCGCCAGATGGTGATCGCTTGGAATGTCAGTGGGCTTTCGCAAAGCCCGAGGATCATCGTGTTGCGTCCAGCCTCAATCCGCTTAGCAATCGCGATCTCACCCTCACGCGACAGCAGCTCGACGCTGCCCATTTCGCGCAGATACATCCGCACAGGGTCATCGGTACGATCAAGCTTTTCTGTATCAGAGCCGGCAAGCGTCACCTCGCGGTTGCCGCCTGTTGTGATCAACTCCTTTGAGGTGCCGTCATCCACCTCTTCGCTTTCTTCCTCTTCGGTGACCTGAATGCCCATTTCAGAGAGCATCGACATCACGTCTTCGATCTGATCCGAGGACACTTGTTCAGGAGGCAGAACAGCGTTGAGCTGGTCGTAAGTGATATAGCCACGCTCACGCGCATCTGCGATCATCTTTTTGACCGCAGCTTGGCTCATGTCGAGAGAGCCATCATCCTGGTCTGATTTGCGGTCATCATTATCTTTGGCGGCCATAAGAGGTGATCCTTTGATAAAGGGCGTCAATGACGCAAACTGATTCGTGTTATTCGCTCGCTGCCGAATCAACCTGTCGATTCGGTGATTCGCAAGCGGTAGAGACGTGTTTTTTATCTTTTGTTGCTAGAACCCCAGATATACTTGCTACCGGGCTATGGTGATTTCTTTGTTAATGTAATCTGACGCAGTACCTCATCAAAGGCTGAGCGCTCATCTTTGTTTAGTTTTGCACCGTTTTCTGCGGTATCAAATTCGGTTACAGCACCTGCCTCGGCTGTGCTAGGTCCATTTAACGATTGCGCCGCTTGCGACAAGCGCCAGGTCAGACCTTCATCGACGGTTCCGGTGATGTCCTCAAGCGCATCTGCCAGTTCACGCGGGAAATTGCGCCTTGCGTTTAGTTTTGCCAGTTCCTCGTTCACGCACATGCGCGCAATCTCGGCATCACCCGCACGGCGCACCGCAGGGCTAATCGCTACGTGGGAATGTTGCGTCAGCGTTTCAAGAGGGTCCGCCCCCCACGCCACAGAAATCGCGCGGTACGGATCTTCATCCTGCGCAAACTGCAAAATGAGATCCTTGATCTGCATATGCGCGGGATGTTCACAAACCATCCGCTCAAGCGCCACCTCAAATTCAAAAACCACCTCGGGTGTGCTCAGCAATGCCGCGAGGATCACAGCCTCGCGCAATCTATCCTCATCAGCGGTTCCAGCCCCCAAAGCAGATTGCTTATTTGTCGCCGAAGGCGAGCGCGCAGCATCCCACGCAGACTGCCCGCGCACCCATGGCCTGCGCTGCCCACCAGAGTTAGACGCATTTTGGCGTGGGTTGAAAAGCGCCCAGCGCATCTCTTTGATCGCGCTTGCGTAATGCGTGCGGATAGACGGGTCGACGATCAGTTTGATCTTTTCACGCAGCGCTTTATCAAGCGCTGCCTTCCGCTCTGGGCTGTCAAAGGTTTTGCCAGCCGTTTCGCGCTGCCACAAAAGCTGCACCATGGGGATTGCCGCATCCAAGAGATTCTGCATCCCCGCAGGCCCCTTGGCCTTGATCAAATCGTCAGGGTCCATACCATCGGGCATGAGCGCAAAGCGCAGCGATTGCCCGGCCTCTAACAGCGGCAGCGCGATATCGATCACCCGCATCGCAGCACGCAAGCCTGCTGTATCCCCGTCTAAGGCGATGATCGGCTCTGGCGCGATCCGCCATAAGAGTCGCAGTTGGTCTTCGGTGATGGCCGTTCCCAGTGGCGCAACACTCGCCCCAAACCCTGCCTCAGAAAGGGCGATCACATCCATATAGCCTTCGGCAACGATCAGCGATTGGCCTTTGCCTGCCGCCTCGCGTGCGGGGCCGTGATTGTACAGGCTGCGGCCCTTATCAAATAGCGGTGTTTCGGGTGAATTGAGGTATTTCGCCCGCGCATCAGCCGCCATCGCGCGACCGCCGAGGCCAATTGCCCGGCCCCGCGCATCGCGAATGGGAAAGATGATGCGCCCGCGAAACCGATCATAAGGCGCGCCGCCACGATCGCTCTCTGCGGCAAGCCCCGCGTCGATGACCAATTGCGGATCCACGCCTTTGCCTTTGAGATGCGCCATGATCCCGCCACCACTGGGTGCAAAACCGATATCCCATCTTGCCAAAGCCTCGGACGACAGCCCCCGCTGGACAAGATAATCGCGCGCCTCACCTGCCGCGGCTGTTTGCAATTGCAAACGGTGCCATTGCACCGCTTGCTCCATCACGTCAGCCAGCATCGTGCGTTTATCGGCTTTTTCCTGTGCCTTTGGGTCGCGTGCGGGCATTGTCATGCCCGCCTCAGCCGCGAGGATCTGGACGGCTTCCATAAAGCCTACGTTCTCGGTCTCGCGCACAAATGTGATTGCGTCGCCTTTGGAATGGCAGCCAAAGCAGTAATAAAACCCTTTGCGATCATCCACATGAAAGCTTGATGATTTTTCCTGATGGAACGGGCATTGCGCCCAGAAATCACCCTTGCCCTGATTGGTTTTGCGACTGTCCCACATGACCTTACGCCCAACGACCTGCCCAAGGGACAGGCGCGCGCGCAATTCATCGATGAAACCAGGGGGCAGACTCATAACGCCATTATCGCGTGCGCACGCAGCAAAGTCGAGATCACAGATTACCCA
>CAKMZE010000066.1:8877-14461 GCA_929200295.1 uncultured Alphaproteobacteria bacterium
TTACCCACGCGCCGCAACGTTTTCCATCGCTTGGCTCAGCTCATGCACCAATGTTTGCGCCATTGAGCGCATTGCCATGATTTCAAAAGTTTTTGCATCAATGCGGGTGATGCTGACATGCATATGCCCAAGCAGTGTCCGCGCCGTATGATTGCTGCGAAACTGCGGACGTCTGAGATCAACAGGCACAAGACGTGCCAAAACATCCTCGGCCCCTTTGCCAGTGAGCCGCACAACGGCCCAAGCATCTGATTGATCCGTCACAGCAGCCCCAGTGAGCGTAGGCGGTGCCTCACCACATATCATCGCGGCCCCCTGCCCGATCCATGTGATCCGCACCCTATCAGACAGCAGGCTGCGGTTTGGGCTGGGAAACCCGACACCGAATGTTGATTTGAGTGCCGCTGACACCTGTCTGCTTTGCCCTTGATATGGCGCGATGCTTGTCATCGCTGGATATGCATCCTCAGCCAGCGTCATCAGGCCAATGCTGCGGGGCAAAAGCCCAGCGCAGGGTGTTTTTTCGATCAACTTAACCACGCACACGCTCTCCTTTTGGATCAAACATCACAGGGGCACACACCTCGCACAGGGTGTCTATGCCGCGCAAATGATCAACAAAGCGCAGGGTTTCACCGATACGCGCCCGCCCGTTTTGCAAGAACGCGAGACCGATCTCACCGTCCAGCGTTGGTGAATAGCACACGGATGTGACATGGCCTTGGCTATTGACGCGCACAGATTCTGCGGCTTGTTCAAACAAATGCGCACCCGCGCTGAGTTTGACATCACCTGTTATTGCACACACCCCGACCATCTGCCGACGTTCAGGGCCGTGTAGACCGGGGCGCCCAGCCATAGTCTGACCAATGCAGTCTTTCTTGCGCGAGACCATAGCATCCATCCCCAGATCAAAGGCAGTCACCCGGCCATCAATCTCGGCATGGGTGATAAAGCCTTTTTCAATCCGCAAAACATTGAGCGCCTCCATCCCATAAGCGCCCCCGCCCATGGCTTCGGCTTGCGCAGTGAGCAGGCGAAAGAGACTATCGCCATAACGGGCGGGCACTGCGATTTCATAGGCCAGCTCACCCGAAAAGGAGATCCGAAACAGCCGCCCCGGAATACCCAACACATCAACAGCCCCACAGCCCATAAAGGGCCAGGCCTCATTACTGATATCTGCGGATGTCACCCCAGACAGCAGCTCTCTTGATCGCGGACCTGCGACCGCGAATTGCGCCCATTGTTCCGTGACAGAGGCCACTTGCACATCAAGACCCGGGCGCAAAACCTGGCGCACATATTCAAGATGGCGCATCACCTGACCTGCCGCCGCTGTGGTCGTGGTCATCACATAATGATCATCCCCGAGACGCGCAGTTGTGCCATCATCCATCACATGGCCGTCTTCGCGAAGCATTAACCCATAGCGGGTCCGCCCAAGCTTGAGCGTCGAAAACGTGTTGGTATAGACGAAATCCAGAAACACGGCGGCATCCGGCCCTTGGACATCAATTTTGCCCAAGGTTGAGACATCACAAACGCCCACCACATTGCGCACATATTCCACCTCGCGATCACAGCTTTGCTGCCATGTGGTTTCGCCTGATTGTGGGAAATACGACGGGCGATACCATAGCCCCGCTTCGATCATTGGCGCATTACGCCCTAGGCTCGCGGCATGTGAGGTGGTAAAACGCTCAGGCGCAAAGCCTGAGCCTTGCGCCCCTGCCCCCATGGCTGCAATCGCCACAGGCACAAAGGGTGGGCGATAGGTGGTCGTCCCTGTTTCCGGGATGCTCCGGCCTGTGACATCGGCCAAAACAGCCAGTGCCGACACGTTAGAAGATTTGCCTTGATCCGGCGCCATGCCTTGGGTCGTGTAACGTTTCATATGCTCGACTGAGACAAAGTTTTCTTGCGCCGCTAATGCGACATCTTTCACATGCACATCGTTCTGGAAATCGAGCCACTTGCGCCCACGTCCTTCGACCAGCCAGAGCGGCACAATCTGATAGGGGCTTGTATCTGCCGCGGGAATAATGGGTTTCTTTTTGACGACAAATCCCAGATCTTTTGCAATGGTCGCGGCCATCTCTGCGGCTTCGGTCAAACAGCCGCTGGTATCAAAGGTGCCGTTGCACGCCCCTGCGGTAACAAGCCCCGGCACAGCGTCAGGCGTTGGCACAAAGGCTGCAAGCGTTTCATCCCATCGCGGACGCCCGTTCATGTGACAGGTCAAATGCAGCGATGGGTTCCACCCGCCCGAGATGGCAAGGCAATCACAGCTGATCTGAATATCCTCTGTTTCGGTTGAAACGGTAACCCCTGTCAGACCATGACGCCCCTTTGTTGCGGTGACTTGCCCACCTGCAATCAGCTGATAATCACCCTGCGCCTGTGCCCCATGCCGGCTATCGATCACCGCAGCCACACGCACACCAGCGGCGAGCAAATCAACAGCCGTGCGATGCGCGTCATCATTATTGCCAAAAACAGCGACCGCCTGCCCCGGTGCCACGCCCCATCTGTTGACATAAGCGCGCACTCCGCTGGCCAGAATGATCCCCGGGCGGTCATTATTGGGAAAGGCAATCGGGCGCTCCAGCGCGCCAGCACATAAAATCGCACGTTTCGCAACAATGCGCCAAAAGCACTCAAGCGGTAGATCATCGCGGCGCGGCAAGTGATGACCAACACGTTCAAGCGCGGCAAATGTTCCCTGATCATAAGCCCCCGTCACCGTTGTGCGCGTCATGATTCGCACATTTGGCATCGCCTCAAGCGCAGCCACAGTTGCGGCGATCCAATCGCGTGCTGGTGCACCTTCGATCATTTCACGCTCGGATAGCAACTGCCCCCCCAGCGCGCTATCCTCATGGGCTAAAATCACATCCGCCCCCGCCTGCCCAGCGGTTAACGCCGCCATCAGCCCCGCAGGACCGCCGCCAATCACGAGGACATCGCAAAAGCCAAAGGCCTTTTCATACAGCGTTTCATTATGCTTGGCTGAAAGCCCACCCAAACCAGCTGCACGGCGGATCACCGGCTCGTACAGCTTTTCCCAAAATGCCTTTGGCCACATAAATGTTTTATAATAAAACCCCGCGCCTAAGAAGGGCGAGATCAGATCGTTCACCGCCATCATATCAAACCGCAAGGATGGCCATGCGTTTTGGGAATACGCGTCGAGCCCCTCATAGACCTCTTGCACAGTGGCACGCACGTTTGGGTCTATGTTCGCCCCACGGCCGATAGTGACAAGCGCATTGGGTTCCTCGGATCCTGCGGTCATGATCCCGCGCGGGCGGTGGTATTTAAACGACCGCGCGACGTGTTTTACACCATTGGCCAGCAATGCAGATGCGAGCGTTTCGCCGGGCACGGCCTGCATTGGCACCCCGTCAAAGGTGAAATTTACAGTGGCCTCGGGGGTATTGGGTAATCTCATCGTGTCACCTTTGCCGCGAGGGTCACATTATTTACAGCATGCGTGACCGTGTTGCGATCAACAACGACCCATGCACCGCATCCTGCCTCATGCTGCCACAAATCTTGTGTATCGCCTGCGGGGTTGTCGCGGTTATGGATATAGTCATCCCACGCGGCTTCACCCGCATCAGGAGATGGGCGTCTAAGTGCGACGGCGTCACCGACATAGTAAAACTCGCGGCGATCTCTTTCACCGCACAAAGGGCATGTGATCCGCATCCTAGCCTCTTTCCTGCTTTGCACACGGCATGGCGCGCTTAGTGTAAATTATGCTGTGCACCTGTGCCCTCCTCATCCATCAGACCAACGCCATCACGAAACCGATCTAAGCGGAAACCTGCGGCTGTCTCATGGCTTTCGCCTGTTGCCATCAGATGGGCAAGCGCCCACCCGGATGCAGGCACCGCCTTGAACCCGCCATAACACCAGCCACAGTCGAGAAAGAGCCCATCGGTTGGGGTTTTATCAATAATCGGGCTGCCATCAGGGGTCATATCCATGATCCCCCCCCAAGACCGCAGGACCTTGGCCTTGCCGATCATCGGCATCAAGGTCATGCCTGCTTCCATCACATGCTCTTTCATCGGTAGATTGCCACGCTGCGCATATGAGGCGTAAAAATCGAGATCGCCACCGAAAACCAAACCACCCTTATCGGACTGGCTGATATAAAAATGCCCCATGCCAAAGCTGATCACATGGTCAATTACTGGCTTGAGCCCTTCGGTCACAAAGGCCTGTAAAACATGGCTCTCAATCGGTAAACGCATGCCCGCCATTGCCGCCACTTGCCCCGAACGCCCCGCCGTCACGATCGCCACTTTCTTGGTCTTGATCACCCCGCGGGTGGTTTGCACACCTGTGACCTTTCCTGCGGTAATATCAATCCCGGTCACCTCGCACTGCTGGATCAGATCAACGCCGCGCTGGTCCGCGCCGCGCGCATACCCCCAGGCAACCGCATCATGGCGCGCACTGCCGCCGCGTGGATGGTAAAGACCGCCATAAATCGGGAAACGTGTGTTCTCAAAATCAAGATAAGGCACTAAATTTCGCACGCCTTCGCGGTCAAGCAGGATCGCATCGTCACCCTGATTGACCATTGCATTGCCACGCCGCACAAAGGCATCACGCTGCCCATCTGAATGAAATAAATTGATGATCCCACGCTGCGACATCATCGTATTGTAGTTCAAATCCTGCTCCATCCCCTCCCATAATTTCAGCGAATGCGAGTAAAATTCAGAGTTCCCAGGCAGGAAATAATTGGCGCGCACGATGGTCGTGTTGCGCCCGATATTACCACTGCCAAGATCGCCTTTTTCTAGGACAGCAATATTGGTCATCCCATGGTTTTTAGCGAGATAATAAGCCGTCGAAAGCCCATGCCCGCCGCCACCAATAATAATCGCATCATATTCTGATTTTGGCTCTGGATTGCGCCAAACAGGCCTCCAGCCCTTTTGACCAAAGAGCCCCTCTTTGATCACTTTAAAACCAGAATACCCCATCGCGAATGCCCCCCGAATCCGTTGTCAGATTGAGCACTAAATTTTATGAAACTTGCAAGAGCTGCCAATGGAATTTTGTCTTTGGGTAATGCCAAACCTCAGTTTTTATGAGCAAAAACAAACGAGGTGATGGCGCGCATTACTTCGTTATAAAGATTCTGAAATTTTCATCAAAACCTTATCATTCCTTAAGTGAATTTTAACATTGGTTAATGAAACACTACCAAAATCGGTAACAATCAGAGGCAATCCACATCTTTGTTTCATTTCGCACATGAAATCTCTCAAAATTAGCTCTGTTTCGGTCAAATTTCCGCCACAGCGAAATGCTTAATTATCCCAAATGTAAATGTATGTGCCGCCATTCGTTTGGGGGTTACATCTAAGTTCAGTTGGATTGCGTGTTATGGTTACTCAAAGAAACTGTGTCTATAATTGGATCGAAAATATGTCAGTCAAATCACGTCTGAAGAATTTTAAACAAGACGAAGATGGGGGTATGATTATCTTTTCATTGTATCTCCTTATGACAATGTTGATCGTGGCAGGTTTAGCCATTGACTTTATGGAGTTTGAGG
>CAKMZE010000067.1:0-4918 GCA_929200295.1 uncultured Alphaproteobacteria bacterium
CCGCACGGTCGGGGTGATGGGCGACGGGCGCACATATGATTTTGCCTGCGCGCTGCGCGCTGTGACATCCGTTGATGGGATGACGGCGGATTACTATCCGTTTAGTCATGAGTTCTTAGGTGAAACCGCAACGCGGATCATCAACGAAGTCCCGGGTATCAACCGTGTCACATACGACATCACAAGCAAGCCACCGGGAACGATTGAGTGGGAATAACGCGTTATATCACCGCATTGTACTACTTATCTCATCCTGTTTATGCGGATGTGTCTACGGTACAAAGCTGTGTGGGTGTGATCCCCAATTGGGCGTTGGAATTATCAAGCGGCACAGCGCGGTTATCCTATCAAGGCACCGACGCTGACATGACAATCATGCAGGATGGCACCGCCGAAGGGGCAAAGACAACGCGTGCAATGACGCTGGTTGGCCGGCAGCAATCAGCGATCGCTGTATTCAAGCAAGGTGCATGTCAGATAAATGCAGAGCAATTTCCTATTAACGCGACAATTCTCACGCAGCTTGGTGATGTGCCGATTATTCTTGAGGGATGTTGTTATGCGCACAGTGAATAAGGTCATCCCTCAACCAACAGACACTGATTGTGCGTAAACAACCAGCGATCATCGTTGCAGCGCTCTGGATGATCGGGGCGATCATTGCTTTTGCATGCATGGCTGTTGCCGGGCGCACGGTCAGTGTTGCGCTCGATACCTTCGAAATCATGCTTTATCGCAGCCTCTTTGGCATTATGATCGTGTTGAGTTTTGCACGTATGTTCGGGACGTTAGGCCAAGTCACCCTGACACGGTGGCGTGGTCACATGGTGCGCAACATTGCCCATTTCACAGGGCAAAACCTGTGGTTTTATGCGATCTTCGTGCTTCCCTTGGCGCAGGTTTTCGCGCTTGAGTTCACCACGCCGATTTGGGTGCTTTTATTATCGCCATTATTTCTTAATGACCGTATTTCAGGCATGGGTGTTTTGTCAGCGTTTATCGGATTTTGCGGTGTATTGCTGGTCACGCGCCCTGATCTGACAGGGCCGTTAAACCCCGGGCTTTTTGCGGGCGCAGGTGCCGCTGTCGCCTTTGCGATCACCGCTATTATCACCCGTGATTTGACAAAAACCGAATCGATTACAACGATTCTGGTTTATCTGACCTGCTTTCAGGCGGTATTTGGCCTGATATGCGCGGGGTATGATGGGGATATCGCGATCCCGAGCCGTGAACTACTGCCCTTTGTTATTGCCATCGGGATTGCAGGGCTCACCGCGCATTTTTGCATGACCAAGGCGCTTGCGCTTGCACCTGCACATATTGTGATGCCAATTGACTTTGTTCGCCTGCCCGTCATCGCGATTGTTGGGATGGTGCTATATAACGAACCTATTGATATATTTGTATTTATAGGTGCTACAGTGATTTTCTTGGCCAATTATCTTAATCTGTGGTCGGTGACGCGTGGCGTAAAACCGTAGATGCTAATTTGTTACGCCCCCTGATGTAATGGCGATGACGTAGCGTCAGGAATTGACCTGTGGCGCGGCGGATTCCAAACTTTTACCACTAAAAATATAACTCGCACGGGGACGAGGACATGAAAAATACAACAACTGCCTTGGCTGCATTATTGCTGTCGAGCACATCACTTTACGCTGGTGGACTAGACCGTTCTGGTCAGGGGATCGGCATCATTTTCGAAGATGGCAATACTGTTGAGCTGAGCTTTGGCCAGGTCACGCCTTCTGTGAGCGGTACCGCCACTGGAACAGGGCTTGGCAATGTCGGTTCAGGCAATATGGCTTCATCTTACACACAGTTTTCAGGCGGCCTAAAATATCAGTTTCAAGACAATCTGTCTTTGTCATTGATCTTTGATCAGCCATTTGGCGCGAGTGTTGACTATAGTGACACTGACGCAGGTTACTATACAGGCGCTGCAACAGCAGATGTGACCAGCTCAGCAATCACAGCTGTGGCGCGCTATAACATCAATGATAATTTCTCTGTGCATGGCGGTCTGCGTTACCAAACGGTTCAGGCGTCTGTGACAAAGCCGACACTTGTGAATTATGCTATCGACAGTGAAAGCAGCTCAGCCGCAGGCTTCCTTGTTGGTGCGGCTTATGAACGCCCTGATATCGCATTACGTATCGCTTTGACATATAATTCAAAAATCAAGCATGACATCGAAGCCACGGAAAGCTGCTCAGTTGCCGCAGCATGTGGAACTGGTGTGACTGCGACAACCTCTGTCGAAACACCTGAATCGTTCAACCTTGATTTTCAATCTGGTGTTGCCGCAGATACGCTTGTTTTCGGATCTATTCGCTATGCAAAATGGACCCAGTTTGATTACGCACCACCTGTACACAATGCTGTGACAAGCGGGTCATCATTACAAGACTACGACGATGACACACTTGCGCTCAGCTTGGGCGTTGGTCGCCGTTTCTCTGACCAGTGGTCAGGTGCTGTGACCGTTGGATACGAGGCCGCACTTGGTGGATTTGCGGGTGATCTCGCTCCAACAGATGGCAATGTGAGCATTGGTCTGGGTGCAACCTACACGATGGATAACATCGAGATCACAGGCGGCGCGCGCTATATCATGTTGGGTGACGCTGAGACAGAGCATCCGTTGATTGCTGATCAACCAGGATCAGAGTTTAAAGATAACACTGCAACAGCCTTTGGTCTGAAAATCGCGTATAAGTTCTAAAACGCGCAAAATAGATAGCAAAAGCCCCGCTTTATCTAAAGCGGGGCTTTTTTATGCAATACACATAAAACGGGTTGCTCGCATGTCGTAAAACCCGTCATCTACCCCAATGACACATCAAATGACCCTTTCACCCCGCGCCTGGGCAGAGCTTATGCTGCTCTCACTGATTTGGGGCGCGTCGTTCCTTTCAATCCGTGTGGCCTTAGATGAGATCGGGCCGCTCACGGCGGTCGCGCATCGGGTGTTCTGGGCGATGCTGATATTATGGGGCTACATCTGGATCAAAGGATTAGGAGTTCCGCGCAAGCCGCAGATTTGGTGTGCTTTTTTAATGATGGGGCTGCTCAATAATGTCATTCCATTCTCCCTTATGGCATGGGGGCAGCTGCATATTGAATCTGGGCTCACGTCGATCCTCAATGCGGCAACGGCAGTCTTTGGCGTGATCATTGCGGCGATGTTTTTTGCGGATGAAAGACTGACTGCGCGGAAAATCCTTGGTGTGAGCATTGGGTTTCTCGGGGTGTGTACCGCGATAGGTTTAGATGCATTGCTGAGCTTTGATCTGCGATCGATGTCCCAAATTGCTGTGATCATGGGCACGGTGAGCTATGCCTGCGCGGGTGTCTGGGCGCGCAAAATGCTGCGTGATCTGCCGCCCCAAGTCGCAGCAGCAGGGATGGTCACCGGGGCCAGTTTGATCATGGTGCCTTTGGCTTATGCTATTGAAGGCGCGTTTGATTTCAGCCTCACGATGCGCACGTGGACGGCTGTGGGGTATTATGCGGTGATTGCTACCGCGGTTGCTTATTTGCTTTATTACCGCGTGCTTGCCATGGCTGGCAGCGGGAACCTGATGCTGTGCACATTGCTTGTGGCCCCGATTGCGATTGTATTGGGCGCTGTGTTTTTAGGCGAAACACTTGGGGTGCAGGCCTATGCGGGGTTTACGTTACTTGCGCTTGGCCTGATCATCCTTGATGGTCGCCTGATACCGGGTCAACACCGCCTGCGCGGCACGTAAACCTGGCGGTTCGCCCCCCTGCCCGAGACGCTGCATCGTGAGCTGCATTGCTTTGCGCTGCGCATCTGGGTTGGCAAAGGTGTGGTTTAGGCTTTCTGCGATGGCATCAGCTTGGCAGTTCTTGCCGATAAATTCGGGCACAACGCGTGTATCACTAACCAAATTAACGAGGGTTACCGTATCCACGCGTAACATGCGCGCTATGATCAGGCGGCTGAGCCACGCCATATCATAGGCGATCACCATGGGGGTCTCGTTTGCGGCCAGCTCAAGCGACACAGTGCCAGAGGCCGCCAAGGCAAGATCGGCGGCCCGAAAGGCCGCGCGTTTCTCTTGCCCATCCGTATCTGCGCGTGGGTCGATTAATATCGGTGTGTGCGGCCAATTCGCGGTCAGATCGCGCACGCGATCCGCAACCGGGGCGGCGCAGGGCAGAACGATACGCGCATTTGGATGCCGTGCCTGAAACTGGCCCAAAGCGTCACCAAAACGCGCCATCAGGCGTGTCACCTCACCTTTGCGTGAACCGGGAAGCGCAAGAATTAGCGGCGCATCACCAATGCTATGTTTGGCGCGAAACGCTTGTGCCTCAGCCACTGAGGCGATGGGGTCCGTCACCACAGGATGCCCGACAAAGTCGCATGCCATCCCCGCAGCCTGCATATATGGCGGCTCAAATGGAAAGAGCGCCAGCACATGATCGATAAACGCCGCCATCTTTTGTGCACGCTTTGGGCGCCAAGCCCAGACTGTGGGCGCGACATAATGCACCATATGAATGGTGCTGCGTGCTTTGACTTGCTTTGCCACACGCAGGCAGAAATCGGGGCTGTCGATTGTGATCAGTATATCAGGTTGTGTCGCAACGATCGCATCCGCGGTCTCTCTGATGCGGGCTTTGAGCGCGCGATATTTTGGCAAGATTTCGGCCAACCCCATGACCGAGAGCTCTTCCATCGGGAATTGGCTTTGTAACCCTTGCTCTTGCATCAAAGTGCCGCCAATACCTGAAAACGCCACCTCTGGGTAAAGTTGGCTGAGGCCTGTCATCAATGCACTGCCAAGCTTATCGCCCGAAACCTCGCCTGCGATGATAAAAACCTTCATTGCGCCCCCTTTGGGCGGACCCATAGGAAAAGCCCAGCCTCATTGAGCAATGATAT